>NZ_JBBBDZ010000004.1:0-425593 GCF_037153935.1 Mesorhizobium sp. CCNWLY176
GTCTGAATTATCGTGAGTTTCGAGTGCTTTAACCGCATCATGCCATCCTAAGAGAACAAATCTCCTAGGACAGCCCCTTACTTTTTCTATCTTCTAAAGAAAGAGGCAAGCATATTTTATTGTTTCATATAGGCCATAGAGTGGCGTCGCGTTCCAGCAGCCGAAGGGCTGTCAATCGGGAGTTTCCATGACCATCCAGAGTAAATTCAGCCGCCTCGGCACTGACGCAGCGCCCGGACAAGAGGTGCGCCAACTGTCCGGCAGCCTCGACTCAGTGTTGCGTGGTGACACGATCGCCGGGCGGCCGGTGGACTTCTCGCACGGTGATGTGGACGCGTTCACCCCAACACCCCACTCATTCGAGGTCTTTTCAGCAGGTGTCGAAGCCGGCGGCAAGCAGGCTTACACAGAATACCGCGGCGATCTGGGTATCCGCGAAGAACTCGCCGAGCGGCTGGCCAGCTTCACCGGAACGCCTGTCGATGCCCGCGATGGCATGATCATTACCCCCGGCACCCAGGGCGCGCTATTCCTGGCCGTCGCCTCGACCGTATCGCAGGGCGACAAGGTGGCGATCGTCCAGCCCGATTATTTTGCCAACCGCAAACTGGTGGAATTCTGCGAAGGAAAAATGATCCCCGTTCGAATGGATTATGCGACGACCGAGGGTGCTGCGGGTCTCGATCTTGGCCAGTTGGAAGACGCGTTCAAATCGGGGGCAAAGGTGTTTCTGTTCTCGAACCCCAACAATCCGGTCGGCGTCGTCTATTCTCGCGAAGAGATTGAAGAGATTGCTGTTCTGGCGAGCCGATACAACGCGACAGTCATCGTCGATCAGCTCTATTCGCGCCTTCTGTATTCTGGCGTGAATTATACGCACCTACGCGCACAGCAGGTGGATGCGGAAAATGTCGTGACCATCATGGGCCCGTCAAAGACGGAATCGCTCAGCGGCTATCGGCTGGGGGTAGCCTTTGGCTCAAAGGAAATCATCTCCCGAATGGAGAAACTGCAGGCAATCGTATCGCTGCGTGCCGGCGGCTATAGCCAGGCCGTTTTGCGCACCTGGTTCAACGAACCGGCTGGATGGATGGACGAGCGCATTCGCAAGCACCAGGCGATCCGCGATGATCTGTTGAAGGTTTTCCGCGCGACTTCAGGCATTCAAGTCCGTACGACCGAAGCAGGTAGCTACATTTTTCCGGCACTGCCGCATCTGTCCGTGGCGGGCAACGATTTTGTCCGTATCCTGCGCCTGCAAGCAGGTGTCATAGTGACACCGGGAACAGAGTTCAGCCCGTTTTCCGAAAGCAGTGTGCGCCTGAACTTCTCGCAGGACCACGCCGCTGCCGTTGCAGCCTCCAAGCGTCTCGTAACCCTTGTCGACCGGTACCGCGCATGATCGGCAACGCGGCGGATAAAAAGAACCCGGTGCCGCAGGGGTTGTACCTCCCCGCGACACGGCACGGCAGCATGATATTCACGGCCGGAATGACCCCGCGCAAGGATGGCGTACTGCAATTTACCGGACCAGTGCTCGCCGATGCAGACCCAGGCCTACATAAGGACGCGATGATCCTGGCCTGCAGCAACGCGCTGGCGGCAGCCGAAGCGCAGCTTGCGGAGGGCGAAAGCCTTTCCGCCATCCTGAGCCTCACGGTCTACATCGCTGCCGAGCCCGGTTTTACGGCACACTCGAAGCTGGCGGACTTCGCGTCCGAGTTTCTGAAATCCAGGCTTGGCGAGCGGGGAATAGGCAGCCGCGCAGCAGTCGGCGTCGCGACGCTGCCGGGCAATTCCCCCGTGGAAGTGCAACTGGTTGCAGCGGTATAGGCCGGCTATTCGCGACTACGCCGAGCGTATGTTTTCTAAAAAAAATGCGCCGTACCTGACAAGTACGGCGCATTTTTTTATTCGGCTGTCAAAAGTCTGCCGTAGCGCTTGCCGACAGCCCTTACCCCATCCGCTCGGAAGCATAGGATCCGGGTGAGGCCGGAAAAACGACGGTTCGATCACCGTTGAGGAAGACGCGGCGATGAATATGTGCATGGATCGCACGGGCCAACACCTGGCTTTCCACATCGCGACCAAGCGAAACATAATCGCTTGGGCTCTGGGCATGCGTCACCCGGACAGTGTCCTGATCGATGATCGGACCCTCGTCGAGATCTGCGGTGACGTAATGCGACGTGGCGCCGATCAGCTTCACGCCCCGATCATGGGCCTGCTTGTAGGGATTGGCTCCCTTGAAGCTCGGCAGGAAAGAATGGTGGATATTGATGATCCGCCCCGACATCTTCCGGCACATCTCATCCGACAGCACCTGCATGTAGCGCGCGAGAACGATCAATTCCGCACCGACTTCCTCGACAATGCGCATCTGCATCATCTCGGCTTCGGTCTTGTTGGCCTTCGTCACCTTGATGCAGTGAAACGGAATATCGTGGTTCACGACCACTTTCTGGTAATCCATATGGTTGGAGATCACCGCCACGATGTCGATCGGTAATGCGCCGATCCGCCAGCGGTAGAGCAGATCGTTCAGGCAATGGCCAAAGCGCGAAACCATGATCACGACCTTCATCCTCTCGGTCTCGTCATGGAAGGCATAGGTCATGCCGAACGACTTGGCGGTCGCTGCAAATCCGGCGCGTAAGCCAGCGAGATCGGCGCCAGTTTCCGACTTGAAGCTGGTCCGCATGAAGAAATTGCCGCTCTCGCTGTCATCGAATTGCGAACTGTCGGTTATGTTGCATCCATTCTCAGTCAGGTAGGTGGTGATAGCGGCAACGATCCCGCGTGTGGACGGGCAAGTCACGGCTAGGGCAAACTGAGTCATGAAATCTCCTGGAAGGTCATCGGGCACGTCCTAGAACGGCGTAGCAGCACTTTCAAGCTGAAAGGATATCCGGCTCGCCGAGACCATGGGCACGGCAGCAGGCAGTGAGGGTGTTAACCAGCAGGCAAGCGATGGTCATGGGACCCACCCCACCGGGCACCGGGGTGATCGCACCTGCCACAGCGGCGGCACTCTCGAAATCAACGTCGCCGACCAGCTTCGGCTTTCCATCGCGCTCTATGCGATTGATACCGACATCGATTACCGTGGCACCCGGCTTCACCCAATTGCCCGGAATCATTTCAGGGCGCCCAACGGCAACCACGAGGATGTCCGCTGCGCTCACGATCGAAACCGGATCTGTCGCAAATGCACCATCTCATGACCACCAGCAGGATTTGCAATAGAAGAACGCCAGCCAAGTTGCATGCGGAGCTTGGCGAATCCTAAGCATTAGCGCAGGAAAGGTGAGAAAGGCCCTGTGTCCTCCCAAGCGTAGATATCCGTACGGAGATAGCGGAGCTCGTCGTCGTAGAGGGCCTTGTCGATTTCGACCCAGCATGCCGTCCGTCGCTACCGCCCAACCAGCGACATCCCCTGTCCTTCAGACGATCCTTCATGTCGAGGGGTGAGTTTGCGCGAACGGCGAGGCGGGCAGAGGACCAGCAGCCGAGCCATCCATACCGGTTCTTCGGGATTGACGAAAAAAGTCCGCGAGACTTGCCACCGTTAGGCGGCCTTACAGCGCATATTCGTGTCTTCCACCTCGCCGAGAACGCTAACCGTTCTTTTCCCGAATGCTTCCAGGTCAGGTGTTCCGACGCTTACCCTCCATAAGATCAAGTACGGCGCGCGCAGCGTCGAGCACATTGGTGCCAGGCCCGAACACCGCCACTACGCCATGGTCGAGCAGGAACTGATAGTCCTGGCGCGGCACGACACCGCCGCAGATCACGATGACGTTCTCAGCGCCCTTCTGCTTCAACGCGTCGACCAGTTGCGGCAGCAGCGTCTTGTGGCCGGCCGCCAGCGAAGAGACGCCGACGACATGCACTTTCGAGGCGATGGCCAGATCGGCTGCCTCAATCGGCGTCTGGAACAGCGGCCCTGCAACGACGTCGAAGCCGATATCGCCGAAGGCGGAGGCGATGATCTTGGCGCCGCGGTCATGTCCGTCCTGACCGAGCTTTGCGACCATGATCTTCGGCTTGCCACCGAGCGAGTTTGAAAAATTTTCGAGACGGGAAACCAGCGTCTTGAACTCCGGTTCGCTGTCATAGGCCTTGCCATAGACCTTGCGGACCACTTCCGGAACGGCGGTATGGTCGCCGAAGACCTTGCGCATGGCGTCGGAAATTTCCCCGACTGTGGCTCGGGCACGCACTGCCTCCACTGCCGCTTCTAGGATATTCCCTTGGCCGCTGGCCGCAACTTCGCCAAGTGCAGCGAGCGTTTCGGCTACTCGATTGGGATCGCGCTGCCGTTTCGTCCGCTCGATGCGGGCAATCTGCGACAGCCGTACGGCGGCGTTGTCGATGTCGAGAATGTCGATCTGGTCTTCGGTCTCGAGGCGGTATTTGTTGACGCCGACGATGACTTCCTCGCCTTTGTCGACGGCGGCCTGTCGGCGGGTCGCAGCTTCCTCGATCATGCGCTTGGGCAGGCCGGTGGCAACGGCCTTGGTCATGCCGCCCCTCGCCTGGACGTCCTCGATCAGCGCCCAGGCCTTTTCAGCCAGCTCATGGGTCAGGCTTTCGACATAGTAGGAACCGGCGAGGGGATCGACGACCTTGGTGACGCCAGTCTCATGCTGGAGGATGAGCTGTGTGTTGCGGGCGATGCGGGCGGAAAACTCCGTTGGCAGCGCAATCGCCTCGTCAAAGGAATTGGTGTGCAGCGACTGCGTGCCGCCAAGGGCCGCCGACATGGCCTCGAAGGCGGTGCGCACGATGTTGTTGTATGGGTCCTGCTCCTGCAGGGATACGCCGGAGGTCTGGCAATGCGTGCGCAGCATCAGCGACGACTGTTTCTTCGGCTGGAATTCTTCCATGATGCGCGACCACAGCAACCTAGCCGCCCGCAGCTTGGCAGCTTCCATGAAGAAGTTCATGCCGATGGCGAAGAAGAAGGAAAGTCGGCCGGCGAATTCATCGACATTCAGGCCCTTGGCGATGGCCGCCCGCACATATTCGCGCCCGTCGGCCAGCGTGAAAGCCAGTTCCTGTACCAGCGTCGAGCCCGCTTCCTGCATGTGATAGCCGGAGATGGAGATGGAGTTGAACTTCGGCATCTCCCTGGCTGTATATTCGATAATGTCGGCGATGATCCGCATCGAGGGCTCAGGCGGGTAGATGTAGGTGTTGCGGACCATGAACTCCTTGAGAATGTCGTTCTGGATGGTTCCCGACAGTTGAGCGCGTGGCACGCCCTGTTCTTCGCCGGCGACAATGAAACTGGCGAGGATCGGGATCACCGCGCCGTTCATTGTCATCGAAACCGACATCTCCTCGAGCGGAATGCCGTCGAACAGGATCTTCATATCCTCGACCGAGTCGATCGCGACACCTGCCTTGCCAACATCGCCTTCGACGCGCGGATGGTCCGAATCGTAGCCGCGGTGAGTGGCGAGATCGAAGGCGACGGAGAGGCCCTTCTGTCCGGCAGCGAGCGCCTTGCGGTAGAAGGCATTGGATTCTTCGGCTGTCGAAAAGCCGGCATATTGCCGGATCGTCCACGGGCGGCCGGCATACATGGTGGCACGCGGGCCGCGCAGGAACGGCTTCAGGCCGGGCAGGGAGTCAAGCTGGTTTATGCCTTCGAGATCGTCGGCCGTGTAGAGCGGCTTGACCGCGATGCCTTCCGGCGTCTGCCAGACAATGCTCTCCGGCGAGGCTTTCAACTCGCGCTCGGCGAGTTTCTGCCAGTCATCATAGGTTACGCGGTCGCTCATCGATTTGCTCTCACTCGAATTCCATGATGAGTTCGTCAACCGCCAGGCTGGCGCCGGCCTCCGCCGCAATGCGCGCCACGACGCCCCGACGCTCGGCGCGCAGCACGTTCTCCATTTTCATGGCTTCCACAGTGGCAAGTGCTTGCCCGGCCTCGACCTGGTCTCCAGCCTTTACGGTGACTGCGGTGATCACGCCGGGCATCGGACAAAGCAGCATCTTCGACGTATCCGGCGGCAGCTTTTCCGGCATCAGCAACGCCAGTTCGGCAACGCGCGGGGTGCGCACATAGGCCACGACATCCATGCCGCGCCAGCGCAGGCGCATACCTGTTGCAGCAGGCACGGTCTTCACACCGATCGTCTCATTATCGACGGTGAATTGCGCGTGGCTGCGGCCGGGAAGCCAATCGCTGGCGACCGAGATCGAAGGGCCGTCGCCGAAACTGACGATGGTCTTGCCGCCTTCTTCCCTGACCGTGATTGCAAAGCTGTCGCCGGCCAGCGTCGCCACCCAGTCGCTGCCAATGATGCGGCGGTGATTATCCATTGACCCGGAAATCAGCACGCTGCGCTTCTGAGCCCTGAGATTGATGAAAGCAGCGATTGCCGCGAGCTTCCTTGCATCGTCCGATGACGGCTCGACGCCTGCAAAGCCGTCCGGATATTCCTCGGCGATGAAGGCGGTGGTGAGCCGGCCTTCGCGAAAACGCGGATGGTCCATGACTGCCGACAGGAATGGCAGATTGTGGCCGATGCCTTCGACCTCGAAATCGTCGAGAGCCTTGCCCATGGCGTTGATGGCTGTCAGCCTGTCGGGCGCCCATGTGCACAGCTTGGCGATCATCGGGTCGTAATACATCGATATCTCGCCGCCTTCGAAGACGCCGGTGTCGTTGCGCACGACGATGCTATTTTCGCGAATACCCTCCGCAGGCGGACGATAGCGGCTCAGCCGTCCGATCGACGGCAGGAAATTGCGATAGGGATCCTCCGCATAGAGCCGGCTTTCCATCGCCCAGCCATTCAGCTTCACATCAGACTGGGTGAGGCGCAGCTTTTCGCCAGCGGCAACGCGGATCATCTCTTCGACCAGATCGATGCCGGTGATCAGCTCCGTCACCGGATGCTCGACCTGAAGCCGTGTGTTCATTTCGAGGAAGTAGAATTTCTTATCGGCATCGACGATGAACTCGACCGTGCCTGCCGAGAAATAGCCGACAGCCTTGGCCAGCGCCACCGCCTGCTCGCCCATGGCTTTGCGTGTTGCAGCATCCAGAAATGGCGAGGGAGCTTCCTCGATGACCTTCTGGTTGCGCCGCTGGATCGAGCATTCACGCTCGCCGAGATAGATGAGATTACCATGCTGGTCGCCCAACACCTGAATCTCGATATGGCGCGGCTGGGTGACGAACTTTTCGATGAAGATGCGATCGTCGCCGAAGGAAGATTTCGCCTCATTTTTCGACGACTGGAAACCTTCACGGGCCTCGGCGTCGTTCCAGGCAATACGCATGCCCTTGCCGCCGCCGCCAGCCGAGGCCTTGATCATCACGGGATAGCCGATCTCGCCGGCGATCTTGACGGCCTCGTCCGCGTCCGCGATCAGGCCCATATGGCCGGGCACCGTCGAGACACCGGCCGATGCGGCGATCTTCTTGGAGGTGATCTTGTCGCCCATCGCCTCGATCGCCACCGGCGGCGGGCCGATGAAGGCAACGCCTTCAGCCTTCAGTGCCTCGGCGAAATTGGCGTTCTCCGACAGGAAGCCGTAGCCCGGATGCACGGCATCCGCCCCGGTTGCCTTCACCGCATCAAGGATCTTGCCGATGACGATGTAGGATTGGTTGGACGGCGGCGGGCCGATATGCACGGCCTCGTCGGCCATCTTCACATGCAGCGCCTCGCGGTCGGCATCCGAATAGACGGCGACGGTGGCGATGCCGAGCTTCTGCGCCGTCTTGATGACCCGGCAGGCGATTTCGCCGCGATTGGCGATGAGGATTTTCTTGAACATCTGCGGCCTCACAGCGGTATCGTGTCGTGCTTCTTCCAGCGCGTCTCGACGCTCTTGCCGCGTAGCGCAGCAAAGGCGCGGGCGATGCGTCGGCGCGAGGAATGCGGCATGATCACCTCGTCGATGAAGCCGCGTTCGGCGGCCACGAAGGGATTGGCGAAACGCTCTTCATATTCCCTGGTACGGGCGGCGATCTTGTCCTTGTCGCCAAGTTCGGAGCGATAGAGGATTTCGGTCGCGCCCTTGGCGCCCATCACCGCGATTTCTGCGGTTGGCCAGGCGTAGTTGACGTCGGCGCCGATATGTTTCGAGGCCATGACGTCGTAAGCGCCGCCATAGGCTTTGCGCGTGATCAGCGTCACCATCGGCACGGTCGCTTGGCTATAAGCGAAGAGCAGCTTCGCCCCATGCTTTATGACGCCGCCATATTCCTGTGCCGTTCCCGGCAGGAAACCCGGCACGTCGACCAGCGTCAGGATCGGGATGGAGAAGGCGTCGCAAAAGCGCACGAAGCGTGCTGCCTTGCGCGAACTGTCGATGTCGAGGCAACCGGCGAGTACCATCGGCTGGTTGGCGACAACGCCGACCGTCTGGCCTTCGATGCGCAGGAAGCCGGTGATGATGTTTCTGGCGAATGCTTCCTGGATTTCGAAGAAATCGCTCTCGTCGGCCAGCGCCAGAATAAGCTCGCGCATGTCGTAAGGCTTGTTGGCGCTGTCCGGCACGAGCGTATCGAGCCGCATTTCCAGCCGCGACGGGTCGTCGTAGAATGGGCGAAGCGGCGGCTTTTCACGGTTGTTGAGCGGCAGGAAATCGAACAGCGCGCGCACCTGCTCCAGCGCCTCGATGTCGTTGTCGTAGGCGCCGTCGGCGACCGACGATTTTGCCGTATGGGTGCGTGCGCCGCCGAGCTCTTCGGCCGTCACGATCTCGTTGGTGACCGTCTTCACCACGTCCGGACCGGTGACGAACATGTAGGAACTGTCGCGCACCATGAAGATGAAATCGGTCATGGCGGGCGAGTAGACCGCACCGCCCGCACATGGTCCCATGATGACCGAGATCTGCGGCACGACGCCCGAGGCATCGACATTGCGCTTGAACACGTCGGCATAGCCGGCGAGCGAAGCCACGCCTTCCTGGATGCGGGCGCCGCCGCTGTCGTTCAGTCCGATCACCGGCGCGCCGTTGCGCACGGCCATGTCCATGATCTTGCATATCTTCTGGGCGTGGGTTTCCGACAGCGAGCCGCCGAGAACGGTGAAATCCTGGGAGAAGACATAGACCAGACGGCCGTTGATCGTTCCCCAGCCGGTGACCACACCGTCGCCGGCGACCTTCTGGCCGGCCATGCCGAAATCGGTGGCGCGGTGGGTGACGTACATGTCGTATTCCTCGAACGATCCCTCATCGAGGAGAACGTCGAGGCGTTCGCGTGCGGTCAGCTTGCCCTTGGCATGCTGTGCATCGATTCGCTTTTGCCCGCCGCCGAACCGGGCTTCTGAACGGCGGTCTTCAAGCTGTTCGAGAACGGCGCGCATCAGCGGTTGCCCCGCGCGTCGAGCCACTTCCAGGCGACCGGAAATACGAGAGCTGCCAGCAATGCCTTGGCGATGTCGCCGGGGATGAAAGGGATAAGGCCGAATTGCATAACCGGCCTGTCGAAACCGATTACACTGCCCAGCCAGATCAGGCCCGGCACATAGATGACAGCGGCAGCCAGAAGAGCAGCAGCCATTGCGGTCAAAGGGTTGCGATCCCATCCCCGCTCAGCAAGCCAGCCGGCCAGGGCGGCTGCCAGCAGAAAACCGATCAGGAAGCCGCCTGTCGGTCCCGTCATATAGGCAAGGCCCAGACCTTTCTCCGGTGTGCCGGCGAAAACCGGCAGACCAGCCGCACCTTCGGCAAGATAGAGCAGCACGGTGCACCACCCCAGGCTTGAACCAAGAGCCAAACCAAGGCCGATGACGACGAATGTCTGCATGGACATGGGGATTGGATAGAACGGCACCTGAATCTTGGCTGAAAGCGCAAGGAGAAGCGATCCCGCCACAACGACAAGAACATTGGTCGCAGTGAGGCGGGCGCCGGATTTCGCCGTGATTGCGGTGTAGAGGGTCATCGTTTCGCTCCCCGAGATAGGATTGGCCACCGAGTGGCTTCCATAAATCGCGGTCGGCTAGGCGGAAATGGTTGAAGAGGTATGCTTGTGTAATGTAAGGTTTTGAAAATTGTAAATTGCGAAATTGCAAACATGGCGACTCGAAAACTTTATGTAGGCCGCAAGATCCGGGAAATCCGCGAATCTCATAAGGTTACGCAAGCCGTCTTTGCCGAGCGCATCGGCATCTCGACCAGCTACCTCAACCAGATCGAGAATAATCAGCGGCCGGTTTCGGCGGCAGTGCTCCTAGCTTTAGCCGAGAACTTCCAGATCGATATCGGCGCCATCTCACTGGGAGACGACGACCGGCTGCTTTCGGCAGTCACCGAGGCGCTGGCCGATCCCGTATTCGACAACTACAAGCCCAATCTCCAGGAATTGAAGCTGATCACCCAGAATGCGCCGGGGTTGGCGCGCGCGCTGATTGCCTGTCATCAGGCCTTTCGGCGAAGCAGCGAGCAGCTTGCAAGCCTCGATGATCGTTTCGGCCAATCGAGCGCATTCAACGAGCCGACCCCTTACGAGGAGGTGCGCGACTTCTTCCATTTCGTCGACAATTATATTCACGAGCTCGATATCGCAGCCGAGCGGCTGGCCGGCGAATTGGGCATCGGCGAACGGGAGACCGGAGCTGCCCTTGGCGCCCATCTTGAAAGCCGGCACGGGGTACGTGTGGCACGCGCGGCGGCAGACGAGGATATCATCCGGCGCTTCGATGCCAGGTCAAAGCTGCTCTTCCTGAACCCTTATTCGCCAACTGCAACCCGCAATTTCCAAATAGCTTTCCAGATCGCCGAGTTGGAAATGGGTGAAGAAGTGACGGCATTGGCGCGAAAGGCGAACTTCCGCTCCGCTGAAGCTTTCGAGATATGCAGGATTGGCCTCTACAACTATTTTGCCGGCGCACTGATCCTGCCATACCAGTTGTTCCTTTCTGAGGCCAAGGAACTGCGTCATGATCTGGAACTTCTGGCCGCGCGCTTCGGCGCAAGCATCGAACAGGTCGCACATCGCCTTTCGACCCTGCAGCGACCGGAACTGAAAGGCGTTCCGGTCTTCTTCGCCCGCATCGACCGGGCCGGCAACATAACCAAGCGTCACAGTGCTGCGAAATTGCAGTTCGCCCGTTTCGGCGGAGCCTGTCCCCTATGGAATGTCCATCAGGCATTCGAAACTCCGGGCCGCCTCATCCGTCAATTGGCCGAGACCCCGGACGGCGTGCGCTATCTCAGCGTCGCGACCGAACTGGCCAAGGCCGGTGGCGGCTTCAACGCGCCGCAGCGCCGCTACGCCATCGCGCTCGGATGCGAGATCGCCTATGCCGGCGCCTTCGTCTACGCCGACAAGATCGACCTCGGAAACCGGGCAGCGTTCGATCCGATCGGCATCTCCTGCCGCATCTGCGAGCGCACCAACTGCCAGCAGCGTGCCGTACCACCATTGAAACGCAAGATCATGGTCACTCCACACAGTCGAGGTGCAATACCTTACGAGATCGTCTGAGTGAAAATATCACTGCGGCATTTGGGTCATAGTACGAATTTCGACGACAAGATGGACTGATCGATTCAGTAAGGACGCTTCGCAGACCACAGTCGGCTTGCGAATGCGTAGTTTGAGGCACGATTCCAGGAGCAAAGGACGATCCGGCCGCGTGCGACGACTGTCCTGACGTTCGCAGCGAGGGAACGACGAAAAAGCCGTGCACCCCAAAATATCCTCTGCTCGTGGTCGGATAACGCCCTGCGCCTATACAATAGAGTTTCAGAGCGCTTTCGAAGTTGCGCATCCGAGCACCGGGCCGCCGGGGCGGGTTTGTCGCCACTCAAACCCGTAGCGATCGTTTTGCAAGCTAACTGTCACTTATTCCAAAGCTGGGTCTCCAGCCCCATATCGGTCAGCGACTTTGCCTGACATCGTCGCGGCCAGGAATTCCCGTCGAATGGTCTCCAGGCGTTCCCAGCTTTGCAGGTCAGGAAGAGACGGTACGGTAACAAGCTCCCGATTCTCCAGACCCGCCAACGCCGCTTCGACGAGTTCATCAGCACTGAGGTAGGCGGCGGCGGGAAAGACAGATCCGTCCATTCCCTGACTGGAAAAGAATTCAGTCCGGACAGGCCCCGGCATGACAAGCTGGATACTCACATCCGTCTCGGCAAATTCCATTTGCAGGGAACGTGTGAAGTTCAGCACAAATGCTTTCGAGCCGCTGTAGATGGCACCGCCTGGAGACGGCGCATGCGCAAGCACTGAGCCGATATTTACGAGCAACCCTGCGTTCTTGCGTTTGAAAGCAATCAGAGCGGCCCGTGACAACCGCGTAAGAGCAACGATATTCAACGTAACGGTTCGCTCGACACTTTGCGTGGACGAGTCTGCAAGGAAACCGAGACCGCCAGCACCGGCATTGTTTATAACGCCAGAGAAGTCGTCGCGGGTAAGGCGCTCTTCTAGGCGGCCGAGATGAACGGCGTCTTCGAGGTCAGCGACAATGGTTTCCGCATCAGCGCTGAAATCGGACCTCAGCCTTTGTGCCAGCGCTTCAAGGCGATCCTTTCTCCGCGCGAGAAGGCTCAGTTTGTGCCCGCGTCCGGCAAGTTTTATGGCGTACGCTTCTCCGATCCCGGAAGATGCGCCGGTGATGAGAATGCGACCGTCTTTTGGTATGATAGACATCTGTGTCTCCCAGAAGAACTATGCGTGGGTGCGGGGAGAAGCGCGGTTCTCGCTCATCCAGCGCTTTTCATCTTCGGTGCCTTCCCGTGGTGGAAAATGCCCCTGGATGGTCCAGAGATCGAACGGCGTTTCATCGATGTGGATTTCCCAGTCGTAACCGCGTTGCGAGATCCAGGGAGCCAGGATTTCGTTGATCCTGTTGAAGAAGCCGACCTTCATTGCATCGGATGTGAAGGTCCGGGCAACATGATCGACCCAGATACGGACAAACTGTGCGTTAGGCTCTCCCCCAATGTAGAAATTGTCGGCACTGACCTCCTGGAAGATCACGCCGACATAGAAGCGCGGCATCATGCGGCCATAGAGGTCAGACAGCGACTGCGAGATCGCCTTCTTGTCTTTCTGCGAATAGGCGCCGACCGGATGATAAACTTTCCAAAGTGGCATTCTCGTTCTCCACGCATGTTGAATGGGTGCCCCGCTTCAGCACCTGCGGGGACCACAAGCATCCTTAAAGATGTTGTTTGACATCTAAATATCTGTTAGATGTCAGTCAACATCTTTTTGGAGCAAGGCCATGCGCGTGAGCCGTGAACAAGCCCGCCAGAACCGGGAACGAGTTGTATCTATGTCCAGCGCCCTCTTTCGCGAGAAGGGCATGGATGGCGTGGCTATCAATGATCTGATGAGCGAGGCCGGACTGACCCATGGCGGCTTCTACAAGCAGTTCAATTCCAAAGCGCAACTCGTTGAGGAGGCTTGTACGGCTGCGCTTGCGCAGACATTTGGCTTCTGGGAAGACTATCTGGAGGACACTGCGGATCGTCGCGCCGCGTTCATCCACGCTTACCTGTCGGACAGGCACCGCGACAATGTAGCTCAGGGATGTCTTCTGCCGGCGCTGGCAGGCGAGGCAGCCCGACAGCCGGAAAACATCCGCAGTGTATTCACGCAGGCGATTCAAGCCTATGCCAGCTTGCTGGACGCGCCATCCGAAGAGCAGACAAAGGACAGTCGTTCACAAGCCCTCCGGACCCTCTCTGAGATGGTAGGCGCGGTCTTGCTGTCCCGCACCTCAAATGATGCAGCGCTATCGCAAGAACTGCTTCAAGCGGTTCGGACGCATCGTAACGGGGCTGCTGGTTGAAGCGGATGTCGCGCGAGGACGGCAGGACGATTTTCTGAGTAGCAGTAGCCATCGGGATAATCTCGATTCGGAAAAGATGCTCGAAGCTCTCAAAGCAGCCTACGATCACCTCATCAAGACAAGCGACTATACGAAAATCCTTGAGAAAACCGACACAGCCTACGGCGCCACGGACGCCGCAGTGATCTACAAGGAAGGATCGACACCGCCGAAATACGGGTTCTAAAGATCGGAGGCCCCATCCATCGGCGGGGCCTTTCGATGTTGATTTTCGCAGAGAGCTGATACCGCACCAAAAAGCCATACAGCTTACTGACCTCGCGTCGGGAAATAGAGAAAAGATGCTTGGCTGCGAACTGCGGCGCACCCAGCATGCTGATCAGATCGCGGGAGATTTCTGTAGCGAAGATTGCCTTCCACACTGCATTTTATGCGACTTTCGAGTGCAAATCACGAGCACGGAAGGCGTGATGGGTTGGATTCCAATTCGCCACTTAAGTTAGCTTCGAGCCCGACAGCAGCCAAGCGGGCCTAGCACCTTCAACGGAATCGAACGGCCACTAGGATTACTTGGCACCGGGATGGCTAAGCGAGTTTCGCTTTTGCTCTGCTTCTGCGCCTGCTCAGGCTTCACGCCAAAGTGTAGGCGGTCTTGATGGTTGTATAGAACTCGTTGGCGTTTTTGCCCTGCTCGCGCGACCCGTACGACGAGCCTTTGCGGCCCCCGAACGGCACATGGAAGTCGACCCCCGCCGTCGGCAGGTTAACCATCACCATGCCGGCTTCCGCATTGCGTTTGAAATGCGTCGCATGCTTGAGGCTCGTCGTGGCGATGCCGGAGGAAAGGCCGAATGGCGTGTCGTTGGCGACGGCCAGCGCCTCCTCATAATCCTTGACGCGGATGACCGCGGCAACTGGGCCAAAAATCTCTTCGCGCGAGATACGCATGTCGTTCGTCGCCTCAGTGAAGAGTGCCGGCTGAAGGTAGAAGCCAGGCGTATCGCGCTTCAGAAGCTCGCCGCCGAAGGCAAGCTTTGCGCCTTCTTGTCTGCCGATTTCGATGTAATCCGTGTCCTGTTTCAACTGCGTCTCATCGACGACCGGACCGATATGGGTGCCTGCCTTCAGGGCATCGTCGATTACGACGCTTTTCAGGCGCTCGCCCGCGGCGGCAACGAACCGGTCATGGATAGCTTCCGTGACGATGATTCGCGAGGAGGCCGTGCAACGCTGGCCGGTCGAGAAAAAGGCCGAGTTGACGGCAGCTTCGACCGCGACATTGAGATCCGCATCGTCGAGCACGACGAAAGGATTCTTGCCGCCCATTTCGAGCTGGTACTTGCGGTTATGTTCTACGGAGGCAGTGGCGACGCGCTTGCCGGTACCGGTAGAGCCGGTGAACGTGACGGCATGGACGTCTGGACTGTCGAGCATCGTCTGGCCGACGACGGAGCCCTTGCCCATGACAAGGTTCAGCACCCCCTTCGGCAGGCCGGCGCGGACCAAAATGTCGACGATCGCCCAAGAGCAGCCCGGGACGAGTTCGGCCGGCTTGAAGACGACCGTGTTGCCGTAGCAGAGCGCGGGCGCGATCTTCCAGGCGGGGATGGCGATCGGGAAGTTCCACGGCGTAATGACGCCGACGACGCCGACCGGCTCACGGGTAATCTCGACGCCGATGTTCGGGCGCACCGAGGGCAGCAACTCGCCGGCAAGGCGCAGGCACTCGCCTGCGAAAAAATCAAAGATCTGGCCGGCGCGCACGGTCTCGCCGATTCCTTCAGCGAGCGTCTTGCCTTCTTCTCGCGACAGCAGGCGACCGATTTCGTCCCTGCGAGCGAGAATCTCGTCGGCGGTCTTGCGCAGGATGGCATGGCGCTCGAGGATGCCGGAGCGCGACCAGGATGGGAAGGCAGCCTTGGCCGCCGCGATTGCCGCCTTGGTATCTTCAACAGAGCCCCGAGCGTACTCGCCCACTACGTCGCCGGTATTGGACGGGTTGATGTTTTTGGTCGCATCGCTGCCGACCCATTCGCCGGCAATCAGGTTCTGGTGGATCGTCATGTTATCTCCGACTGCTGGGTGAACTGGCGCATAGCGGCAGGCCGAGCCGCCCCTGTCAATGACATGGATGGCCCTTTCCTGGCTAGCGCTTGTGTTGCTCAATCAAGGCTTCCATCATCGAAATTTCCTCGGCTGTCAGATCCTGCAGCGGCGAGCGAACGGGACCTGCATCAAAGCCCTGAAGGCGTACGCCGGCCTTGATGGCGGACACGGCATAACCCTTCGCACGGTTGCGGATCGCCATAAACGGGTAGAAGAAGCCGTTCAAGATTTCCTCGCATCTGGCGCGCTCACCGGCACGCAGTGCCTTGTAGAATTCCAGCGCCAGGCCCGGGACGAAGTTGAAGACGGCGGAAGAATAAGTGGTGAAGCCGGCTCCGAGATAGGCTTCGGCAAAGAGTTCAGCCGTCGGCATGCCGCCCAGATAGGTCAGGCGATCACCCATCTTCGCGGTAATCTGGCGGACGAGGCCGATGTCGCCAGTGCCGTCTTTGAAGCCGACGAGGTTCGGGCATTCATCGCAAAGCCGAGCAAGGGTATCGGCCTGAAGAACGGAATTGTCGCGGTTGTAGACCATCACACCCATGCCGGTGGCCTGGCACACCGCCTTGATATGCCGGTAAAGACCTTCTTGCGGCGCATCGATGAGATAGTGCGGCAGCAGCAAGATGCCATCTGCACCCGCCTTTTCGACGGATTTGGCAATCGAGACAGCAATATTGGTGCCGTAGCCACAGCCGGATACGATTGGCGTCTTGCCGGCTGCTTCCTTGGCGACACGTACGATCTGCGGAATTTCCTCCGGCGTCAGCGAAAAGAACTCGCCCGTCCCGCCGGCGGCAAACAGCGTGGCCGCCTCGAAGCCGGAAAGCCAATTGACATGCTCCGCATAGCTTTTGGCGTTGAAGTTTCCCTCGGCATCGAAATGCGTTACCGGGAATGAGAGAAGGCCGGCGCCCAGCGCGTGCTTCAGGTCTTCGGTTTTCATGGATGTAACCCTCCGTTAGAGGCCGCAGCGAAGAATGCCGATGCGGCCTGATTGAAACTGGTTGTTGTCGACTTTGCTCAGCCCTCGAGTGAACGCACCATGGTGGCAAGGCGCGCGCAGGCGCTCTCCAATTCAAGGTCGGAGGCCGCGATCGAGAGGCGTATGAACCCCGGTGCGCCGAACGCGGCACCGGGCACGCTCGACAGGCCGAAACGATGCAGAAGATGCGAGGCGAACGCCGTGTCGTCGGCGATGATCTCTCCATTCGCCGTCTTCTTGCCGAGCAGCCTTTCGACGCCGATGAAAGCGTAAAAGGCACCGTCCGGCGGGGTAAAGTCGAGCTCTTCGATCTTGCTTAGATGTCCGACAATGATTTTCGCCCGTTTGGCGAAGGTTTCTGCGGCCTTGCCGACAAATGCCTGATCACCGGTGATCGCCGCCAGGGCAGCCGCCTGCGCTACGGTCGAAACCGATGAGACGCTCTGCGATTGCATCTTGTTGAGCGCTGCGATCAAGGCCTTCGGGCCTGCGGCATAGCCGACGCGCCATCCGGTCATCGCATAGGCCTTGGAAACGCCGTTGACGATCAGCGTACGTTCCCGCAACTCCGGGCAGGCTTGGCCGAAAGAAACGAACGGGACGTCCTTGAGAAGGATGTGCTCGTATATCTCATCCGAGACCACCAGCACCTGAGGGTGGCGTTCCAGAACGCCGGCAAGTGCCCGGTATTCATCAGCCGTATAGATCGCACCGGTCGGGTTGGACGGCGAATTCAGCATCAGCCAGCGGGTCTTTGGCGTGATCGCTGCGTCGAGTTTCTCGGCGGTGAGCTTGAAGCCGGCATCAGGTCCGCAATTGATATAGACCGGCTCGCCACCATGCAGGGAGACGATGTCGCCGTAGGATACCCAGCACGGCGTGGGAATGATGACCTCGTCGCCCGGCTCCAGCGTGGCCAGAAACACGTCAAACAGTATCTGCTTGGCACCGTTAGCCACCGTGACCTCGTCGACCGTGTAATCAAGGTCATTCTCGGTCTTGAATTTACCGACGATCGCCTGGCGCAGGCTCTCCATGCCTGCCGGCGCGCCGTAGCGCACCCTGCCCCTGCGAATGGCTTCGCAGGCTGCTTCGGTAACATGGACCGGCGGCTCGAAATCCGGCTCGCCCAGAGACAGATCGATAATGTCGTGGCCTTCAGCCGGCAGTTTCTTGGCGGCCATGGCGATTGCCATGCTTGGCGACGACTTTATGCCCGCTGCACGCTTGTTCTCGAATTTCATCTCCGGTTCCCCTAGTTATTCCGGTATCTGGGACCGGGCGAAGCCTGCGCTCCTCCCGGCCTCCGGAAGGTCTTACTTGGCGATGACGTAGTCGAAATCTCTGTCACGCCGGGCAGCATCCGGATCGCGCTTTTCGGCTGGGCCATAGCCGCCGCCACCCGGCAGCTGCAGGATCAGCCTGCGTCCGGCGGGCACATGCTGGCGCCCCTTGGATGCAAGACGGGTCCCGTCGTCAAGCAGTACGGCACCGGCTGCGCCGCTTTCTCCGCCCTCGCGACCGCATGCCGGATGCTCGACGCGGTCGAACATGGCATTGAAATGCATTTCGTGGCCTTTGGTCGGCGAGATTTCCACCACCTGGCCGAGCCCACCGCGGAACTGGCCGGCGCCACCGGAACCGTCACGCAGCTCCTTGCGCCAGAAGATGACCGGGCCGACATGCTCCGTCGCTTCGATCGACATCGAATGCACGCCGCTAGGGAAAGCCGTGGCGCTCAGACCGTCGAGCGCCGGACGGGCACCCGCGCCGCCGCTGTTGAACAACAGGACCTCTGCGCGCTGGCCGCCGTCGGCCGGCGCCTGCTCGCCATGCAGCGGGCGAACGCTGACATGCAGGTTCCAGAGCGCGCCCGCCCCTTCCGCCGGCACGCGACCGGGCAGCATCTTGTGCACGGCGCCCAGCACGGCGTCGGGAACGAGGTGACCGAGCACGTGGCGCACCGACACCGGTGCCGGATGCTGCGCGTTCAGAATGCAGTTTTCAGGCGCGGTTACGCGAAACGGCAGCAAGGACGCGTGGTTGTTCGGGATTTCCGGTGCGATCGAGCACTTCAGGCCATAGCAGGCATAGGCCGCGGCATAGATGATCGGGCAGTTGATACCCTTCGGGCTTGGCGGCGAGGTTC
Source organism: Mesorhizobium sp. CCNWLY176 (assembly GCF_037153935.1). Classification (NCBI taxonomy): domain Bacteria; kingdom Pseudomonadati; phylum Pseudomonadota; class Alphaproteobacteria; order Hyphomicrobiales; family Phyllobacteriaceae; genus Mesorhizobium; species Mesorhizobium sp. CCNWLY176. Next base: position 19,031 of record NZ_JBBBDZ010000004.1, read on the forward strand.
CCTCGAAATCGGCGAGGATGTGGTCCTCTGCCACGTCGAGGCGAACCGCGATATCGATCGGCGAACCGTAGCCGTCGACGCGCATGACGTTCGAATAGGTGCCCTTCGGCAGCGCTGCGATCAGTTCCAGCGTGGCATCGTAGCTGCGCTTGAAGATAAATTCGCCCAGCGTCTCCAGATCCGCAAGATCGAACTCGCCCATCATGTCCATCAAGCGGCGATGGCCGATCTCGTTGCAGGCAGCGAGCGAATAGACGTCGCCGACCACCTGGTGGCTCTCGCGCACATTGTTGCGCAGGATGTTGACCAGGTCCTTGTTGACCTTGCCGCGCTCCGCGAACTTCATAATCGGAACGAAGATGCCCTCTTCATACACCTCGTTGGCATCCGGGCCGAAACCACGGCCGCCGACATCGACGACATGCGCCGTGCAGGCGAAGTAGCCGACCAGCGCTCCATTGCGGAAGCTGGGCGAGACGACGGTGAAGTCGTGCAGGTGGCCGGTGCCCTTCCAAGGGTCGTTGGTGATGTAGACGTCACCTTCGAAGATGTTTTCAGGGCCGATGTCACGGATGAAGTGGCCGACTGCCTCGGCCATGGCGTTGACGTGGCCGGGCGTGCCGGTCACGGCTTGGGCGATCATCTTGCCGCCGCGGTTGAAGACGCCGGCCGAAAGATCCCCCGATTCACGCACGCTGGTGCTGAAGGCGGTGCGGATGAGGGTGACGGCCTGCTCCTCGACCACGGAGATCAACCGGTTCCACATGATCTGCATGTGAACGTCGGAAAGTACGTTGGTTTTCATGGGTAATCCTCCGTTCAAGCTGTCTGCTTGACGCGTAACAGCAGGCAGCCATCGGCCTGCATGATGACTTCGCGGCTCGCCGTGATGATGGTCGAGGTCTCGCGTTCGGTGATGACGGCGGGACCCGAGACCCAGTCGCCCGGCTGCATTTCGTTACGGGAGACGATCGAGGCCTTCTGGAACTTGCCCTCCTGGACATCGAAGATTTCACGGTTGCCGCGGACGGCCGCCGCGGCTCTCCCGGCAGTCTTGCCGATCCGTTGCGGCGCGGTCACCTTGGAGGCCGCGCGCAGCGACCAGCTGACGATTTCGACGTCGAGACCATCGATAACGCGGCCGAAGAAATGTTCGTACTGTTCATCGAACAGCTCGCGGAACAATGCGCCGTCGCCATCTACGTAGTCACGCACCGCGATCGTGACCGGCACCTCCCAGCCCTGCCCGACGTAACGCATGTAGGCCGTGCATTCGAGATCGGGATCGGCATCCGGCGCGCCGGAGCGCACGAAGGATGTTGCTTCCGCAATCAGGTCCGCGATCGTCTGGTTGATACCTGCCGCATCGAAACGGCTAAGGCGGCTATAGGCGCTGCGGACGGATTCGAAACCGAAGGGGGCACGCAGGAAGCCGATTGCGGAACCCACGCCTGCGCCCGGCGGGATCAGCAGTTCCGATATGCCGAGCTTTTCGCAAAGGCGGGCGGCATGAATGGGTGCGGCACCGCCGAAAGCAATCATGGTGAATTCGGAGAGTTCCTTGCCGTTTTCCACCGCATGCATGCGGGCGGCATTGCTCATGTTCTCGTCGACCACCTCGCTGAGGCCGTAAGCGGCCGTCACCTCATCCATGTCGAGTTTGACCGCCAGGCCAGCGCGCATGGCCTGGTCGGAAGCGGGCCGGTCGAGCTTCATTGCGCCACCGGCAAATTCCTCGGCATCAAGACGGCCGAGGATCAGGTCCGCATCGGTAACCGTCGGGTTCGCACCGCCGCGGCCATAGCAGGCGGGGCCCGGTTCGGAGCCAGCGCTGTGTGGACCGACGCGGATCTGGCGCATGCTGTCGACCGTCGCGATCGAGCCTCCACCAGCGCCGATCTCGACCATCTCGATGACCGGGATGGAGATCGGCATACCGCTGCCCTTCTTGAAGCGCCAGGTTCGGGCGACCTCAAACGTCTTCGATGTCTTCGGCGTCTGCTTCTCGATCAGGCAGATCTTGGCGGTCGTTCCGCCCATGTCATAGGAGAGCACCTGGTCGAGACCATAGCTGTTAGCGATGTGGGCCGCGAAGATCGCGCCGCCGGCCGGGCCGGATTCGAGCAGGCGAACCGGAAATTCGACAGCGCTCTCGATACTGATGATGCCGCCACCGGAATGGATCATGAAGACCTGGCAGCGCGTGCCTTCTTCGGTCAACCGCCCGACGAGGCGATTGAGGTAAGATGCCATCAACGGCTTGACGAAGGCGTTAGCGCAGACCGTGTTGAAACGCTGGAATTCGCGCATCTGCGGCGAGACTTCCGAGGAGATGGAGACGGAAATGTCCGGTTTCCTGGCCAGCAGCCGCTCGCGCACCACCTTTTCGTGAGCGCCGTTGAGGTAAGAATGGATGAAACCGATCGCCACGCTTTCGTAGCCGGCGGCGATGATGCGGTCGCAAAGGGCATCGACCTCGAGGAGGTCCAGTGCCTTCAACACTGATCCGTCGGCCCCGATACGCTCGTCGAGCACGAAGCGCTCATCTCGCGAAACCAGAGGCGCCGGCAGGACGATGTTGAGGTCGTACTGCTCGAAGCGGCTTTCGGTCCGCATCTCGATGACGTCGCGAAAACCCTTGGTGGTGATGAAGGCGGTCCTGGCGCCGCGCCGCTCTATCAGAGCATTGGTGGCGAGCGTCGTGCCGTGGATGATCGTGTCGATTTCGGAGAGCTCCACTCCCGCGACCTCGGCAACCTGATGTATCCCCTTGACGATCGCATTTTCAGGGAAGGAATAGTCCGTCAGCACTTTGATCGAATGGAGCGTGACGCCTACCTCCATTGCAACGTCGGTGAAGGTGCCGCCGATATCGACACCGACCCTGATCTGCTTGCCATCTTTCGCCATTTTCTTGCTCATGCTCCGTAAGCGAGCTTTTGTTGCGCCGCGCCCGTGAAGGCTTAGTTTCGACGTGCAGCGGCCTACCCCCGCCCGCACCAACAGGCGGGGGCCAAAAACTCTTCAGTGGTTGATGTATCTGGTGCCCTGCGCGGCAGTCCTCGCGGTCGCGCAGGGCTCCAGCGTTACTGCTTGCCGGTGAAATCGACCCCCGGCAGCGTGGTGGGAAGCTTCGCGCGGTCGACACCGATCCACTTCTTGTAGAGCGCGTCCAGCGAACCATCAGCGGTATGACGGGTCACGAAATCCGTGAGAAGGTCGAGCATCTCCTGATCGCCCTTGCGCACTGCCATGCCTTGGAAATTGTCGGCAACCTTGTACTTGCGCTCGAACTGGGCATCGTTTCCGGTCTGCTTGATGACGAGCCCGTAGGTCACACTGCCCAGGATCGCATCGACCTGGCCGGAAAGAAGCGCCTGGACGGTCGTCGCATCGTCGTCGAACCGCTTGATCTTCGTGTTCGGCGGCGCGACCTTCACGAGCAGCGGTTCGAAGGCACTGCCGCGATTGACGCCGATGACATATTTCTCAAGATCGTCGTTCCCCTTGATGGCGGCATCCGTCTTGCCCCAGACCGTGATATCGTTCGACGAATAGGGAATGACATACTGGATGACCTTGGCACGCTCTTCGGTGATCGTCATCGACGGCACCAGGAAATCGACATTGCCGTTGATGAGGAGAGGAATGCGGTTCTGGCCGGTGATGCGCTCGAACTTCGCGTCAACGCCGAGCTCCTTGGCGATCATCCTGGCGATCTCGATGTCGAAGCCGTCATTCTGACCGTTCTGGTCGATGAAGCCCCATGGAAACTGATCCATCTGCACGCCGATGGTGGCGGTACCCTTGGCCTTGAGTTCTTCGGGCGTTACGGCCAGCGCCGTCGTTGCGAAGGAGGACGCCGCGAGAAGCACGGCGGCAAACCCGCCCAGCACTTTCGAACGCGAAAGGATCAATGCTGTATTCAACATGTAGTCACCTCTGGTTGGTTTTTGTGATGCGTTCTTGTTTACCGCACGGCGTGGAGGCGCCGTTCGATGCGTGCACTGCAGTAGGTCAGGGGCAGGCAGATGAAGAAGTAGATGAGCGCAACTGCGCCGTAGACCTGCAGCGGCTGAAACGTGATGTTCGCCATCAACTGACCGGAGCGCGTGAGTTCCGTCAGGCCAAGCAGAGCGGCGAGTGCGGTGCCCTTGATCAGGTTGACGAGGAAGCTGATGGTCGCCGGAAGACCAATACGGAAGGCTTGCGGCAGAACGACATCGACCATCCTGTGCACATAACCGATGCCCAGAGCGCGGGCAGCTTCGCTTTGGCCGTCTGGCACCGCCTGGATGCTGCCGCGCCAGATCTCGCCGAGAAACGCGCTGGTATGGAGCGACAGACCGATGGTCAGCGCCACCCAGACATCCACCTTCATGCCCAGCATGGGCAGCCCGAAATAGACGAAGAACAGCTGGACCAGCAGCGGCGTGCCCTGGAAAATCTGAATGTACGTCGCCATCAGGACGCGCAATATCTTCCACTTGCTGGTGCGGCCGAGCGCCACGGCCAGCCCGAGCGCGCCGCCGACGGTAAAGGCGAGAAGCGAGAGAACGATGGTCCACCGCGCTCCTTCGAGCAGGAAGACGAATTCTCCCCAACCAAATTGACGGATCATCGCAGTGCCTCACTTTGCCGGGTAGGAGAAATAGACCCTGCCGATCATGCTCAGAGCGGCAGAGAAGAACTGGGACAGAACGAGATAGATGACACCGAGCGTGAGATAGATCTCGAAGCTTCGGAAGGTCTGTGAATCCAGGGTTTGAGCAAAGTAGGTCAACTCTTCCGCGGAGACCGATGAGACGAGGCTGGAATTCAGCATCATCAGGATGAACTGGCTGCAAAGCGCGGGATAAACGGCCCGGATCGCCGGCCTGAAAACGATGAAGCGGTAGATGTCGGCCGTATGCATGCCGAGTGCCCTGCCCGCTTCGATCTGGCCGGGCCGGATGGATTGAACCCCGCCGCGCACGATCTCCGCCGCGTAGGCCGCGCAGTTCAGCGTCATTGCAAGGATCGCCGCTTGCTCTCCGCTGAGCCGGATGCCTATCGCCGGCATGCCGAAGAAGACGAAAAAGACCTGGACGAGGATCGGCGTGTTGCGGATCAGCTCGATGTAACCGATGGCAATGATGCGCAGGACTTTCTGATTGCTCAGGCGCATCAGCATGAACACGATACCGAGGCTCAATCCAAAGACCATGGAGAGCGACGACATCCTCAGCGTCCCGATGACGCCTTCCAGAAGTGTTGGCCATGCAGCAAGAACCGGGCTGAAGTCGAATGTGTAGTTCATCGCCCGCTCCTCAATGATCGAGGATCTGGCTGAGGAACGCCCTGGTGCGTTCATGGCTCGGATTGCCGAAGAACGCGGCGGGCTCGGCGCTTTCGATGATCTCGCCACGGTCCATGAAAATGACACGGTGGGCCACCGCACGGGCGAAACCCATTTCGTGCGTGACGCAGATCATAGTGATCCCGTCGTCGGCAAGGGAGATCATGGTGTCCAACACCTCCTTGACCATTTCCGGATCAAGCGCCGAGGTGGGCTCATCGAACAGCATGATCTTCGGATCCATGCAGAGCGCCCGCGCAATCGCCACGCGCTGCTGCTGACCACCGGAGAGTTGCGCGGGATATTTCAAGGCCTGTTCGGCGATATGGACGCGCTCCAGGTGGCGCATCGCCTTTTCCCTGGCCTCGGCGACGGAGACCTTGCGCACACGCCGCTGAGCCAGCATGCAGTTTTCGAGTACGGTCAGATGGGGAAAGAGGTTGAACTGCTGAAACACCATGCCGACGTCGCGCCGGATATGGTCGGCATTCGCGCCGCTCTGGCTGAGCTGCGTGCCATTGACGAAGATGGTGCCTTCCTGAATTTCCTCCAGGTGATTGATGCACCGGATCAGCGTCGACTTTCCGGAACCCGACGGACCACACAAAACGATATGCTCGCCGCGCGCGACGTTCAGGTTTATGCCCTTCAATACCTGCAGGGAGCCATACCACTTGTTGACGCCGATCATATCGATGGCTTTTTCGGACTTCGCGATCTCGCTCATGGCCAGTTCCCCTTCCTGTTATCATCAGGATTGCGTTGCGACTTCAAACACGCCGTCGACCTCTACGGATGAGCCGCGTGGGAGTGACCCGGCGCCGAGCGCCGTGCGCACATGGCGACCGCTTTCTCCAAAGATTTCGACGAGCAGATCGGAAGCGCCGTCAATTACCGCCGGATGCCCCTTAAAATCCGGCAGCGCATTCACGAAACCGCGAAGCTGCACGCAGGCGAGCACTCGATCGAGGTTTCCGTCGAGCGCCGCATTCACCCGTGCCACCAGATTCAATGCGCAAAGGCGTGCAGCTCGGTAGCCGTCTTCGGGCGACACGTCCTGCCCGACCACGCCGACGAAATGCTCGACGCCATCGATACGCGGGATCTGGCCCGATACGAACAGAAGGGACCCGGCGATCCGGTGAGCAATGTAGTTGCCAGAGGCCGGGGCAATCGAAGGCAACACGATGCCGAGCTCGGAGAGGCGCGCAGAGACGACACCCATAGCAGTTTTCCACCTGTTTTGTGCGCGCGACACGGCGCAAATATCGTTCCCGGAACCATTCATCACAGTCGCCCTACCGGTCGAACTGCGTCACAGGCCCTCTTTTCTGACACCAAAGATTATTGAAATAGTATCTCTTGTCAATATGAAATTTAGAGATACTACCTCTTGAGATTACCAAGAGTCGCCATCTGAAAAACCCCTTTATTTTCAATTATATGTACGAAAGTAGATCGGCGCCGACAGAACTGAACGCCTCCTTACGGAAAAAAATTAATTTGCGGCTTAGTGTAAAAAATCTGAAGTGTGCGTGCCGTCAGAGAGGCGATCTCAACAGGTGTGCGCACACGTGGGAAAAATCCACATATCAGAGGTAGCATCTCTTATCCAGGTAGTGATACCTTGTCAGAGAAGTCGCGAATCCTTATCAATCGAATGAAGGTCAAGGAGACGGCGGCACTAGTTAAACGGGTGAACCTTGGACACACTGACAAGCCGGACAATACAGGCACTGAAAGCCCTTATTATCGAGGGTCAACTCGACAAGGGACACAAGCTTGGGTCGCTGAATGAATTATCCCAGCAGTTCGGCGTGAGCCGTACTGTTATTCGCGAGGCAATCTCCGCACTGCGGTCCGATGGGGTCGTCGAAGCACGCCATGGCGTTGGCGTGTTCGTACACGATGTGCCGCAGCCGGAAGATTCGAGCGGTTATGATTCCGAGCTTACGCTGGCACCGCTACGCCAGCTGAAGACTTCGTTCATGGACCTCCTGGAGCTGCGGATGGCGTTCGAGGTGCACGCCGCCGGTCTTGCCGCGACCCGGCGCTCTTGGGCGCAGGAATCGAATATCTGGAACGCCGCTCGCCAGTTCGAAGCATCGATCGATGACGAAGCTGCGCTTGACCATCTCGACTTTGTCTTTCATCGCGCGATCGCAGAAGCGACGAATAACGGCGCCTTCATCGAGTTCTTCAACTTGATGAGCCTTCAGATAATTCCCCAGCCCGCCTTCTCGAAAGAGCTCAATCCAGCGCTCATCACCCCCGAATACATTCAGAACACGGTAAGAGAGCACAGGGCCATCTGTGAAGCGATCAGCAGTGGAAATTCCGGCGAGGCGCGCGAAGCGATGCGCGCGCATCTGAACCGCAGCCACCTCCGGTATAGGGGCTTTTCGGACGGAGGCTCCTCGCCATTGAGCAATCTGGCCCAATAAGCACTTACGCCGAAGCTGTTCTGACTTTCGCTCAACCGTGAAAGGGGAAATCGTGGCGTTTCATCAAGGTCTGACGATTTTTCGGATTCGACCGACGGGAGAACGACGCCCTTCATCTCGACTACTTGCACTAAGACCGCCAATCCAGGTCAGACCGTTGCGACCCAGCGGCATGCCCGCATGACAGCGGACCCCTTTACAGGAAGCTTCGACTTTGACCTATTTCGGAGATCGAACGCTCACGGACAATGGCTGGACAGCGCAAATGGACATTCGATCGACACTGAAGGAGCTAAGTGAGGCCTTCAACGCGCACGATCTTGATCGTATTATGGCGTTCTTTTCCGACGATTGTGTCCTCGAGATGCCGAGGGGAAACAAGCCTTGGGGATCTCGGTTCGAGGGCAAACGCACCGTACGGGAAGCGCTGGCAGCACGCTTTGAAGGCCTGCCTGATGTCCATTATGGCACTGACGAGCATTTTGTGGATTCGGCTGCCGATACTGGTATCTCGAAATGGACCCTCACCGGCACGACCCGCGACGGGACGACGGTGGAAGTCCGAGGTTGTGACTTCTACACCTTTCGAAACGGCAAGGTGATCCGCAAGGACTCATACTGGAAAATTGTGGAGTAAGAGTCGGATGCTGATGCTGTCCGGCCGCGGCCGATTGATGGCAAACCGGCTTATATGTGGGCGACCTCCATGTCAGCCACGGCGCTTGGCAGCGAAAAAAGATTATCGGCCAGGAAGTCGACGAATACGCGAAGCTTGGGAGAAAGCTGCCTTGTTGACGGCCATAGCATCCGGAACGTGACGGAGTGGTCGATATAATCCTCCAGCACACTCACGAGCGTGCCGTCGGCAAGCTGGCGGTGGATCGCAAACTCGGGAACATAGATCAGGCCCAGGTCCTGCTCGGCCATAAAGATCAGAGGCTCGAGACCGCTTGAGACGGCGGCCGTCGATATCTCGACCTCCGCCTTCCGCCGTTTGCTTCCCAACGGCCACGGCTCGATGAGCCCGGTGCTCGGATAACGGTGCCGCAAGCCGATGTGATTCTTAAGATCGGCCGGATTTGCGGGAAAGCCACGTTGATCGAAATAGCCGGGCGAGCCCGCCAACAGATAGGGCGAGGCCCCGAGAACGCGTGTCATTAAGCGCGAGTCAGTGGCGTCACCGGTCCGCACGACCGCATCGAAGCCTTCCTCAACAACGTTCACCAGACGATCGTTGAAGTCGAGATCGAGTTCGATCTCGGTATAAGTCCGTACGAAAGCGCTGATCGTCGGCATCATCAACATTCCCACGATGGGCAGGCTGACGCGCAGCTTGCCCTTTGGCGCACCTCGGGTCTGTGAAAGTTCGAGTTCGGCAGCCTCGATCTCGCCGAAGATCCGCCGGCAACGTTCCAGGAAGAGGCTGCCCTCCGGTGTAAGCGCGATCGATCGGGTGCTGCGGTGGAACAGCCGAACGCCGAGATGTTCCTCCAGCCGCGCGACGGCCTTTCCGGCCGCTGAGGGCGAGATGCCGAGATGCCGGCCGGCGATGGTGAAACTGCGCGCTTCGGCTGTGAGCACGAACGCTCTCAGTGAGCCCAGGCTCTCCAATTTACACCTCAGATTATGGTCAAAAATGTCCAGCTAGTTATGAATTCTAGCACAATTCTCTTTCATCGATAGTGAATTTATCCTGCCGGTCAATGCTGTAGCCGGAACTCTCTCATCGTTGAGTGATGTGGAATTTCGGTTGCAGGCGAACATTCACCTTTATCCTGGACGGCCTCATGACTTCTACCAGCGACCCGATTTGCGCCAATTCTCCATCACTTGGGCCCGCTAAATCCTCCGGTCCGGCGGTAACCGAACGCCTACCGATGTCGGGCCTCCTTGCGCTGGCGATGGCTGGGTTCATCACCATCCTGACAGAGGCCCTTCCGGCCGGACTGCTTCCGATGATGAGCGCGGATCTCCAAGTCTCGGAGGCGCTGGTCGGTCAACTCATCACGATATACGCGACTGGATCGCTGGTGGCGGCAATCCCATTGACTGCAGCCACGCAAGGGTGGCGGCGGCGCCCCCTCCTGTTGATTGCTATCGGTGGTTTTGCCGTTGTAAATACGGTAACGACGATATCCGACAGCTATGTGCTGACTCTAGTCGCACGCTTCTTCGCCGGCGTCTTCGCTGGCCTGCTTTGGGCACTACTGGCTGGTTACGCAAGCCGCATGGTTGCGGACCACCTGAAGGGACGCGCCATCGCGGTTGCAATGGTCGGGACGCCGATGGCCCTGTCGCTCGGCATCCCAGCGGGCACGTTGCTCGGCGGCACCGTCGGCTGGCGCCTCACCTTCGGCATCATGAGTGTCCTGACCGCGGTGCTTATCGTCTGGGTGTTGGCGAAGGTGCCGGACTTCCCCGGACAGGCGAAAAACAAGCGCTGGTCGCTCGGCAAAGCCTTCACCCTGCCGGGTATCCGGCCAGTGCTGTTCGTCACGCTGGCCTTCGTGCTCGCACACAACATCCTCTACACCTACATCGCCCCCTTTCTCGTTCCGGCCGGTCTCGCAGACAGGGTCGACGCAGTCCTGCTTGTCTTCGGCGTGACGGCGTTACTCGGCATCTGGGGTGTCGGTGTACTTATCGATCGTTGGCTGCGCGAGCTGGTGCTGGTCAGTACGCTTCTCTTTGGGCTCGCGGCGCTGGCGCTGGGGTTTTGGAATACCGTCCCAGCAGTCGTCTATGGCGCGGTGGGTGTATGGGGTCTCGCATTCGGCGGCGCTGCAACACTATTCCAGACTGCTTCGGCCAAGACTGCGGGCGATGCAGCCGATGTGGCACAGTCCATGCTCGTTACTGCCTGGAATACTGCGATTGCCGGTGGCGGTCTGGTTGGCGGCGTTCTCCTTGAAACCCTCGGCGTCGCTTCCTTCCCGTGGGCGCTGCTGACGTTGCTGGCTGCAACGCTCGTGGTTGCGTGGGCCGCGAGCGGCCACGGTTCTCCAGCAGCAATGCCGAAGTAATCACCGCAACTCCAACAATGACCAGAAGGAAACCCTCATGTCTCACGACGCAAAGACGCTTGCCCTCCTCAACCCGACTAGCGATCCGCAGCCCATTTCGGAGCGTATAAATGCTGTAATCGACGCAGCGTTGGCGGAACAGCGGATCGTCGGAGCGACTGTCCTCGTGGCTCTCGACAGCCAGAGTATCTATGCCCGCGCGGCCGGCCTTGCCGACCGGGAAGAGCAACGTCCCATGCGTCTCGACACCCTGTTCAGGCTGTCCTCGGTATCGAAAGTGTATGTCTCTGTCGCCGCTCTGGTACTCGTCCGGCAGGGGCGCCTCACATTGGACGCGCCCGTCACGGCCTGGCTTCCGGAGTTCACGCCCGAGGGACCGAGCGGCACTGTGCCTTCAATCACTGTGCGCCATCTGCTCAGTCACACTGCCGGTCTCGGCTATGGCTTTCTCGAGCCCGCCGACGGCCCTTATCATCGCGCTGGCGTTTCGGATGGCATGGATCGAGCCGAAGTCACGCTAGCCGAGAATGTCCGGCGCATCGGCACAGTGCCGCTGCTGTTCGAACCGGGGACATCCTGGGGCTATTCGCTTGCAACGGATGTGCTCGGGGCCCTGGTGGAGCGCGTCAGCGGCCTGCCGCTCGACGAGGCGGTCAAAATTCTCGTCACCGGACCGCTCGGCATTGCGGATACCGGCTTCACGGCTGCCGATCCCACCCGGCTGGCGACCGGCTATGTCAGCGAACCTTCGAGACCGCGCCGAATGGCGGGCATGGAGATCGTTCCGCTACCCTTCATGCCGGAAGCCGAGGGGCTGCGGATGGCTCTCGACCGGGCGTTCGATAGCAAGGCTTTCCCTTCGGGTGGAGCCGGAATGATCGGCACGGCCGGCGATCTGCTGCTTTTGCTTGAAGTGCTTCGCACCGGCGGCGAGCCTTTGCTGACTGGTGCGCTGATCGATGAGATGACAACCGATCACACAGTTGGAATGGACCTGTTGCCCTGGCCCGGACGCGGCTTCGGTCTCGGTTTCACAATCCTGCGCAACCCAGGGATCGCGCACTCGGCGGAAACCGCGGGGACGTGGCGTCTCGGCGGGGCCTATGGCCACTCATGGTTTGTCGATCCAGACCGGAAGCTTACGATGGTGGCCTTCACCAATGCGGGCCTGGAGGGGCAATCTCCCGGCGGTCGCTTTCCCGACGAACTTGCCAAGGCTCTCTACGCAGCGTGATGCACGCTCCAAATGGGAAGCTTGCGGATGCGTGACTGAGATCTTCTGATATGCATCAGACGAGTGGGAGGAGACATTTGACACATCCGCCGACGGCGCAAGAAGAACTCTACGGCCAGTGGATGATAGAGGAACTTGCGCGGCATGGTTACAAGCTCAGCGCCGGGACGCTTTATTCGGTCTGGACCAGCGCCGTCCTTGGACCGCACGATTTTGCCCTTGCGCTTGCTGGCATTCTTCTACTTACCGTGTGGAAGGCTCCACCATCTACCGCTCGGATCAACGCGTGCACTTGCGGCAAAGGAAGGCGTCTCCCAAATGCAACACTCCGCTTGATAATTCACCCGGCTCGAGTGTCTCGTGGTGCGCTCCGCTCCGGTCAAAATCAGAAACGTGAGCGATTTCACATAATTGCTGAGTATTTAACACAAGTTTATCATAGGGGATTGAAATCATTAGAATTCTTCCAAAAGATAGCAGTTGAAGGAGCGCGCCGGGGTCACTAAACGGGAATCGGCACCTCTACGAAAGACGGGTGCATGGAGCCAGCACCGTTGACCAGCAGCCGTGAAGATATCGAGCATCTATATATTTCGGAGCGAAGTCGCCTTGAACGCGTCGCCCTTCGCAGGGTCGGCGAAGCCCACGCGGCGGATATCGTTCAGGACGTCTTTGCCGCTCTTTGGTCGCGTGCGGTCGAGCACATCACACTAACGCCCGCCTATCTTTCCCGAGCGACAAAATATGGCGCCATAAGCCACTTTCGAGCCGAGCAGCGGAAAAGGAAGTTCTTTGGTGCGATTACCGAAGAGCAATATTCAGTGCCTGTGGCAACGCCCGACCAGATAGTGTCTGCGCGGCAGGATTTGCAGCGGCTTGCAGAGACCATCCACACATTGCCGGCACGCACGCGCCAGATTTTCATTCTGAACCGATTGCACAATTGCACCTATGACGAGATCGCTGAAAGTCTTGGCCTGTCTTATAGTACAGTCGAGCGCGAAATAGCCCGGGCGATTGTCGCGTGCAAAGCTTGCCAGTAACCGCTTCACACCATTGAGAGTTCATTTTATCGCATATCCGGAACGATCCGAATGATGACCGGCGGCGAACCCGCATCGCGAGACAAGGCGCTCATCGAAAAGGAAGCGGTGGCTTGGTTCACTCGCCTGAACGGCAAGCCGTCGGGCCGCGAGGAGCGTGATTTCAGGACATGGATCAAGGCCTCGACACAGCACGAACAAGCGTTCGAAGAGGTTCGGACGCTTTGGTCGGCTCTCGGGCCTGTCGCCGATATCGTTGGGCGCAGGCCGGATGACAATTTGGCTGAACCGCTCGAAAAAATCAGAAAATTGCGGGAAGGACACCGGGTAAACAAGGCCGGTGCGGCGGTCGTTGTCGGTCTTGCCACGCTTCTCGTTGGGTCCTGGGTCTGGCTGGAGCACCCGCATATACTTGAGGACCTGGAAGCGGACTATGTAACGGCACGCGCTGAAAGACGCAGCATCGCGCTTTCGGACGGCTCCGAGGTGCTTATGGACGCCGACACCGCTCTTGAAGTCGAGATGACCGGGAGCGAACGCCGGGTGCATCTCTTGCGGGGAACGGCCTATTTCCGCGTCAATCGAGCGGACGTCCCATTCATCGTCGAAGCCGAAAATGGCGAAGCTCGCGTGCTCGGAACCGAGTTCGATGTCGCCCTTGGCGGCGAACGCGAGGTTACGATCACTCTTGCCAGCGGCAGTCTTGAAGTCAGTCTCCTCAACAAGCAACAGGAGACCGTTCTCAAGCCGGGAGAAAGCGTCGATTATGGTCGAACCGGGTTGGGGGAAATCCGTTCGGTCAGCATAGACGAGAGCACCGCCTGGCACTCAGGCCGGCTGATTTTCACCAATGCCCGCTTAGGGGACGTTCTGGCGAAGATCGGAAGGTATCGCAGCGGGCGCATCGTCGTTCTAGGTTCTTCCGTCGGCGAAACGCGCGTCAGCGGAAATATCTCTCTCGAAAATACCGATGCCGCCCTGGCCGCGGTACAATCCTCCGTTGGGTTTCGGATGACGGCAATCGGCGGGATGGTGACCGTCATCGGCCCTTGAAACCGTCATTGCATAAATTTTTACCGGCGATGTGAGGGTAGCCCCGTTCCTCGAACGATAAGGAAAGTGAGAGGGCAAGGACGCTTCTTCGGAACGGTTCCTTCCACAGGTTTTCGAGGAAAAAGGGGCGTCCGATGAAGGGCAGGCTTATGAGCGGCAGAATGGTTTTTCTGCTGGCAACAACGGTGTTTGTGGGGATCGCTGGCGACAGGGGCATTGGCCAGAAAGCATTCGCCCAGACCGCCAAACAGAAGACCCATAATTTCAATATTCCGGCAAAACCGGTTCGTCAGGCAATGAACGATATCGTCCGCATTTCCGGCATCGATGTTGTTTTCCCGGAAACCTCCGCAGCATCGTCGACGGGCAAACCGGTGCGCGGTTCAATGACTACCGGACAGGCTATCGCTACGCTTCTTGCAGGCACGAACCTCAGTTACTCCTTTGTCAACGACAACACGGTAACAATTACCAGCCGGGCGCAAGAGAGCGGCGCCGGCATCAGCCAAGATGGCTCGATACTGCTCGATGCGGTCACGATCAGCGGGCAGGGTTCGGGAACAAACGGTTATGTCGCAGGCAGCAGTTCGACCGGCAGCAAGACGGACACCCCTTTGGTCGAGGTGCCGCAAGCGATTTCCATCGTTACCAAGGACCAGATTCGCGACCAGGGAGCACAGACGGTTTCGGAAGCACTGCGCTATACGGCCGGTGTGACAACCGGATTGTTTGGAACCGACCCGCGTTTCGACCAGATGATGCTGCGCGGTTTCAATTCGCATCCTTCAGGCGATTTCAAGAACGGTTTGCGGCAGCCAACCTATTCCTTCTCCTATTTCAAGACCGAAGCCTACGGGCTTGAACGCATCGACGTCCTGAAAGGCCCATCCTCTGTCCTCTACGGGCAAGGTGCTCCCGGCGGCGTCGTTGACCGCGTCACCAAGAAGCCGACTGAAGAGGTGATCCGCGAAGTGCAGGGGCAGATCGGCAGCAACGACCGGTATCAGGGGGCATTTGATTTCAGCGGCCCGGTCGACGCGAACAAGGAGTTCCTCTACCGGCTGACAGGCGTCTTGCGAGATGCCGATAGTTTTCAACACGGCGATATGCCCGATGACCGCCGTTACATCGCGCCTTCACTTTCGTGGCAGCCTTCCAGCGATACGAAACTGACGATTCTTGGCGACTACATGAAGGATAATGTCGGCTGGAATTTTTATCATACGCGACCGGACGGAACGCCAACGCACATATTTGTGGGCGAACCGTCATTCGACCGATACGCCCAGGAACAATACTCCGGTGGATATGAGTTTGAACACCGGTTCAGTGAGGTCTGGCAAGTCAAACAGAATCTGCGATGGGGACGCATAGATTTCGACGGCCGGTATGTAGTTCCCGGCCCGCTCGCAAGCGACGGGCACACGCTCAACCGCTTCTGGGAGCACCGCGAGGAGAACCTTACCTCCTTCACGGTCGATAATCAGGCGATCGCCACCTTCGATACCGCAAGTCTCAGCCACAAAGTTCTTCTGGGTCTCGACTACCAGCGGATGGATGGAAAATCGAATGTCCATAATGGCTATGGGCCGTCGCTTGATCTGGACAATCCGGTTTACGGACAACCGGTCTCAACCGACTTCTCGATCGAGATGGCAAATACCCGGCAGAAGCTGAGTCAAGTCGGCATCTATTTGCAGGATCAGATCAAATACCAGGATCGTTGGGTGCTGACGCTGGGCGGCCGTCATGACTGGGCCGATCTCGACACCAGCAATTTTCTCACATCCGAGACTTTGAAAACGACAGACAGCGCGTTTACCGGCCGCGTTGGCCTTACCTATCTGTCCGATATCGGACTGGCACCTTACGTCAGCTACTCGACCTCGTTCCTGCCCCAGGTCGGAACGACATCTGCCGCCCGGGGCAGCAAGCCGTTCGAGCCGACGACGGGAGAACAGTACGAGGCCGGCATCAAGTATGAGCCGACAGCCGATAGTCTCGTGACACTTTCGGTATTCTCTTTGACGCAAGGCAACATGCTGTCGTCCGACCCAGATGATGCCAATCAGAAAATCCAGACAGGAAAGGTACGTTCGCGCGGCGTTGAGCTCGAAGGAGCAGCCAACCTGACAGAAAATCTGCGGCTCAAGGCGTCGTACACCTACCAGGACATGAAGGTTGTCGAGAGCACGGACGGCGATGTCGGAAAATGGCCGGTCAGCGTTCCCGCCAATCAGGCATCGCTCTGGGCCGATTACACGGTGAACGAAGGCATGTTCGACGGCCTTGGCTTTGGTGCCGGCGTACGGTTTACCGGCAAGACCTACGCGGATGCACAAAACACCCAGAAGAACGACTCCTCGGCATTCGTCGATGCGTCGATCCACTACGAGCGCGACGGACTGCGATTGGCTGTTAACGCAACCAATCTCTTCGACAAGCAAGTGGCCACCTGCTCCTTTGGCTATTGCTACTGGCAGGAGGGACGCACCATTCTGGGCACGCTGACACGTCGCTGGTAGCGGTATGAAGGCCGGCAAACATAGCGGGCACGCCATGTCATCAACGCAGACCCGCCGCGATTTCATCGCTGCAGGTATCATGGCAGCCTCCGCCGTTCTTGCACCCGCATCCGGGTTTTGCGTCGAGCAGGCGAGCGGTCCACAGCGTATCATCGCGCTCGATTGGGGGCTCGCGGAAACGCTGCTCGCACTGGGTGTCAAACCACTGGCGATCCCCGAGGTCCGTGGCTATCGGAACCTCGTCGATCCAGACCTGCCGGAGACAGTTCAGGATATCGGCCTGCGTACGGAGCCCAACCTCGAACTGATGCGCCGGCTCGATCCGGACCTTATCCTCGTTAATCCCGGTTATGCCGGTATCGCAGACATTCTGGGCCGCATTGCCTCTGTCGAAACCTATTCGATCTTTGACGGGAGCGGAAAGCCATTCGACAACGCCCGCAAGGCGCTTGTGCAAATAGCCACCGTTACCGGACGGTCCGAGCAGGCGCGGCTCTATCTAGAGGAGACGACAGTTGCGCTTGAACAACTGAAGGCTTCCGCCAACGATTTTAGGGGTCGGCCGGTATATCTTGTCACGATGATCGACGAACGCCACTTAATGATCCATGGCAACAACGGGCTGTTTCAGCATGTCCTTGATGTCGCGGGTTTGCGCAATGCATGGGACCAGGCGGGAAATATCTGGGGCTACTCCAACGCCGGCATCGAGCGGCTAAAGAGCGAACCGGACGCACTGGTCATCAATCTGGGACCGGTTCCGGCCTATGTTCAGATCGCGCTGAAATCCAGCCGATTGTGGAGCAGCCTTCCTTTCAATCGAAGAGGACAGTTTCATACCATCCCGTCGCTCTGGACTTTTGGGGCGCTTCCAAGTGCAGTTCGCTTTTCCTGGTCGCTGACAGATATTTTGCGGGGCATTCCCCATGCCGGGTGAGGTGGCGTACCGGCAACGGGCCCAATGGCGAAGCTTCGGGTTTGGAGGGCCAGCTTTTCTCACCGTATTTTTCGGCGGATTGGCGGCGTTTCTTACCACTCTCAACGGGCCAAATTTAGCGAACTGGGCCGCTGGAACAGCCGTGCAAGGCGAGTATGAGCGGGTCTTGTTTTATTATAGCGATCTCCCACGGTTTTTCGTCAGCTTGCTTGCCGGCGCATCGCTTGCTTTAGCCGGTGCGATTTCTCAGATGGCCTTGCGAAATCCGCTGGCCTCTCCGACAACGCTCGGGACGGCCTCCGGCGCGCAACTAGCTCTCACCCTTGCATTCACATTCGCGCCTTCCGCCCTTTCCTATGGCAGCCCGTTGATTGCATTCGCCGGCGCGGCCGCCGCGACCGCGCTTGCCTTTGGGCTGGCCTCACGTCGAGGTTTCTCCCCTGTCGTATTGATCCTGGCAGGGCTTCTCATCAACTTGTACTGCGGTTCGGCTCAATATGCCCTTAGCTTGTTCCGGCAAGAGGAAGCGTTGAGCGTCTATATCTGGAGCGCCGGTTCTCTCCTTCAGAATGGTTGGTCGGGAGCAATCATTCTGACACCGGCTTTTCTCGTTGCCGCTCTTGTCACTGCGATATTCCTTCGTCCACTAGCGCTGATCGGGCTTGGGGATGACAGCGCGCATAGCCTCGGCATCTCGGTCCGGACAGTCCGGCTCGCCCTGCTGCTTGTCGCAACGGTGCTCACCGGGCTGGTGGTCAGTGTCGTCGGCGTGGTCGGTTTTGTCGGGCTGCTCGCGCCCTGGCTCGCCCGTCTGACCGGAGCCCGGACGGCGTCGAGCCAGTTGCTCTGGTCTCCTGCTATCGGTGCAGTATTCTTGTGGGTTGCCGATCAGGCCGCCCAACTGGCCGGCGGTGGGCACTACGAAGTTCCTACCGGCATTATTACCGCCTTTCTGGGCGCACCGATCCTTCTCGTTCTCCTGTCGAGGCTCAAGAGGGAGCAGTCCGTCGAAAGCGAAGGTTCGAATCTCGTCAGAAAGCTGCCCCATCCTTGGCTATGGATCGCGAGCATCCTCACCCTGCTCGTTCCTGCGATTCTGTTCGGCCTGTCGGCAAATTGGGTGCCTGCAAGTTTCGGGTTTGTCTTCGACCCGGTCTTCGGCGATCTTTTCGAATGGCGTGCGCCACGCTTGTTCGCGGCACTGCTGGCCGGAATGCTGCTGCCTTTCGCCGGCACCGCGCTACAGCGCTTGTTCAGCAACTCCATGGCCAGCCCCGAGCTTCTTGGTGTGTCGTCAGGCGCCGCTATGGGCATGGTGCTGGTCCTGCTGCTGGTTCCCTCGGCGGAATACCAATTACAGCTTGGCGGCGGCGTAGCCGGTGCGGTCATTCCCTTGGCGATGATGCTCCTTCTCGGTGCGCGCAGCAAATTCGCTCCGGAGCGCATGCTGCTCGCAGGGGTTGCCACAACGACAGTGTGCGGCGCTGTGCTCACAGCCCTCATGGCTTCCGGTGATCCACGATTGTGGTCGATCAGAGGCTTGTTGGCCGGCTCGACCTATCAGACGACATGGGATCAGCTTCTTGCGGTATCGGCGGTGGCTTTCCCCGCAATGTTCGGCGTTGTCCTTTGCTTTCGCTGGCTGGATATCCTGCCGCTTGGCGTGCCGACCGCTTCCGCCCTGGGAGTGAGAATCTCAGGGACCCGGATCGCTATTCTTCTTATTTCGTCGGTACTGTCCACGGGCGCTACCTTGCTGGTCGGCCCGATCAGCTTCATTGGGCTGATGGCGCCTCAGATCGCGCGCCTTCTTGGATTACGAGGGTCTCTCCAGCAACTTGCCGGGTCGGCTGCCGTCGGCATGATGATTATGGTACTCGCCGACTGGTTTGGCCGGTATTTGATGTTTCCATACCAGATACCTCTCGGACTCGTTACGACCTTTATTGGTGGTCCCTATCTGATATGGCTCCTTTGGATACGCCGATGACAAGAAATGTCAGCCCAATATTGAATCGCTGTTCTGGAAATAAAAATTCGACTTTTAGAGACTCTATTCTCACATCTCCATCCTGCATATTATGCAACTCGAGATGAATTAATCTTAAATCCCACGTCGGGATTGGCGATTCCGGAACGATGCTGTCTCGCTAGATAGGCGGCGGCCTCTTCGAAAGACAGATCGTTCGTCATGGATCAGGCTGCCTCGTTCAGATGACAAGCCGACCAACGATCCGGAGCAGTTTATTTCAGTACTGGGACAACCTCCCGGCAGCGCGTCATTGTCTGCGGGCAACGCGGATGGAAGGGCGTCCTGAGGGCGGATCGAGGGGGAAGGCAGTTCGCCCGGTAAGGGACAATAGTCGCGTCGATCGCGTTAAAGGTCCAGATCCAATTGAGCGTGGCTGTCAAGCCGTTGAGCGAGACGGGAAATGTCGGCAAGACGTTCGAGGCGTTTCCACCAGGCCGGGTGTAGGCCTGAGAAGGACGCTATCAATGCCATTCACTTGAACACAGGAGGCCGCTTCTCCCGGAAGGCGGCAACGGCGGCGGCGTGATCGGCGGAGTAGGCCGTGACCGTCTCATAGGCCATGCCGGCCTGCATCACCGCGGCGGCAATCCGCTTGAGTTCGATGTTGACGATGGTCTTCGTCCAGCGAATGGCTTGGGTAGAACCGGCGGCGAGACGGTCGCAGAAGGTGTCGATCGCTTCATCCAACCTGTCAGCGTCCACCGCATGATTGACGAGACCGATCTCGGCAGCGCGCGCAGCGTCAAGCAGATCACCGGTCATCAGGAATTCCTTGGCGCGCGAAAACCCGACAAGATGAGGCCAGACGACGGCCCCGCCGTCGCCTGCCACGAGGCCAATGCCGACGTGAGGGTCGCCGATTTTGGCTTTTCGCGACATGAAGGTTACATCGCACATCAAGGCAAGCGTGGCGCCGAGACCGACGGCGTGGCCGTTGATCTTCGCTATGATCGGCTTCTCCAGGTCGAGCAGCGAAAAGATGATCCGCTTGGCAATTTCGGCCTCGTGGAGAAAGAGCTCTGGCTTATCGACGACGGCCTGCATATGGGCGATGTCCCCTCCGGCGGAGAATGCGCGGCCCGCTCCGGTCAAGACGATGATATCACTTTCCTCGTCAGCCGCCGCGTCGGCAAACACGCAACCGAGTTCATCGTGCATCTGCTTGCCGACGGCGTTCAGGCTGTCCGGATTGTTCAACTGTATGGTGAGGATCCGGCCGCGACGCGAAAATGCAATCGCGGCGTACTTGTCCTGCCAGTTCTCCGACATACAATGCTCCTGCTCAAAAATGTATTCAACCAGCCGTGCGATTGACTAGGCGGTCTCTGGCCAGGTTATTGCCGCGACATCACGCAACTGCCGCGATGCCCCACCCAGATCGGACAGAAGCAGCTTTGCCCGATACGACCACCGGTATAGTGGGTGTTCAAGCGTCAGCCCCATTGCTCCCATGAACTGATGCAGATCGTAGAGTATGCGGCTGGTGCTTTCCTGAAGATAGCCGGCGGCCATGACAGCATCCTCCAAGGAACCGGAAACAGCGGCCCTGCGTGCGAGCCACTCGCCTGCCGCAATCGTGCTCGCACACATTGCAAGCCGATGCTGGACTGCCTGAAACGACCCGATCGCGCGACCGAACTGGCGGCGGTTCTTGACGTAGTCTGTGACACTGAACAAAGCGCCTTTGAGGATGCCACTCAGTTCGCATGCCGTCGCCACAAGCAGCAACCGCCGCACGAGCGCTGCGTCCGCCACCACCTCGGACCGCGCCAGGCATGCGGCAGGGTCCGCCAGCCGCGCCATCGGGTATGCGAAGAACGGCGCGGTGGCGATCGTGTCCTTGCCTTCGATCCGGCAAACCCGCGCCTCGTTTTCGCCGAGCAGGACGACCGATCGCGCCACACCGAGAAATCTGGTCGCCTGGTCGAACTTACCCGTCAACACGGCGACCGGACGCGGCCACTCGGGCAATGCCAGCGCCCGCAAGAACGAAGAATGGGCGGCCTCGACAATCACAGGCCTTGAGGAAATCTCCTGAACGACCATGGCGGCGGCCATCGGCCCGAACTCTTCGAGCCCCGCCGCATCGAGGAAGCCTGAGTCCTCAAGTGCCGAATCAAGATCGCGACTAAAGAACGACCTGCTTCCGTCGACAGGCGCAGCTGTCGCTTCCGCCTGCATAAGCAGCTTCTCAAGAGCGCTGATGAGCGCGGTACACTCCTCCGGGACAGCAAAATTCACGCGCGAGGCTCCCAAGGAAGTTCCAGGTAAGATTGAGCGACAATGCCAAGCTGGATTTCCGCTGCCCCCGAGGCGATCCCCGATGCGATCGCGCGTTCATGGTGGGGCTTCAGCGAGGGTATGTCGTCGTTCGAATATGAAGCCGGCAGGAACTCGAGACCGAAATTCGAGACGGCATGATCGGCGGTAATGACGGCAAAGCGGGCGAGGCTCGACTCCGCGCTCGGCGGCGCGCCCCGGGACCGCTCATCCACCACCCGGTAGACAAGCAGGCGTGCTGCTTCGCATGCCGAAAGCGCCTGCCCCGCGCGGTAGCGGATATATTCGTCGTTCCACCGACCTTCTTCCTTCAATCGCGCGACAAGCGCGTCGAGGGTGCGGCGTGAAAACTCATAACGAGGAATGCCGACGCGCTCATTGCCCAAAGAGTAGGTGATGATCGACCAGGCCTTGCCCTCTTCGCCGAGCATCGCCGATGCCGGAACAGTCACATCGTTGAAGAACACCTCATGGATATCGCCTTCGCCGACGAGACTGGGGATCGGCCGTACGGAAATGCCAGGCGTGTCCATCGGCACGATGAAGATGCAGATGCCGTCCTTGCGCTTGCCCGATGTACGCGCGAGCAGGAAGCAGTGATCCGCCAGGCCCGCATAAGACGTCCAGATCTTCGAGCCGTTGACGACGAAGTTGTCCCCGTCGCGCTCGGCTGATGTTCGCAGCGACACGAGGTCGGATCCCGCCGAAGGTTCCGAGAAGCCCTGACACCAGATGGCTTGACCCTTGGCCGCACGCGGCAGATGCAACTCTTTCTGCTCATCGGTACCGAAGCGCATGATCGTCGGGCCGATCCAGTTGACGTTCATATATTGCGGCCCGCGCGGCTCGCCGGCCGCCCACATCTCTTCGCCAAGAATGAAGTGCTCCCAAACGGTTGCGCCTTCACCGCCGAATTCCTTTGGCCAGTGCGGAACCAGCAAGCCGGCCTCGGCAAGCTTGGGGCAGAAGCGGAGGGAGAAATCCGTCTGCTGACGCGATCCCGGTCCGTGCCGCGCGATCTCGCTCCAGTCGTCGGGCAGTTCCGACTTCAGAAAGTCAACGACACGCGCGCGAAATGCGCTTTGCGGACCAGACCAGGAAAAGTCCATAACTCAAAACCTGTCTCATATAATGGTACATCGCCAATCAACGGATTGAACTCGAAAATCAGCATAATTTGCTTCTATGTCAATAGAACTTCTGCTAGCAATATCAATCAGGCGAAAACAATCATCATATATTTGTCCTACTATACGGGATGATCCATACAAAGCGCTACAAGTTGGCGGTGCGAAGCAACCAGCGTTAGACAGACAGCTTCAAGAGGGAGGTTCTGGAATATGAAAGTGGCACTCATAACGGGAGCGGGAAGCGGCATTGGCCTGACAACCGCGCTGGCCTTTGTGAATTCCGGCATTGCCGTCGTTGGTTTGGGCCGTCGCAGCGAGAAGCTTGACGCGCTGGTTTCGGCCGCCGGCGAACGGCGCGACCTGGTCGCTGTGCTGGCCGCAGACGCCACCCTGGACGACACTCCATCCCGCGCCGTTCAGCTGGCCATGTCGCGCTTCGGCCGCCTCGACTACCTCGTCAACAATGCAGGCAGTGGCCGGCCAAAGCCGGTGCATGAAACCGACGACGCTACGCTCGACGCCAGCCTGAACCTGATGCTGCGCGCGCCGTTCCGGTTCATTCGCGAAGCCTTGACCGTCATGCAGCCGGGCTCGGCTATCGTGAACGTATCCTCGACATACGCTTTGGTCGGCGGGCTTCGGGGTGGAGCCTATTCGGCTGCCAAGGCAGGTCTGCTTGGCCTGACGTCGCATGTCGCCTGCCAGTATGGCAGCAGCGGTATTCGCTGCAACGCCATCGCCCCGGGAGTCATTCCGACGGAAATGACGGAAGGCCGCTTCGAGGACGAGCGGTTCAAGCGCATGAACAACGATATGACGCCGTCGCCGCGCCTGGGCACTGCCGATGACGTCGCCAACACGATTGCCTTCCTGTGTTCGGACGCCGCCGGCTGGATCAACGGTCAGTGCATCGCAATCGACGGAGGCTGGTCGGCTACCAAGTTTCTTTCAGAGACGGCGCTCGTTGCCACCCGCACCGAAGTGCAGCCGGATTTCAGCCATTCGGGAAAGCCCGTGGTTCACGGTTGACATCAAATCCCGATGAGGAACCTGATCACTGAAGGGAAGCAGCGGCTTTCAGAAGGCGCTTCCACTTCTGGATATTCTCTTCCGTAGCAAGCGACTGATGGGTGGCGATGCTGAGAGCCAGCATGCCGCCTTTGTCCGACGGTACGGCGATGCCGAGGCCATAGACCCCTTCGACCACCTTTCCCCAGCTCTCTGCGACACCGCTGGCCCGCGCGTCTGCGACGGCCTTTCGCAAATCGTCGGCAGTGGCACGCCCATATCGATGCAGATGGGGCTCGATTGCGGCGATCGTGGCTTCGCATTCGGCTTCGGGCATTGCCGCCAGAATGGCCGTCGCGCCGGCACCGAGGCCGAGCGGGCGGCGCTGGCCGACCTCGACCGGAATGACCCTTATCACCGAAGAGCCTTCCGCCTTGTCCAGGCACACGGACTCGCTGCCGCTGCGTCCCATGAGATAGGTGGTCGCCCCGGTATCTCTTGCCAGCGCTTCAATGGCGGGCCGCCACGTCAGGATAACGTCTTTTCGTCCCCTCACGGCCAGGCCAAGCTCGGCCGCCAATTCACCGATCGAGTAACGCTTGGCGTCGTCGCTCTGGGCTACGAGCTTTTCGCTGACAAGACATTTCAGAATTCGGTGCGTCGTCGAACGCGAGAGTTCCATCGCTTCCGAAAGCTCGCGCAGGGTGGACCCGGTCTGGGGCGTTTTGGCAATCTGCTTCAGGATCGAGGCAGCGCGGCGTATCGCCTGCGTGCCATCATTAGGGACATCCGTTTTGGTCACCGGTCGCACCACACTGCCATGCCGGCGCAATGAACATGATTGCTCTTGTTGTCTGCGCTAAATCGCAAGATGCCGCTGCACCCTCTCTGCATTTTCATCGAAGTCCTGCCAGCTGCCCGAAAAGACAATCCGCCCCGTGTCTATAACCAAAACCCGCTCGGTACATTGCCGCGAAAACCAGATACTCTGTTCAGCGAGCAGGAGACCAATTCCGTAGTCCCGGCAACAGGCGGCCACCTCATGTGCAAGTTCCGCCACGATAACAGGCGCCAACCCTTCCGTAGGCTCATCCAGTAGCATTATGTGCGGACGTGCCGCAATTCCCCGCGCAACCGCAAGCATCTGCTGTTGCCCGCCACTCATCTGCGATCCTGGGCGATTCCTGAGCGGCACAAGCATGGGGAAGCGGCCAATCAAATCGTCGATCGGCACCTTCTCGCGTTCGGGCGATGCACCATACTGCGCGATCTTCAGGTTTTCGTAGGAGGTCAGGTGTCCGAACACGCGCCGATCTTCCGGAACGAAAGCCAGCCCGAGACGCGCCCGCTCATCCGGCGAAGCATTCGCCAGCGCCCTGGACTTGAAGCGGATTCCCCCCTGCACCCGAGGCCCGGCATTCATGATGCTCTTCAGAAGCGTGGTCTTGCCGGCGCCATTGCGGCCGAGAATGGCAACGCGGCCGCCCTCCTCCATCGAGAAACCGATGTCGTGCAGAATATGGCTCTGGTCGTAGAATGCGTTCACGCCTTCCAGTTCAAGCATGCCCGACACCTTTCCCGAGGTAGACCTGCTTGACCATCTCGTCCTCGCGCACCGTGACCGGATCGCCCTGGCTGACCACCGCACCGTAGTTCAAGACCATGAGACGGTCGGCGAGATCGAAAATGACGTCCATGTCATGCTCGGTCATAATGATCGTTATCCCCTTCGCCTTCAGGTCGCGAAGCAGATTGGTCGTGCTTTTGCGATCAGCAGCCGACATGCCCGCCGTGGGCTCATCAAGCATGAGAATGCGCGGCTTGCCGGCAAGAGTGACGGCAAATTCGAGGCGCTTTTTATCGCCATGTGACAGCAGGCCCGCTTCCTCGTCGCCCTGACGACCCAGGCCGACACTCTCAAGCAGTGAACGTGCTTCGTCGCTTGTATCTGCCGATGGGCGCCAATCCCACCAGCGGCCGCACGACTCGCCGCCGTTCACCTTGCGCGCTTCGATGGCCAGTACGACGTTGGTAAAGATCGACAGCTCCCCGAACACGCGAGCGACCTGAAACGTCCGGCCAAACCCCATGCGGGCGCGAACGAATGCCGGCAGCCTGGTGACATCCTTGCCGTCAAAACTGACCGATCCACCCTGCGCGCTGACCTCTCCCGTCAGCACCTTGAACAAGGTCGTCTTGCCGGCACCGTTTGGCCCGATGATGGCAAAGGTTTCCCCGGCCCCGACCGAAAGATCGACACCCTTGAGCACTTCCAGACTGCCATAGGTCTTGCGAATGCCCTTCGCGACCAGAACGCTCATTGGTTGTGCTCCCGGGCACTGGCGGTGCGGGTTCGATTGCGCATCCTGCGGAGCATTTCAAAGAACCCGGCAATACCCGACGGGGCGAGCAACACGACGAAGAGAAGAATGCCACCGACCATGAACTCGGACAGGCCGACAAAAGTCCTCGTGAAGTAGTTCACGAGGATCAGGCCGAAGGCCCCTATCACCGGCCCCCAATAGGAGCCAGCGCCACCAAGCAGCGTGGCGAGCATGGGCTGCGCGGAATTGAACCACGACATGCTGTCGGTGGATATGATCTGCGCCCACGGAGCGGCCAGCGCGCCGGCAAAGGAGGCGATGGCGCCTGCCAGTGTAAAGACGAAAATACGTTTGCGCCGAACATCCACGCCCAGGAATGCGGCGCGCTCGCTGTCGATGCGAACGGCAAGCAGAACGCGCCCGAAGCGCCCCGAGACGAACCACAACAGGCCGGCAGTCACCAGGGCGAATGCAACCATGATGAAGTAGTAGAATGCGGTCGGGGACCGGAGATCGAGAGTGAAAAAACCGAAATCGAGAACCGGGCGCGCAAGGCCCGAAAGGCCGTCATCGCGTCCGAGGAAGTCGGTGTAGCTGACGAAGAGAAGTACCAGCTGCGACAGCGCCAATGTAAGAACCGCGAGCTGAATTCCCGCCGCTCGCTGGAGAACGATCAGCGCGACAACAAACGCAACGACGGCCCCGATTGCCGTCGAGAGCAGGATTGCGAGAAGAAACGGCAGCGGGAACCCATGAAAGATGATGGCCGCGACCGCATAGCCACCGATGCCATAGAACATCGCATGCCCGAACGATGCCAGGCCGGCATAGCGGAACATGAGATTCCACGAGAGCGCAAACATCGCCTGCAGCATCGCGATGCCAATGAGGAACAATAGCCCCTGATTAACCGCAAATGGGGCGGCAGCGAGAGCGGCAACGAAGAGCAAGATAACGGCTGGACGCATGAATGAGCTGCCGTTCATTATGTCCGCTCCGGGAAAAGGCCTTCGGGCTTCAACAGGATCACCGCGATGAGAACCATGTAGGACACGGTTCCCGGCATCGACGGAAGAAGGAGCGAGTTGAAGCTTTCGAACAGGCCGAAAATCAGTGCGGCAACAAAGGCGCCGCGTATGCTTCCAAGCCCGCCGACGATGACCGAGTTGAAGGCGAGCAGAAGGTATGAGTGTCCAAGGCTAAGCGAAAGGCTCTGGTTGGCTACCAGAAGACCACCGGCAAGACCGGCCAGCGCAAAGCTGACGCCGACGCTGACGAGCTTCAGGCGCTGCACGCGCAGCCCGATCACACCAGCCATCCACGGGTCTCGCGCCACCGTCTGAACGAGCTTGCCGAACCACAGCCTGTTGAGCCCCAGTTCCAGCAGCACGAACACGATTATCCCGCAGGCGACGATGAATACGGAATAATAGGTCAGCAGGATTCCGACATCCATCGTCTGATCGAGTACCGCTGGGGGATAGACAGCATAGATATCCTGGCCGAAGACCATTTTCGTGGCGCCGTCGCACAGAAGAAGAATGGCGAAGGTCGCAATCAGCGTATAGTCGTTCGCGACGCTGGAGAGGCGGCGCAGCACCAAGGTGTCGGTAGCGATCCCCATCGCACCAACGGCAAGCGCTGCAACGAAAGCCGCAAAAAGAAAATACGGTAGCGAGGAAGGATCCTGGCCGGTAATCGCATGTGCGATATAGGCACCAATCATGAAAAAGCTTCCATGAGCGAAATTGAAGACCTTCAGAATTCCGAAGACCAGCGTGAGGCCGGCGGCGACGAGGAATACCGCCATGCCAAGGACAATGCCGTTGGCTGCGGCGAACGCGATCTGCGCAGTCACTGTGATGCCTCCCAGCTGCCCACATCAGGCCGAGCAGGCCGGACCAGACTCGCCTTCAACTGCTCCTTGAGGATCTTTCCAATCGAATTCGTCGGCAGGCGATCCATGATGTGAAGTTCCTCCGGGAATTTCTGGCGGGCCATGCCAAACTCGGAAAGAAACGACCGCATCGCTTCCATCGAAAACGCCTTCTCCGGCTTAAGCGCAACGAACGCCACGGCGCGCTCGCCGGTTCTGGCATCCGGCACGCCGACGACGGCAGCACTTGAGATCGCCTCATGTGAGAGCAGCGCGTTTTCGATTTCGCGAGGGCTGATGTTCTCGCCGTGCCGAATGATGATTTCTTTCTTGCGGCCGGTGATCTCGAGAAACCGGCCGTCGATCCTGCGCCCGACATCGCCCATGACGAAATAACCGTCCGGGGTGAACTGTCCCGCCTCATCGTCGGTATCGATATATCCGAGAAACATCCGCGACGATCGCGCGAGAATGTCGCCGCTGTCGCCCGCCTTGACAGGCCTGCCGTCGGAGTCCACGATCACCAGCTCGACCCTGATCTCTCCATCCGTTGTTTGGCCATGGACCGCATCGTTACGCGTAAATATGCCCGGGCAGATGATGGGGACTTCGGACGAGCCGTAGGCGCGCGAGATGACCGCATTGCGGAAGTGGTCCTGCGCGCGGGCGATCAGGGAAACCGGCACGCTCGCGCCGCCGCAGACGAAACGCCTGAGAGTGGGAAGATGGCTGCCCCGAGATGACGCGGCATCCAGCAATCCTTGCAGGAAGGGCGTGGCCCCAGCAAAGAAAGTCGCACCTTCAGCGTCGATGACATCGACCGCTTGGTCCGCGTCCCACGTATCCGCCAGTATGGCGGTTGCTCCGGTGAACCACGGCATTTCGAAAGCGTAGATCGATCCGCCGACATGGCCCACCGGCGAGGGTATGAACATGCGATCGTTGCCATCGATGCCCCAGAAGCGCGCGCCCTCCTGCACGAACGCGTGCAGCGTATGGTGACTGTGCAGCACGCCTTTCGGCCGGCCGGTGCTGCCGGATGTGTAGATGACTATCTTCACATCCGCATTGTCCACTGCGGGCGGCTCGATAATATCATCACCTTCGCTCAGCAGAGCCTCGAAGGTGGGGACGTCCTCCCGCCCGCTCCTGACCCGGAATATGCGATCCTCGCGCTTCGTCTCGAAATCGACCCGCGCTAACAGCGCTTCGAAATCCGTGTTTCGAAAACTGGCCGGAATAAAAAGCGCGTCGCAACGGCATTGCGACAGGATGAAGCTCAACTCGTGCTCGCGATACATTGGCAGCAAGGGGTTGAGAACAAACCCGTAAAGTGCGCTCGCCAGGCCGATAACGCAGGCCTCGTGCCAGTTCGGCAGCTGAAACGACACCACCGAGCCAGGCCCGAGCCCCCGCCCGACAAGAGCGCTGCCAAGACGAAGTGCATCGGAATAGAGCGCGCTTCTGGTCATTCTGACGCGATCGTCGATCACCGCCAGATGATCGGGATCTTCACCGAGGCGCCTGAGCACGATGTCATGGAGGCTTTCAGAACTCCATTCGCCGGAAGAGAGATATTCCTGCGCACGCGCGCCAGCCTCCGGCAGCACCCAGCCAGTATCGGTTCGTCTCAGCATGAAGGGTCACTTACCCGTGTGCAGGACGGATAGCAGGCCTGGTCAAGGCCCGCTATCCAGCTCTGTCTATTGGAACTTGATTGCCACACCCGGCGTCGCCGGACCTGCGAGATCGGTGCCGTCCGTCTTGTAGAAGTCGGACACTTTCCAACCCAATTCGCCGTCATCCGGGCCGAGCTTGACATAGTTGACATCACAGAGCGCCTGGTGATCCTCGGCACGAAGCGTCACCTTGCCTTTGACGCCCTCGAAGGTCAGCCCTTCTAGCGCACCGACCAGTGCTTTGGTGGAAAGATCTTTGGCCTTGGCAGCAGCGGTAGCGACCGCCGTGATCGCGGTATGACCCATGCCGATGAAGCCGTCGGGGAATTTGTCGCCGGTGTCGGCCACATACTGATCGTAGAGAGCCTTGGAAACAGGGTTGTCCTGATACGCACCGAAATACCAATGGTGCCCGCTCCAGTAGTTTTCCGGAGTGCGCTTGCCCAAGGCCTTGGCAACCTGAAAATCGCTGCCGGAGCTCACGTAGACCTTTACCTTCTTCGACAGGCCAAGCTGCCCGGCCTGCTGAAGGAAGCCGACCTCGTCACCCCCGCCGACACCAATGAAAATTCCGTCGACATCGGAACTCATCAGCGTGGAAACGGCGTTGCGGAAATCCGTCGCTCCGAACTTGACCACCACAGGGTCGTTGATCGAGACCTCCTGGTTGTTCAGTTCCTTGTGATATTTCGGCAATCCATATTGGAAGGTAGCCATCGTCGAACGTCCGATCTCGGCGTCCGGGATGATCGCACCCCATTTCGTCACATGGGGATATTTCTCCGCCATGAGGCGCGATGCAGCGGAGATGCGCATTGCCGAATAATCGGTCACGCGGAAGTAATTCTTGCGGAAATTCTCATGCGTAAGGTTGTTTCCGTGAGAGGCCGCGTTGAGGAACACGACGTCCAGCTCTTCAGCGATGCCGCTAATGGCCAAAGCCACCGGACTTGCCAGAACACCGGCGAAGATGTTGACGCCATCGCCAGCGAGTTCACGAAC
The DNA here is from genome assembly GCF_037153935.1 of Mesorhizobium sp. CCNWLY176. NCBI lineage: Bacteria > Pseudomonadati > Pseudomonadota > Alphaproteobacteria > Hyphomicrobiales > Phyllobacteriaceae > Mesorhizobium > Mesorhizobium sp. CCNWLY176. The sequence continues at coordinate 49,959 of NZ_JBBBDZ010000004.1, forward strand.
GGCTGCAACCGCAATATCCGGCTTCGACTGATCGTCACGAACGACGATCTCGACCTGGCGTCCGAGAATGCCGCCCGCCTCATTCAACTTCCTGGCGGCAATCTCCATGCCCATATGCTGGGGCTTGCCGAGAATGCTGGCAGCACCCGAAAGCGTGGTTATGCAGCCGATACGAATGGGCCCGGATTGCGCGATCGCAGGAAACCCGCGCGCGACTGCCAAGGCCCCGACTGACGTCGCGATAAAAGACCGACGAGATAACTTCACCTGCACTCCCTCCCAAAAGTCGTAGCGTCAGTTTGTTCCAATATATGGTACGACTGAAAAGCAAATCTGCATCAATTCATCTATTCCGTCAACGGTATTTTGCCGAATCATGCCTCGAACGCGCGATCTCACGGCCAAGAGAAGAAGTTACAGCGCTCCAATTGTCCCACTATATGAACATCCTTCCTGCGGGCGAACACAGGCGTCCCCCGGAGCTCTCAACCCCGGATATAAAAGTGCTTTTGCGAGCCTGAGAACGCGAAACCGGCGACTAGGCAGCTTCCAGGATCATCGCGATCCCCATGCCGCCGCCGATACATTGCGTGGCAAGCGCGCGCTTTGCCTTCTCGCGCTTCAGCAGCATCGCGGATTTGCCCACCAGCCGACCTCCCGTCGCACCGAGCGGATGGCCGAGCGCAATGGCCCCGCCATCGATGTTGAGCTTTTCCTCGGCTATGCCGAGTTCACGGCGGCAGGCTTCGGCCTGCGCGGCAAACGCCTCGTTCATCTCAACGAGATCGATATCGCGCATTGAAATGCCGGCGCGTGCCATCGCCTTGCGCGAGGATTCGACAGGCCCCATCCCCATGATGCCAGGCGCGCAGCCCGAAACCGCGAATGCTTCGACGCGCGCCAGCAACTCAAGACTATGCCGCAGCGCGAATTCCTCGCTGCAGACGAGCACCGCCGTAGCGCCATCGGTCATTGGCGAAGACGAACCTGCGGTTACACTCCCCTCTTCCATGAACACCGTCTTGAGTTGAGCAAGGCGCTCCATCGATGTTTCGCGCACGCAACCGTCCTGCGTGACCTCGCCCACCGCAGAAATCTCTGCAGCAAGCCGCCCGTCCCGCTGCGCCGCGAGCGCCTTGGAATGGCTCGCAAAGGCGAAGCTGTCCTGCTGTTCACGCGACACCGCGAATTGCCGCGCCACGCGCTCGGCCGTGAGGCCGACATTCATGTAGGCTTCTGTCGCTTGCTGATCCCAGCTCGGGTGAGGCTGTGGGTTGAAACCCATCATCGGCACGCGCGACATGCTTTCCGAGCCTCCGCAGATGAAGGCCTCACCCGCATTCATTGCCAGCATGCCGGCAGCCATCTGCACCGCCTGGATCGACGAGCCGCACCAGCGGTTGACGGTCGCGCCGGCGACCTGTTCGGGTAAGCCCGCGAGCATACCGACGATCCGGCCCATATTCAGGCCCTGTTCGCCCTCGGGAAAGGCGCAGCCCCAAATCACATCCTCGATCTCTTCGCCGGGCGCACCGGTTCGTTTCAGCAATTCGCGAACGGCATGCGCACCGAGATCGTCCGGGCGCACCGACGAAAGCGCGCCCTTGTTTGCAAAAGTGAAGGGCGTGCGGACATAGCCGGCGATAAAGGCGTGTTTGGTCATGAATTTGATCCCGTGTGCTAGCGTCCGGTAAAGACAGGCTTGCGCTTTGCGAAAAACGCATCGATTCCTTCGGCGAAATCCGCCGTCGATGCGCAAGCCGCGAATGCGTCCGCCTCGGCATCGAGTTGTTCGGCAAAACTGCTTTCCAGGCTTGAACGGAACAGCCGCTTGATATGCGCCTGCGCCGCTGGTGCGCCTGCCGCCAGTTTTTCCGCCAGCTGCCTGGTCGCGGTTTCGAGCTCTGCGCGGGGCATAACGCGGTTCACGAGGCCGAGCCTTAGCGCCTCGTCGGCACTGATGGTTTCAGACAGCAGCGCGATTTCCAACGCGCGCCGATACCCTATCAGCCGGGGCAAACTCCATGACCCCCCGCAGTCCGGTGATGTTCCGAGCCGCGCATAGGCAAGATTGAACGCCGTATCGTCGGCGGCTACGAGCAGATCGAGACTGAGTGCCAGAGACATGCCGCCGCCCGCGACCGCGCCTTTCAGACTGCCGATGACGATCTGTGGGGCCGCCGCCAACATCTTGATCGCCCCGTGCATGGAGCTGATAAGTTCATCAGCCGCCCTGCTCTTGTCATCCGCGGCTTGGAAATGGCCCAGGTCTCCGCCTGCGACGAAGCCGCGGCCTTCCGCCGATACGACGATGACACGCACCGACGGCTCGGCAAGCGTCGCAATGACCGCATCGGCAAAACCGTCTGCCAAATCCCGGTCCAGTGCATTCAACCGCTCGGGACGGTTGAAACGTATCTCGGCGATTCCGGCTTCGACCGACAGCAGGACAGGCTTTGTCATTTCAGCTCCATTCAGCCGATAGCCATTTTTTCGCGACGGCGTGAAAAGGGGTCGTTGCGGAACTGGCCGATTGCGGCATCGTACTCCGCGATGAGCCGCTCGCAGAGATCGGCTGCCCCCGGAATGTCGGCAACGCCGCCGACACCCTGCCCGGCAGACCAGACAGTCTTCCAGGCTCTGGCTTCATTGCTCATGTCGAGCTTTCCATGCGCGGGCAGATTGTCAGGATCCAGGCCAGCGGAAACGATGCTCTGCCGCAGGAAATTGGCGTGAATGCCTGAAATGTTTGGCGTGTACAGGATGTCGCTCGCCCGGCTTTCGACCATCATCTGCTTCTGCGCATCAGCTATCATCGACTCCTTGGTGGCAAGGAACCGCGTGCCCAGATATGCCATGTCGGCGCCCATAGCGCGCACCGCCGCGATCTGCCTGCCATTGCTCAATGCGCCCGAAAGAATGATGGTGCCGTCGAAGAACGACGCAATCTCCGACACCAGGGCGAAAGGACTTAGCGTTCCGGCATGGCCGCCCGCACCGGCGCTGACGGCGATTATGCCATCGACACCCGCTTCCGCCGCCTTTTGCGCGTGCCGCAGGTTGACGACGTCGTGGAACACCAACCCGCCATAGGAATGCACTGCCTCGACAATATCCTTCACCGCGCCCAACGACGTGATCACCAGCGGCACCTTGTGGCGGATGGTCACCTCAAGGTCGGCGGCAAGGCGTGGATTTGATTTGTGAACGATGAGATTGACGCCATGCGGCGCGGCGTGCGGGGCCGGAGCCAGCCGCGCTTCAATCTCTTCGAGCCATTCCGCGTAGCCGGCGCTGCTGCGCTGGTTCAACGCTGGAAAGGTGCCGACCAGACCCGAGCGGCAGACTTCCACCACGAGATCGGGCCCGGAAGCCAGGAACATCGGCGCCGCGATTGCGGGAAGCTTGAGGCGGCCTTCGAAATTCTGGGGAACCGGCATGAGACTGTCCTTAGGATCGCGGAGCCAGGCCCTGCACAAGGGTCTTTACGCATGAATCGGCGATCTGCTCAGCGGTCAAAGGCCCGTTCGGCTCGTACCATCTGGCGATCCAATTCAATGCGCCCGCCAGCGTAAATGTCGTGAGACGCGCATCGTCGGATGCGATCGAGCCGTCGGCAATTCCATCCTCAACGACGCGCCGAACGGTGATGTCGATTTCGCGCTTGAGCGCACGGAAGCGGGACCGGCTTTCCTCGGACAGTTCGTGATCGGCAGTGCGGGTCACGCACATGCCGAAATCCTTTGTCATGATGACTGCATACCCGCGCATCAAAGCCGTAAGCCGGTCCAGCCCGCTGCCGCCGGCATTTTCGACCGCCTCGGCGATCTGCCGAATCCCATCCAGCCCGAGCCGGACGCACTCGAAGAGGATCTCATCCTTGTTGGCGAAGTAATAATAGATTGTCGGCTTCGTGACGTTCAGCGAAGCCGCCACATCGTCGAGCGAGGTGGCATGGAAACCACGCTCGTTGAAGGAACGGACTGCCGCACTGAGAAGCGCATTGCGTTTCTCGCCACGCTCGCGTTCGCGGTCGGCGGCATTTGGCCAGGGCGATTTCTGCGGGCTTGCGTTCATTGGTTCTGTCGTGAAAAGGCAAGATTGATTTCTTCTTGTCAGTAGGTCATATACTGAGAAGTAAATAACCGTCAATCGCCGTCGGCGAATTTCTCGACAGGCCTTCACATGCGTCTCGATATGGATCTCGCCATTACTGCCTCCACCCGAACCATTGCAGTCGAACTGATTTGAAGAACCGGAGATCGTTGCGATGCTGCTAACGGAAGAACAAGCCATGGTGCGCGATATGGCGCGCCGTTTCGCGCAGGAGAGGCTGAAGCCATTCTCCGCCGAATGGGATCGTACGAAGACATTTCCGCGCGACCGCATACAGGAGATGGGCGAGCTTGGCCTGATGGGCATGCTCGTGCCCGAAACGCTGGGCGGCTCGAAGACAGATTTCGTATCCTATGCCTTGGCAATCGAGGAAATCGCTGCAGGCGACGGCGCTTTATCAACGGTGATGAGCGTTCATAATTCGGTCGGCTGCGGACCGATCCTGAGTTTTGGAACTCCGGCCCAGCAAGAGCGCTTCCTACAGCCCATGGCGCGCGGCGAATGGCTGGGTGCGTTCTGCCTGACCGAACCACAGGCTGGATCGGACGCTTCCGCAATCACGACGCGCGCGAAAAAGATTGGCGATCGATACATCGTCAACGGCGTCAAGCAGTTCATCACGTCCGGAAAGAATGCCGACGTGGCGATCGTCTTCGCCGTCACCGATCCTGCTGCGGGAAAGAAGGGCATCAGCGCCTTCATCGTTCCCACGAACACGCCCGGATATCGTGTAGCCAGCATCGAGCACAAGCTTGGCCAACACCTTTCGGATACTGCCCAGATCGCCTTTGACGATATGGAACTGACGCCGGATCTGCTGCTGGGCGAAGAAGGCCAGGGCTACAGAATCGCGCTGTCCAATCTGGAGAGCGGGCGCATCGGGATTGCCGCCCAGTCTGTCGGGATGGCGCGGGCAGCACTGGACGCTGCGATAGCTTACGCCGGAGAGCGGCGCAGTTTTGGCGTCAGGATCGCCGAGCACCAGGCCGTCTCCTTCCGGCTTGCCGACATGGCGACGCGGCTTGAGGCAGCACGGCAATTGGTTCTGCACGCCGCAGCGCTGAAGGAAGCGGGGCAACCTGTCCTGAAAGAGGCCTCGATGGCCAAACTGTTCGCTTCCGAGATGGCCGAAAAAATCTGCTCCGATGCGATCCAGATCCATGGCGGATACGGCTATGTGGCGGACTACCCAGTCGAGAAGATCTACCGCGATGTTCGCGTCTGCCAGATCTACGAAGGCACCAGCGACATTCAGCGGATGGTCATTGGCCGGGCTCTGATGTCTCAGGCCTGACGTTCACAGGGGAGGAGCGATCCATGGAAAAGAAAGCCTATAAATTCGTCGTCCTGACCAACGCCGTTGAAGGCAGGGATGGCGAGTTCAACGATTGGTATTCCAGCACCCACGTTCCCGACGTTCTGGCGGTTCCGGGTATCGTGAAAGCTGAGCGGTTCGAACTGGCCGAAGTTCAGCGCAGTGCGTTGCCCCTGCCCTACCGCTATCTCGCCATCTATGAGATCGAGACCGACGACCTGAAATCCGTCTCCGACGAGATCGGCAAGCGCGCCGGCACGGATGCGATGGTCCTTTCCAGCGCCATGGCGCTGGAAAAACTCGCGGCAATATTCAAGCCGCTCTGATCGCAGCGATGAACACCAGCAGCATCGAGACTTAAACGGAACATCGGATATGCAGTTTGAATTCTCCGAAGAGGACGTGTCGTTCCGGAAGTCGGCCAGGCGATGGCTGCTTGAGAATGTGCCCACTGAAACACCTCCTCACAGCGGTATCGAAGCGCGCGAATTCGCCCTCGCATGGCTACGCAAGCGCCATGCCGGCGGGTGGTCCGGCATCTCCTGGCCGGCGGAATTCGGCGGGCGCGGGCTTTCGTTCGAACGGCAGATCATCTGGCACGAAGAGTATGTACGCTCCGGTGCGCCGACGCCGCTCGACTCGACATTCGTGGCGCTGAACCATGCCGGACCGACGGTGATGGAATGCGGGACCGAAGAGCAGAAGACCTTTCATCTCCCGCGCATCCTCTCGGGCAACTCCATCTGGTGCCAGGGCTTTTCCGAGCCGGGTGCCGGCTCCGATCTTGCCGGCATCAGGACCAGCGGCAGGATCGACGGCGAGGACCTCGTCGTGAATGGCCAGAAGATATGGACGAGTTTCGCCGATATCGCCGACTATCAGGAACTGCTGATCCGCACCGACCCCGGCTCTCAGCGTCACAAGGGTTTGAGCTGGGTCATCTGCGACATGACCCTGCCAGGCATCACCGTGCGCCCCATCAAGAACCTTGCCGGCGCCACGCATTTCGCCGAGGTCTTCTACGACAACGTTCGCATCCCCTTGTCGAATGTTGTCGGAGCCCTGCATGACGGCTGGAACGTGGCGATGACCACGCTGGGCTTCGAACGCCGGACCGCTGCGATCACCTTGCAATTGATGATGGAGCAGAAGATCGAGTCTCTCGCCACCCTGTTTCTTTCGCGAGGCGGCGACGCAGCCTGCTCGTCGATTGGCCGCGACATAGCGATCGCACGCGCGGAAGCTGCAGCATTGCGCGCACTGACCTACCGGACCCTCTTCAAGGACCCTGCTACTGCATTCGACGGCTCGATCGTCCGTCTATTCTTTGCCGAACTCAGCCAGAGAATTTACGGCATAGCGATGGAGGTGCTTGGCCCCCGCAATGCCGAGGCAGAGCAGGATCAGGAGTGGGTGTATTCCTATCTGGAGGCGTTCAGCGAAACCATCGCCGGTGGGACCGCCGAGATCCAGCGCAACATCATAGGCGAGCGGATTCTCGGTCTTCCGCGCGGAGGTGCCCGATGATCGATCTTAACAACTCGGTCGAGCAGACACAGATCGTGGATTCGGTTCGCGCGATGCTGGCAGAGTCCTATCCTGTTGCCCGGCTCCGGGAAGGCAGCAGATCTGCAGTCGACAATCTCGACGTGATTGCACAATTCGGCGGCTTCACAATGTCGCTCCCCGAAGATGATGGCGGGGCGGGACTTTCCGTGGTCGAGGATGTGTTGCTTCATACGGAACTTGGGCGGCATATCGTTTCGCCCTCCGCCCTGGCAAGGACGATCGCGGTCCGATTTGCAGGCGAGACCGGACAGACAGAGCTTGTTGCAGCACTTCTCGATGGAACGAGAAAGGCGTGTCTGGCAAATCACCTTGGCGAATCCGCCCAATCTCAGACGGGAAGCGCTAATGGCGAGCATCTTCACCTCTATGATGTGGGCGATGCGGACCTTGCTCTCGTGTTGGGACCGCGCGGGGTAGCGCTTCTAGACGTGTCTTCGATCACTCATACGCACGTCGCCTCAACCGATCGCACGATAAGTCTTTCGCGCGCTGTCCTGGGGACAGATCACGCGCTCGAGTTCCGCGATGCCACCACCTCATCTGCCGCACGCATGGCAAGGCTGCTCATTTCGGCGCAGCTGCTCGGCATGTGCGAAGCGGTCCGCGATATGTCCGTCGAATACGCGAAGGTGCGGACCCAATTCGGTCAACCGATCGGCTCGTTTCAGGCGGTCAAGCATCGCTGCGCAAATATGGCGATCAATGCCGATGTCCTCTCGGCCCAGCTCCTGTTCGCTGCGATTGCCGAACGTGACGGCTGGCCAGACGCCCTCTTCCAGATTGAGGCATGCTGGCTGCTGGCATGCCGCTATACTCTGGAAAACTGCCGCAGCAGCATTCAGGTGCATGGCGGTATCGGCTTCAGTGCTGAATGCGACGCACATCTCTATCTTCTACGCACGCATCTTTTGGAGAATCTCGGCGCAACCAACACGCAACGTCAGCAGGCAGTGTTGAGGTGGCCCATCTAACAATCAAGGGAAGACGCTTCGAAGGAAGGCAGGTCGTAACAACCGGCGTACCTTTACAACGCGCCATGCTAGAGCCGAGCGAATCTGGCGCCCGTTGATCGCACGATCTCTCACTGATCAAAACATGCTCCAACCGGTCCAGCCGATTTTCAAACCAGTCGACAAGAAACGCCAAAATCCTTAATTCTCAAACACTTCTCTTAGGCCAGTCACAGCGCAATAGCCTGTCCTCACGAGTTCTTTGCTTCGATCTGAACCTGCACATTCAGCGCATGTGCTTCCCGCGCTTCGAATTTCAGTGCGTCGGCAAGCGTCATGGCATAGCCGTCGTCGATGAGTGTCTTGATACGCCGCGTGTGTTCACCCGGCCATTGAGCGATCGAGCGTGCGAGCCCAAGCGCCTCAGGCATAAGCTGTATATCCGGCACGACGCTGTTGACGAAGCCGAGGTGTGTGGCCTCTTCGGCAGTAACTTTGCGCGCCGACAGCGAAATCTCTTTTGCGCGATAGGGTCCTACGACGCGGGGCAGACGCTGTGACAGTCCCCATCCGGGCAGAAGACCGATCTTGGCATGGGTGTCCTGGAACCAGGCCGATTCGGCGGCAAGCACGATGTCGCATGCCAACGTAATCTCAAAGCCACCAGTCACCGCGAGGCCGTTGATCGCGGCAATCAGCGGGGTCTTCACGCGCGAAAGTGCCGAACCCAGATCGTCATTGTCGATATTCTCCGCCACCGTACTGCCCGAGGCGCCAAGTTCCTTGACGTCGAGCCCGGCACAGAACGCCCTGCCCGTGCCCGTAAGGATGATGGCTGAGACGTCATTGCGAGCGTCCATTTCAGCCAACGCCTCGATCAACATCGCCCGCAGCGTCCAGTTGAGTGAATTCAGTGCTGCAGGCCGATTGAGCCTCAGTATGGCGACGCCGTCAGCAATCTCGATCAGCAGCGGTTTGTCGTCCAACTTTTCCTCCCCGAACCGGTCAGTTCCAGCGGGTAAATCGTTCCGCCGCTGCGATGAAGCGTGGCGCCTGCGTTGCGTCTTCGTAATAGCCATCGCGGCCGAGCCTGTGCTGATAGTCGTACAATACCGCAAGCTTCCAGGAGGCCATTGCAGCATACCAGCCGAGGCCGGAAATATCGCGCTTGGTAACTTCGGCATAGCGCGCGATCATCGCTTCGCGCGAGGGGAAGCCCTCGGCAAGCAATGCTGCCGAAAGCTCCTGTGTCGGCGTCAATTCCTCACCCTTCACCGGATAGCAGCAGGCCATGTAACCAAGATCGAGAAGCGGATCGCCGATCGTCGCAAGTTCCCAGTCAAGGATCGCGAGCAGGCGTGGCGGCCCTTTTTGCGACCAGATCACATTCCCCGGGCGATAGTCGTTGTGGACGATGGCCGCGCCACTTTCCCTGGGTAGATGCGCCTTCAGATGCGCTGCCATGTCGGCAAGAAAGGACGGAACAGCGTCATCGCGCAAGGTCATCAATGTTTCGAGACGCTTGAGATGACGCGCATTGAAATTCAGCGGCTGACCGAAATCGCCGAGCCCGCAGACCTGCCAGTCGACAGCATGGAGGCGTGCCAGGCCGTCGACCAGTGCGAACGCCATGGCTTCGCCATCGCGGCCTGCATCGAAGCTGGTAGGCAAGGTATCGGTGACCACGTGCGGTTCAGGCGTCCGTTCGAACAGGCTCTTTCCCTCAGAAATCTCTCAAGGGCCGCAAGCGTGGTCTCGTCCCAATGCCAGCTCATCGCGCAGACTTGTTCAGCTCGATCAGGTTTTCGAGATAGTTCATCCCATACGGCGCAGAGTCGGGCGTATCGTGAGGGGTCATGCTCGATAATGGCGGCACAGGTCTGCGCCCATGCGCGTTCCTCTTCCATCGGCTCCAGTTTCCACCAATCGGGATAGATACCCTCCGCATAGAAACGCCGTATCAACAAGGTGACTATGTCTGTTGAAACGGTCCCTACTTTTGAAGGAATGATCTCCAGCAGGAACTCCATCCTGTTTCGGCGCGAGGCCGCGTAGCGCCCGTCTTCCGATCCGGTCATTGCACAAGATTCCATAGCCCGGCTGCCCGTTCTGCACACGCAATGCCGCCTGAAGGCATAGGTCCTTGAATACTCCGCCTTTGGAAAGCGTGTACCCTGCCATCGCCTCGAGCTGCATCCGGTGGTCAAAGGCAAAGACCCGCATTTCCGGCCAGTCGCCGTGCCTGTTTGTCGACCAGTGAAGCTGTTCCAGTTCGGCATCGTTGCGAAGATCAGGCCGCACGACGCCGCGCCTCAGAAAGAAGTTGAGCTCCTCCAATGAAGGACATGCCGGTGTGCAGCCGTGGCGCGACACGGCAAATGCTCCACAGGCGTTCGCATATTTGACCGACCACGATGATGTATCGCGCGCAGCTGAGGCGTTGGTTGCAGCCTTTTCAGGCGATTGGCCAGCAATTCTTGATCGGCAAGGTTTCTTGCGCCAAAGGCCAGCAGGTGCGCAAAGCAGTCATTCCATATGTCGGGAACGCAGTTCCGCCAAAGGCCAGCAGCACCGGGGGACGAACGCCTCTTGCTACCGAAAGCCAAGCCGCTTCAGGCAGTCCCATCGACAAGGATGAAGGGATTGCCCCTGGAACAGGTCTCGATGCGAGCGCTCACCTTGTAGATGTCACGCAGCATGTCAGGCGTGATCACCGTTCCGCTCGGACCGCTGGTGATCATCGCGCCATCGGCGATGACTATGGTGTTTTCGCAGTAGCGCAGGGCGTGATTGAGGTCGTGCAAGGCGATCAGTACGATCATGTGCTGCCGGCGCGCCAGCTTCGAGACGAAGTCGAGAACCTCGACCTGGCGATGCAGATCGAGCGCGGAAGTTGGTTCGTCCATCAGCAGAACTTCCGGCTTGCGAACCAGCGCCTGCGCGAGAGACACCAATTGCCGCTGTCCGCCCGAAAGTTCGCCGAGGCCGCGAAAGGCAAGGTCCTCGATGCGCAGCACCTTCAGGATATCGTCTATTTCAGCCAGTTCTTCGTCGCGAACCTTCCAGCTGCTGCCCTGCTTGGCTGACAGGAGAACCGATTCATAGACCGTCAGTACCGCATTGGCGCCGGTGTCCTGCGGCATATAGCAGATGGTGCGTGGCCCCTGCTCTGTCTGCGAAAGCGTAACGATACCGGGTCCGGAGATCAGTCCGGCAATACGCTTGAAAAGGGTCGACTTCCCCGCGGCATTCGGCCCGACGACGGCGGTGATGCTGCCGGCCATCAGCATATCCACGCTGACATTGGCAAGGACCGTGACGCGGCCATAGCTGGCGCCAACATCCTTCAGGGCAAGCGCTACCATGCCCGCCTCCTGCTGGAGAAGATCAAGATGAAGAAGAAAGGCACGCCGACAAGCGCCGTGATAACGCCGATCGGCAGAATAGCGCCCGGTATCAGCATCTTGCTGACGACTGAAGTCGTCGACAGCAGAAGTGCCCCACAGATGACGGAACCCGGCAGGAAGAAGCGCTGGTCCTCGCCAACCACCATGCGGGCGATATGCGGGCCGACGAGGCCGACAAAGCCGATGGTTCCGACGAATGACACCGGGATTGCGGCCAGCAGCGAAACAAAAAGCATTGTTTCGAGCCGCAGGCGGCGAACCTTCACACCCATGCTGGCAGCCTTGTCGTCACCCAGGCGAAGCGCGGTCAAGGCCCAGGCATTGCGCATGAACAGCGGCACCACCACGACGAGGATTGCGCCGGTGATCCAGACCTTCGGCCAGGTCGCCTTGGTAAGGCTGCCCATGGTCCAGAACACGACGGCGGCCAGCGCCTGCTCGGAAGCGAGATATTCGAGCAGGGAAAGTGCTGCATTGAAGGTGAAGACGAGGGCGATGCCGAGCAGCACGATGGTCTCGACGCTGACACCCCGCATGGTGGAGGCAAAATGGATGAACATCGCCGCCGCCATCGCCATCAAGAAGGCGTTGATCGGCACCATATACTGCACGGCGCCGGGAAAGAGCGCGACTCCTCCCACGAGGGCCAGCGCTGCACCGAAGCTTGCTGCGGCGGAAATGCCGAGCGTGAAGGGGCTGGCGAGCGGGTTGGAGAGGATGGTCTGCATCTGCGCGCCGGCAACGGAGAGCGACGCTCCCACGGTAACGGCCATGAGCGCGATCGGCATGCGGATGTCCCAGATGACGACCCTGAGCTGATCGCCGGCAGCGGCCGGATCCATCAGCGCGGACAGGACCTCAGTCAACCGGTAATTGGCTGGCCCCAGAGCCATGTCGACGGCAATGCTGACCGCCAGCGCGACGGTCAGCGCCGCAAGAATCAGGATGCGCTTAAAGGCAAGGGCGCGATATTGATCGCGCCCTGTTACCGTCGGGAGAGTGACCTCTGCGGCCATGCCCTATTCGTCCTTCAGGGAGACGAAATATCCCGGCTTGTATTCCAGCGGCAGGAACCGGGCATGCAGTTCCTTGAATGTCGCTTCCGGGTCGAGATCCCTGAACAACTCCGGATGCAGCCACTTGGCGATCTCCTGGATCGCGACGAACTGATAAGGGTTGTTGTAGAACTGGTGCCAGATGGCGTGGACGTTGCCGTCCTTCACTGCTTTCACGCCGGTAAAGGCCGGACGCTTGGTGAGATTCTCGAGCTTGCGGCGCGCCTCCTTGATATCAGCGCCATAACCGACGCCGACCCAATCGCCGCCGGGAACATAGCCGTCCCAATTGCCCCCGGTGATTATGATCTGATCCGGGTTTGAAGCGATGACCTGCTCGGGATTGACGGTACCGAAGGTACCGGGAATGATGTCCTTGGCCATGTTGATGCCGCCGGCAAGCTCAACCATCTTGCCGAAGTTCTCGTTGCCAAAGGACATGCAGCAATCGTCCGAGTAGCCGCCCGCGCGCTCGACAAAGACGAGCGGCCTGCTGGGGTTCTCCTTTTCCAGAACATCGCTCACGCGCTTGATGCTGTCGGCGCGGAACTTGATGAAGTCTTCAGCCACATCCTCCTTGCCCATCAGCTTGCCCATGATGCGCATGCTCGGCTCGGTATTTTCCATCGGCTTTTCGCGGAAGTCGACATAGACCAGCGGAATGCCAACCTTGGCGAGCTTTTCGATATAGCCGCCCTCTTCGGTTGCCGTCTTGGCATCGATGTTCATCAGGATGACGTCGGGCTTGAGCGCCACGGCCTGTTCGATGTCGAAGGTGCCGTCCTTCATGCCGCCGAAGGTCGGCAGCTTGGCGATGTCCGGATATTTCGCGAGATAGGCCGCATAGGACTCAGGGTCGGCTTTCGGCAGATCGTCGCGCCAGCCGACGACGTGCTTGAAGGGCGCGTCCTTCTCGAGGGCGGCAAGGAAATAAATCTGCCGCCCTTCGCCGAGGATGATGTGCTGCACTGGCGCTTCGACCTGAACGTCACGGCCGGTCACGTCCTTGACCGTGATTTTGTCCGCCAGCGCGGGCCAGGCCGCCGAGACAACAAGGGCCATTGCAAGGACGGCTGATCTGCCGGTAAAGCGCATCGCAGTTTCTCTCCAGTGGGAAGTGGAAGCGCTCTATGATTTTGTGAGTAGAACAGTCAAGTTTTATCTTTTAGAGCTGTTCCAAGGTGAAAAGCATCAAGGGTTGAAGGCGATGGCCGACATCAATGAAAACGGGAACAACTACGGTCTGCGCGACGAGATCAAGGCCTATTGGTCCGCGCGTGCCGCAACCTTCGATCTGTCTCCGGGGCATGAGATTTTTTCCGAGGACGAGCGGGAGGCATGGCACGAACTGGTATTGAAGCATCTCGGCGACGGAGCGGGACGCAGCGCCCTCGATCTCGCCAGCGGCACCGGCGTCGTCTCCCATCTGCTGGACGATCTCGGTTACCGCGTGACCGGTCTCGACTGGGCGGAGCCTATGCTTGAACGGGCGAAAGCGAAAGTCGGGCAGCGCCAGCGTTCGATCAGCTTCCGGCTGGGCGATGCTGAAAACACGATGGAAAATGACAACGCCTATGACGTGATCGTAAACCGTCATCTGGTGTGGACGCTGGTCGATCCGAAGGCGGCCTTCGCCGAGTGGATGCGCGTCTTGAAACCGGGCGGACGGTTGTTGATCATCGACGGCGATTTCGTCAATGTTGGCCTCGCAGAGAAGCTGCTGAAGGGTCTAGCCGACAGGCTGCAGAAAATCGGCCTGCTCAAACCGGATCCGCTGCATGCGCCGAAAGAACTTATGGCGGCGCATAACAGCATTGTCTCGAGAGTCTATTTTTCCGACGGCGCGCGGGCCGAGGCTGTCGCGGCGATGCTTCGGGAAACGGGGTTTGAACGCATCATCGTCGATACCGATCTTCGCACGATACATAGGACTCAGGCCAAACACTGGAATGTGCTGAAAGGTCTCGCCCGTGGTATCCAGCACCGCTACGCGATCTGCGCCGAAAAGCCGGCCTGACGGAGCAGAAAGTGACCTGTCTGCTGCCATCCAGGCAATCGCTGGAATGAGATCCAACGTTACTGGCGCGCCTCCTGGATCGCGGCTAGCTGCCAGTCGGCGCCTCGCTGGCGCGTGAAGGTCCAAAGCTCCGTTGTTTCAGTCGGCTGGTCGGGAGTGCCTTCGACAACGCGGCCGCTGTTGCGTTCTCGGGTTACATCGAGCGATTCATAGCGCAGGGCGGCCGTCGCATAATCGCGGTCGCCTTCGCGCCACGATTCCGCAACATCGGCTTGCAGCAGCACAATGTCGGAAACATCATTCCTGACCCCGTTCTTTGCGTTGTCCGCAAGTTCTTCAGACAGGTATGAAACCATCTCGGGCGTGACCAGTTTGCGCAAGGCAGCGTGGTCTTCTCGTCCGAAAGCCTCCTGCACATCGCTCAAAAGCTGCTGGAAGGTATCGACATCCGTCTGCGTCAAGGAAATCTCGTCAGAACCAGAAGCCTGGGTCTTTGCCCCACTGCCCGACCCGATCCCCGGAAAATTGAACGACCTGCTTGTGTTTCCGTCGCGCCGTTCCGCCTCGTCATACTTGAAGCTGCTTGCATCGCGTGGGCCACCGGCCGTCGCCGGCGCATGGGCACGCGTAGACTGGGAACGAAAGAAACGAATTGCCAGCATGACCGCACCCCCGATCAATACGACCTGAAGCAGAAGGCCAAGCATGCCTGCCAGACCGCCGAACCCCTGCCCCAGAAACAGGCCGATCAGGCCGCCCAGCAACAGGCCCTTCATCATGGAGCCACCAAACCCATTCATGAAGCCCGGGCGTTGAAGGCCGGATTGAGGCTGCCGGGCGGAAGCACTCGTTCCGGCGTTGGGCGTCATGGAGCGTTCGATCGGCGCTGCCGTCTCTGGCGCCGTGCGGGTCGCCGGCGGCGCCTGGAGTGTGCGAGCACCGCGGCTGCCGAAGCTACCGCCACGGCGCGCTTCCGCGTGGTCGATCGCAACGATCGAAAAAGTCAGGAACAGACCTGCAATCAGGACGTAGAGTCGGCTCGCGCGGGAATTCAACATGAAACTTGCTCCAAAGGCATTGGTGTTGGTTGCGCTGGAGGCGCCTTGGTTATTCTTGCAGTTGTCCGAACGATCAGTCGAACATGCCCTCAAAGGACGATTTCTTGCTTGGGGTAGCCCTGGCCGTGAGAACAGGAGCCTCGACATTGCGGACAACAGCCGATCTCGATGCCCTGCCGTTCGCCCGTAACAGAGCCACTCGGCAGGATGGACAATTCAAACCGGCGACGGGGGAATTCATGCGGAACCTCCGGACAGACCCAAGGAAACTGGACCCGCTCCAGAATGCATAGTCGGGCCCTTGATGCGATCCGACATCACTATTGCTTGGGCAACAGCCAGAGGGCCCGGTCCGCCTCTGGGAGATAGGCGGGGTGTCGAAAAGTTTCAAGGTAATGCTTTGAAGGACAGAGCCTTTCTGTATTCCAGGCGTGATATTTGGGTCTCAAAACTGACGGCAAGGTTCAGCTAGGCTGGCACGATGGCTGTCGCGGCAAAGCCGGTCAGGAGAATTGAGAGGACCCAAAAGCCTGCTGTATCAAAATCTCATAGTGGTCCTCGAACCGACCGCTTCCGTGTGACGGCTGTGGTTGCCGCGTGGCTACGGGAATGATCAACAGCGCGGCTGCGCGTCGTCGACTTCAGAAGCTTACGGAAGCTTGGGCATTCCAGATGCGTCGAAGCGGGACAATCGGCAACGTGGCGGAGGGCGTCTCGCAGCATCCGCAAATCCAGGATTTGCCGTTCCAGCTCGTCGGCCCTGGCGTGCAACTGCGCACGAGGAATATCAGGCCGGCCGTCACGGCCGAACATGCCTGCGATCTCAGTCAGGGAGAAGCCAGCCGCCTTCCCGAGGCTGATGAGCGACAACTTCAAGAGAACGTCTCCGTCGAACTGCCGCCGCAGACCGTGTCGCCAAAGGGAACGGATCAGACCGATCTCCTCGTAATAGCGCAATGTCGACGGCGGCACGCCCGAGTGTTCCGCGACCTTTCCAATATCCAGGAATTTCATGCTTGACCTCAAGTTGACTTGAATTCGTATGCTCTTCCGAACTGCCGATTTCAGCAAGGGAAAAGTCATGAAGAGCGTGCACGATACAAGAGTAAGACCGGTCTGGTTGGACGGGCGGGCAGTCGCACTCCTGATGGCCGCGTCCCTCACCACTATGGCGAATGCAACGATCAGCCCAGCGCTTCCCGGACTCGAGCGGCTGTTCGCGGACGATCCGAACGCAGCGATGCTGACACGCCTTTTGGTTCCGGCGCCCTCGCTCAGCGTCGCCCTGTGCGCCCCTCTCGCCGGGCTCGTGATAGACAGGTATGGACGGCGCCTGCCGCTGCTCGCCGGTGTGATCCTGTTCGTAATCGCTGGATGCGCCGGGCTCTTTCTTCCGAACCTTCCCGCGATTTTCGCCAGTCGTCTCGTCCTCGGGGTCGCCGTCGCTCTCTCTTCACTGGCAACGACCGGAACGCGCTGACAGGGCTGCAGATTTCGGCCCGGAATTTCGGCGGCTTGATCTTTATCTCGCTCGCTGGATGGATAGCGGCAATCTCGCCTCGTTTGCCCTTTGCCATTTATGGGCTCGCCGCCGTCTTCCTGCCTTTGATGTGGAAGGCGATCGTCGATCTGCCCCGACGTTCCCCGGCGTCTGATGCAAATCCGGCGGGTGGCGGTGAATGGCATTCTTGGGCCATCCCGATGCTGCTGCTGGTGTTTCTCCAAGCGACCACCAACATGATCTTTTTCGTGATGCCGACCCAGATGTCGTTCTTCCTGGAGGCCAGGGGATTTGAAAGCACTGTCATGACAGGCGCGGTCCTCGGCATCCTGATGCTCTCGGGGGGTGGCTTCGCGCTCCTCTATCCTCGAATCCAGCGAGCAACCGGTTACGCGGGCATCTTCTTCCTGGGCTATGCAGCGATGGCGCTCGGATTTGTGTTGCTGGTTTTCGCTGCGACGACGCTACTCTTGTTTGCGGCAGCCGCGGCAATCGGCGCTGGCTACGCACTCGTGTCACCGAGCTTCATCGCCCTCGCCTTAAACCTCACGCCGCAGCAATACAGGGGGCTGAGCGGAGGTGTTTTGACCGCCTCCATCTTCATTGGGCAATTCTGCTCGCCCCTTGTCAGCACGCCCTTGATTGCAAACCACGACTATGAAGGGCTGTTCCGTGGCACCGCCCTGCTTCTTGCGGCCATGGCAGTCGCAGCTGGAGTGACTGGCGGCGCAAACTGGATTCGCACGCGATCGGCCGTCAGCGCTGATTGAGTGGAGCGCACGTCGCGAGGTAGACGACGATCGACGCGGCCGGAATGTCACTTGTTACGGAAGAAGACGTTGATCAATGCCGTTTCGTTGACATAGTCGAACGCCTTGGTTTCATAGTAGATCACCTCCACGCCGAGGCGTTTGCCGAGGTCCGCCCGCATCGCCGGTTCGTCTGTGAGAGCGCGATGGTCGATTTCGTCGAGCACTATCTTGACGCCGCTGATGGCATGCAGGAAGCGCGGATGATCGAGAATGAACGCGCTGAGCAGCAGAAACACCACCACAGCGCCAACCAGCCAGAGCGTCGTACCCGTTACCGATCAGACCAGCGCGATGGCGATGGATGCGAAGAAATAGCTTATTTCGACTTTGTCGAACTGCTCCGACCGCAGCCGGAACAACGCCAGGATCGCAAAGAGGCCAAAGCCGGCGGCGGCGACGCCGAACTCGACCGAGGACAGGATGATGAGGACTGAAAATGTCGCGACGTTGAACATCACCGCCGTCGTCGCGAGTTCCTTGTCGTAACGGCGGCGGTAATACATGCCAAAGACCAGCAAAAGCACGGCGATAATGTCGATGCTAAATCGCAACAGCAGTTCGAGTGGCGGGATCAGCAGGAGGGGCAGTGACAATTATGTTCTCCACAAAGGCATGAGGGATCATGCAAATGCCGGCGCAAGATGCGTGCCAATAATGGAAATTTTCGGGACCATCGGAATATTCAAGATATAACAATGACTTAATTCCGCATTCGGGGCTCCGCCCAAGCCGATTGGCGGTGATGCCTTGTTATCGGGGGGAGAGCAGATTCCAGAATCTGGATTCATCATTTTCCAGATACTGTACTCATCTTACCGCTGGTCAGATATAAGTCGGCCTTTGGAATAATCGAGCGCACTCAATGACGAACTGGCGGCGTTGCCTTCGGACAATGCAATACGCTCCGCCCCCACAGGTACTGAACGTAGAGTTTCGGTCACTTCCCGGCTGCCGTCGAGATCATTGAGCGCCTCCGTGAAGGTGACGACTCGAGTCCGGTAGATATTCGCGACGTTCGGATGCACGTCGGCAGGAGCCAGTCAAGCGTGCAGCGATCTCCGTCTTCTGTCGTTCCAGTTCCTCCATGCGCGCCTTCATGAACGGCTGATCCATGCCATGCTCGATAGCCGCCATGATGCCGGCAATGGCGCGATCGATCTTCTCAAGCGCTGCGGTCTGCCTCTCTCTGGACGCGCCGCTCACGGTTGAAGCGGTCTGAGGCGCATGAAGAGGTCATAACGCAGTCTGAGGGCGCCGCCCGCCGAGGCCTAGCTGAAATCCACTATCTGTTGAAACATTGTCTTTTCCTGACAGCGACATTCTTGTTGCCTGTTTTTTGATCATCGCGACCGGCAATCTCCGCGCGTGCAAATCTGCTCGGGCACGCCAAGATCGAAAACACTGCCCGATAGGGTAGACAAGTCGAAAATTCCAATAGCATTATTGGTGAAGGTGACGGGGCTTAACAGGCAAACAAGCGATGCCTGTTGGTAGTTGGAAACAGCAAACCGTACGGCCGTACTTATCCACGGTTGTAGAAGAGGAGTCCCAACGATGCCGAACCCAAGCCAAACTAGCGACCAATGGTGGATCAACGACCAGACGCCGGACAATCCGTACGGCAAAAGCGAAGATTATGATGCCTTCCTCGACTATCTCGGAGCGCTGGGCCGCAGCCTGACGCCGGAGATCGCGGCGGGAACGCTGAGGATCAACGTTTCTGACCTCAATGACCACCCCGAATACAAGGCCGCCGCGATCGGCGCTCTGGAGATGTGGTCGTCTGTCACGCCGCTGAAGTTCGAAATCGTCGACGATGCGCCATTCAATCCCGATACGGACTGGATGGAGGTTGTCAGCCCTGAACTCGGCGAGGAGGACGATGGCAGCGCTTATTCAAGCAATCGTTATGTCAGCATAGGCCAGCGTTTCCACGACACGGAGCCGAACAAGACCGATATTGGCGGCTATGTGTTCGATTCCTTCATCCATGAATTCGGCCATGAGTTCGGCCTGAACCATCCCGGTCTCTACAATTACAGCGGCCCCGGCGGTGTGCAGATCAACTATCTGAACAATGCGACCTGGACCTACGACCGCCAGCAATACAGCGTCATGTCCTATTTCGACGGGATCGACGTGGGCGAAACCAGCCGCTGGTCGGCGTCGACGCCGCTCATGGCCGATATCGAGGCGGTCATCCGCCGCTTTTTCTCGACGCTCGACGATAATGGCGTGCGCACCTATCAGCATATCGACCTCAACACAGGCGATGATGTCTATGGCTTCGGCAGCACGAAGTATGGCTACCAGCTCACCTCCTCGGGCATGCAGCACGATATCGGCTTTGTGATCCATGACACTGGCGGAACCGACACGGTTGACTTCTCCGGCTCCACGGCAGGCACAATCCTTGACCTGCGCCCCGGGCAGTTCTCCAGCGTCAACGGCCATAGCAACAATGTGTCGATCTTCGACGGGCATAACGCCGATGGAACCGACTATTACATCGAGAACGGCATCGGCAGCAGCTATGACGACATCCTGATCGGCAATGACGGAGCCAACGTCCTTGACGGCCGGGGCGGCGACGACCGCATGGCTGGTAACGGCGGCGACGATATCTACTTCGTCGATTCCCGCGACGATATCGTGCGCGAACTAGCGAACGGCGGGAACGACACGGTCGTCCTGCTGTCCAGAGACCTGAATATCCGGAAAATCGCCAACGTCGAGCACATCATCTACGCCGACGAGTCGACACTCCAACCGGGAGGTGGCGGCGGCGGAACCGCGCCCAGTGTCGGCGACAACACGATGACCAGCATCATCTTCGGCGACAACGGAAATAATACGCTTGACGGCGGTGCCGGAAACGACACGATCTTCGGCCAGGGCGGTGACGACCTGATCGTCGGCGGCCGCGACTCGCTTGCCAGCCGCGACATTAACAACACGATCGATGTCGCGGATCTTGAAGACCAGACCGAAAGCGATGACGGCAACGACACGCTCTATGGCGGTGCCGGAAACGACACCATTCTTGGCGGCCAGGGCAACGATATTCTCGATGGCGGAAGCGGCGACGATACGTTGAGCGGCCAGGACGGAGTAGATATTTTCAGAGGCGGTGCGGGCATCGATACGGTCGACTACAGCAAGGAAAGCCCCTTCCAGCTGCTGGTAAACCTCGCCACGAACGTCGCCAGCGGCGGCACCGCCTCGGGTGACACCTTCTACAGCATCGAGAACCTGATCGGGTCAGATGACCGCATCGACCGTTTCATCGGCACCTCCGCAGCAAATCATTTCTGGGGCCAGGGCGGCGGTGATTATTTCAATGGTGGCGGCGGCAACGACATACTGGATGGCGGCAACGATGGCGACATCCTTTACGGTGAGGGCGGCAACGACACCATCATCGGCGGTGCTGGCCAAGACTATCTGGACGGCGGAGCCGGTACCGATACGGTCGTCTACGCCGGCAGCTCCGGCGGTGTGACGATCGATCTCGCCAACGGCACGGCCAACGGCGGCGACGGTGATGGCCCCGTGCAGATCGTCGGACGCGGCACTGTTATCCGGCACGACATCCTCGCTGGCTTCGAAAACGCCATCGGATCATCTTTCGATGATCATCTCATCGGCGACGCCAAAGCCAACGAACTCTCCGGCGGCGCGGGCGACGACACGCTGACCGGCGGAGGCGGCGCAGACAGATTGAACGGCGGCGCCGGCAGTGACACCGCAGACTACGCCGACGCAACAAGCGGCGTCAGGCTTGCGCTCACTGGAGGCAAATCCGGCGGAGATACATATGTCTCCATCGAAAACCTTGCAGGTTCGGGATTCAGTGACCGACTGACCGGCAACGGCGCGGCCAATGTCCTGACCGGCCAGGGCGGGAACGACAGGATCGACGGCGGTGGCGGCGATGACATCCTGCTGGGCGATTTCGCCTATCAGGGCGATGCTCCACCACGACCGGGCATGGGCACCGGCTACGCCACGCTCGGACCGGATGCGACGAACAATTCGATCGCGACCGCCTTTGACATCTCTAACAACTTCTCGCTGGCCGCCGACCCGGACATCTTCGATTCGACGACCGTCCTTCACACGACCGTCAACGCCACCGGAAACGGCCAGGGCGGATATTACAGCGTCAACCTGGCGGCCGGCACCGTCATCACGGTCGACATCGATGGAATTGCCGATCCCAACGTCCATGACAGCTGGGTCAGGCTGCTGGACAGCGACGGCAATATCGTTGCCCAGAACGACGATGGCGGCGGCGACCCCGGCTCCACAAGCAGCCGGGATTCGAGCGCGGTCTTCGTCGTCCAGGAAACCGGAACCTACTATATTCTGGAAGGCAGCTGGTCGGAGACCGCTCCGGGCGACGGCTGGGCGGAAGCCGTGCCGGAAGGCTCGACATATGAGGTGAACGTATCGGTCGAATTCCCGCCCGCCCCGGCTCAGCCGGGCGTTGCGGGGGCCGATACGCTTGACGGTGGCCGCGGCAGCGACCTGCTGGACGGCGGGCTGGCCGCCGACACGCTGACCGGCGGCTCAGGCGAGGATTCCTTCCGCTTCTCGACGGCGCTTGGAAACGGCAATATTGACTGGATCAAGGACTTCAACGTCGCCGACGATTCAATCCTGCTGGACAACCTCATCTTTGCCAACGTGGGCGGCGAAGGCAATCTCGCCCTGAGCGCATTTTTCAAGAGTGCAGCCGGTGTTGCTCATGATGCCGACGACCGCATCATCTATGACACCGATAATGGAACATTGTCTTATGATGCCGATGGCTCCGGACAAACTGCAGCTATTCAGTTTGCGCGACTAAGCACAAATCTGAACCTTTCGGCAGCGGACTTCATTATTGCCTAGCTGGTTACAGGAGGGGCGCTTTCAGGCGCCCCTCCTGGTACGGCGCTGGGTCACCCATGCATCGGAGCCGGCATGGACACCGCAACGACAAGGGAGAGTGTGTGATGAAGCGCCCGACCGACCGCCGCACAATATTAATAGCCGCCGGAGCTGCAGCTGTCGCCGCGGCCGCCGGGAGGGTCTCTGCGCAATCGACAGATATTCGCGGCGCAGTCACGTTCGAGGGCGGCGCGGTTATTCCGAAAGGTCAACTCGAGATTTATCTCGAGGACGCTGCCATTCAGGACAAGGCGCTACGTCGCGCCGCCAAAACGCTCGTTAAAAGCGACGGCAGCTCAAAGACGATAACGTTCTCCTTGTCCTTGCCTGAAAGCTCGGCTGCTTCGCCAAAGCTACAGATCGTTGCGCGCCTGGAGCGCGTGGATGGCTGGCTGGTCGCGCGGGGCAGCGCACAGCTCGAGGTGGGCTCGCCCGTCTATGTCACACTCAACACAGTCATGTATTGAGGGCCGGCCCAATGGCTGAGATGCCTTTGTCCGGATTGCGAGCTGGCATGAAGTGGAAGCCATAGCAGTTTGGGTAGATACGATCATGTTGATCAATCTCGAAAACCTGCCATCCGATCCAGAGCTTTTGCAGCGTCTCGTGCGCTCAAACTGACGACCTACCGTCGTTCACAGCTAGCCGAACAACAACGCGCCTTCGCGTTCCTTTATCGTCACGGAAAAGCGCGATGGCCCAACCTCTTTGAAAAATCGACGGAATATTTCAATAAAAAGTCGAACGAAAAGGGGTTTGGAGTTTCCGTACAGATCGAGGACAATCAATGTCGGCGGTGGCAATTCATCGAGGATCGGGCGGCGAATGATCGTCTGACCGTCCACGGTCGCCCGACCAATGGGGCGCATGTTGAGGATGGACATGCCGAAGCCGGAGGCGACTGCCGAGCGTACGGTTTCATAGGACCGTGTGTGAAAGCGCACCTCGGGCCGCTTTGCAAGGATATCGAAGAGCGTGAGCAGGTATGTCGCCGTCTGCGGCATGTCGAGCAGCACGAAGGGACGTGTCGCGATGTCGGAAAGCCAGACCGCCTCCCGCGTCGCGAGCGGATCGTCGACATGCAGCACTGCATGGGCCGGAACCTTGCATATCTTCGTCATCGTGCCGGTGGTGATCGCGCCGATGTCGTAGAGGATCGCAAGATCGATGATGCCTTCCGCAAGCCACGCCTGTAACCGCACCTGATCGCCCTCGAGAAGGTCGATCTCGACGTCGCCGACATTGTCGACATACATGCGCAGCATTTCGGGCATGAAGAGTGCGCCGAACGGCTCGAAACAGCCGATGCGCAGAACCTTTGGCACGCGGTCCGCAAGGTCACCAATCGCCCGGTCGAATTCCGTGGAAGCTGACAGCATGATGCGGGCGGCGCTGATGAAGCGTTCGCCGGCAGGTGTGATCTGGACGCCGCGCGCCGGCCGCCGCTCGAAGATGCGTGCACCCATTTCTCCTTCGGCAAGCGTGATGGCGGCAAGGATCGACGACTGGGAGATGTGCAGCGCCTTCGACGCGGCCTGCACGCTGCCGAGACTTGCCACTTCGCAGACATAGCGCAGTTGCCGGATCGTCAGGTTCATCGGCATTTTTTCCATAAAATGTAGAAACTTATGTGAGAGAATACATTTTGTGAAAGCGAAGGAAAGGTCCAGTCTGCTCCCCAACAAAGAAGGCCTGCCGCAGATCGGGCAAGGCCAGGGGAACGACAGAATGCCTTTTCACAACCCTCTCGAAGGAGCGGGCGAGCTGTGCCGTATGGATGCCGCTGCGCTGGCAAAGGCCTATCGCACGCGCTCCCTTTCGCCGGTCGAGGTCGCCAAGGCCGCTATGGACCGCGCGGAAGAGATCAATACCGATCTCAACGCCTTTACCCATATCGACCGCGATGGCGCGCTTGCCGCCGCTGCCGCCTCCGAACGGCGCTGGAAGGATGGCGCATCCCTTTCCGAGGTCGACGGCGTTCCGACCACACTGAAGGATATCGTCTGGGTGGAAGGCTGGAGCGTGCGCTACGGCAGCACCACCACGCCGGCGCAGCCTTACGCGGAAGACGCACCCTCCGTCGCCCGCCTGCGCAAGGCGGGCGCGGTCTTCATCGCGCAGACCACCACTCCGGAATTCGGCTGGAAGGCAATCACCGACAGCGCGCTCTTCGGCGTAACCCGCAATCCCTGGAATAAGGCGAAGACACCAGGCGGTTCCTCCGGTGGGGCGGCTGTTGCCGCTGCCGTCGGCGCCGGTGTTTTTCATCTCGGCACAGATGGCGGCGGATCGATCCGCATTCCGGCGTCCTTTACCGGCATTGTTGGCCACAAGCCGACCTTCGGCCGGGTTCCGGCCCACCCACTGAGCGCCTTCGGCACGGTCGCCCATATCGGGCCGATGGCTAGAAGTGCGGCCGATGCCGCGGCCATGCTGAAGACCATGTCCGGTCGGGATCTGCGGGACTGGAGCCAAGGTGCTGGAAAACTGGCACCACTTGACCACGAAGCGCCGATCAACCTCTCAGGCAAGCGTATCGGCTACTGGTCGAAGCCGGCCTCCGGAGCGCTCGATCCGGAGGTTGCTGGCGTCGTCGATGCCGCAGTCGCCAGATTGTCGGCCACAGGCGCAATCGTGGAGCCGGTCGACCTGCCGGCGGACAATCTTCTCGACCTCTTTCACCATCATTGGTTTACGGGGGCGGCCGCTCGCCTCTCCTCGATCCCCAACGCCGACCGCTCGGCCATCGATCCCGGTTTTCTGGAGGTTGCTCGCGCCGGTGCCGCCTACAGCTCGACGGATCTCGTTCTGGCGCAGCTAAGACGAGGGGAATACGGCGCGGCAATGGATCTCCTGCTCGCCGAATACGATTTCCTCGTTTCGCCCGGAACGGCACTGCCGGCGTTCGATGCGGGGCTTGAGGTTCCGGCAGAAAGCGCGTTCGGCCGCTGGACGGAATGGGCCGGGTTCGCCTTCCCTATCAACCTCAGCCAGCAACCAGCCTGCGTCGTGCCCTGCGGCCTCACCGCAGCGGGCCTTCCTATCGGCTTCCAGATCATTGGAGCGCGCGGCGATGACGCCCGCGTTCTTTCAGCAGCTGCCAGCCTGGAGGTAATTTTCTCCAGGTAAGCACCGATCGACGCATGACGAACAACAACCAACCATAAAAGGGGTAACCGTTATGATGAATAGACGTGCAATGCTTCAGGGAGCTCTGGGAGCCGGCGCAGCCGGCGGGATGCTCCTTGCAGACATGAACAAGTCCGCCATGGCGCAGGGCGGCGAGACCATCCATGTCGGCGCGGCGCTGCCGATGTCCGGGTTCGCCGCTGCAGACGGCATCGAATTCAAGAACGGGCTCGAACTGGCCGCAGCTGAAATCAACGCCGCGGGCGGCATTCTCGGCCGACAGATAGAGCTTCACATCGAGGACACCAAGGAGCAAGGCGCCGACCTGGTTTCGCAGGCGATGCAGCGCCTGATCGATCGCTACAACACGCCGGCGATCATCAACGGCTACAACCTCGGCACCAACATGATCGAGATGGATGTCGCTGCCGACAACGACATCATCATGATGCACTACAACACGCTCATCTCACACAATGAGAAGTTCAAGACCGATCCGGAGCGGTACTACGGCTCCTTCCAGGGCGATCCGCCGGAGTTCTGGTATGGCCCCGGCTGCCTCAACTTCCTCAAGACGCTTTCGGAAGGCGGCAAGTGGACCGCGCCGAACAAGAAGATCGCCATCATTCCCTCGGCCAACGAATATTCGATCGTGATCGCCAACGCGATCCGCGATCAAGCCAAGGATTTCGGC
The DNA here is from genome assembly GCF_037153935.1 of Mesorhizobium sp. CCNWLY176. Taxonomy (NCBI): domain Bacteria; kingdom Pseudomonadati; phylum Pseudomonadota; class Alphaproteobacteria; order Hyphomicrobiales; family Phyllobacteriaceae; genus Mesorhizobium; species Mesorhizobium sp. CCNWLY176. The sequence continues at coordinate 76,517 of NZ_JBBBDZ010000004.1, forward strand.
TTCGAAGTGAGCCTGTTCGAGACCGTGCCCTTCCCGACGAACCAATGGGGCCCAACGCTCGCAAAGCTGCGCCAGGACCCGCCGGCCGCGATTATCGTCACCCACTTCCTGCCGCAGGATTTGGCCCAGTTCATGGTGCAGTTCCTCGCGCAGCCGACAAACAGCCTCGTCTACATGCAGTACGGCCCGTCGCTTCCCGCCTTCCGCGAGATCGGCGGCCAGAATATCAATGGCGTCATATATTCGACCGTTGTCGGCTGCCTGCCGGACGAGTTTTCGAAGCCGTATCGCGAATCCTATCGCGCGAAATTCGGACCGAATTCGGCCTACATCACCGGCTCACAGACCTATGACGGTCTCTGGATGTGGGCTACCGCTGCGGCGATCGCCGGCGGTCCTGGCGAGCCCTTCAACAAGGAGCAGGTGGGCAAGGTTGCCGCCGTGATGCGGCGCAATGTCTATCGCGGCGTCAACGGCACCTACCGCGCCGACCCGGCGGGCCAGTCGGCCTATTGCTACCCGACGCAGGTCGCCGACCCGTCGCTCGGCATGCCGCACCAGTTCCTGCAGCACCAGGACTACAAGACCGATCCCAAGCTCATCGCCCCGGTGCTCTATGCGACCGACGAGTTCCTGCTGCCGCCCTGGATCAAGTAGGCGGACAACCAGGACGCTGGATCTGCGCATCGGCCTGAACAACCGGCCGATGCCGACGACGGAAGGAGCGGATCATGGAAAACGGCAGGACACCCTTGCTGGAATGCGAAAACGTCGTGAAGCGCTTCGGCTCGCTTTCGGCGGTCGACGGCATGTCGCTGACGGTGAACCCCGGCGAGATCGTTGGCATCGGCGGCCCGAACGGCGCCGGCAAGACGACCTTCTTCGACGTGGTGACGGGCGTGACGCCGGCTACGGAAGGCCGGATCGTCTTCGACGGCCACGACATTTCCGGGCTCGGGGCGGACCGGATATGCCAGTACGGCATCGCCCGCACCTTCCAGCTCAACGCAGCCTTTGAAAGCCTGACGGTGCGCGAGAATATCGACATCGCCGCTTATTTCGGCCGCAGCCGCCGTACCATTCCCGGCCTGAAACTTGGCAAGGACGTGCGCGAGCAGACGGATGAGGCGCTCGCCTTCGTCGGGCTTGCCGACAAGGCGGATGCGACGGTGGCGCAACTGCCGGTGCTCGACCGCAAGCTGCTGATGATTGCCGGCGCGATCGCCACCAAGCCGAAGCTGCTCTTCCTCGACGAACCGGTCGGCGGTCTCAACACGACCGAGATCGACCATATCATCGGCCTCGTAGAACGGCTGAAGGCAGGCGGCCTCACCGTCGTGCTCATCGAACATGTCATGCGCTTCCTGCTCGCACTCTCCAGCCGCGTCCTCATCATGCATCACGGCAAGAAGATCTTCGAAGGGCTTCCGAACGAGGTTGCGGAAGACGCGGTCGTCGTCGAGACCTATCTCGGCGAGGGCACGCGCAAACGCCTCAAGACGTTTTTCTCGGAAGGCGAGGTGCAGGCATGAACAATGCCGCCAAACCGCCCCTTCTCAGGCTCGCCAACGTGGTCTCCGGCTACAGTGAGCTGAAAGTCCTCAAGGGCATCTCCTTCGACATTGAAGCCGGCGATTTCATTACCGTGATCGGCCCCAACGGGCATGGCAAGTCGACGCTGCTCAAGACGATTTCCGGCCTCGTGCCGCTGACCTCCGGCACGATCAGCATCAATGGCGGGCCGACGCTCGCCAAGCCGCACGCGATCGCCGCGCTCGGCATTGCCCATGTGCCGCAAGGCGACATGCTGTTCCCGGAAATGAGCGTGCTGGAAAACCTGCTGATGGGTGCTTACCTCGCGCCATCGAAGGCAGAGATCGACCGCCGGCTCGATGAAGTCTTCACGCTGCTCCCCAAGCTATCCGACCGGCGCAACCAGGTTGCCTCGTCGCTATCCGGCGGCGAGCGCCGCATGGTCGGCATCGGGCGCGGCCTGATGATGGGCGGGCAGATCCTGCTCATCGACGAACCCTCGCTGGGGCTCGCCCCCCTCATCATCGAGCAGATCTACGGCGTCATCGCGGAACTCTCGAGGAGCGGGCGGACCATCCTACTCGTGGAGGAAAACCCCGCCCGCGTCGCCGATCTCGCGAACCACCTCCACCTGCTCGACGATGGCGTGATCGTGTGGTCCGGCCCGCCCGCCGAGCTTCTCGCCCGTGACGAGCTCCTCGCAACCTATCTCGGAGGCTGACGATCATGCTCGACATCCTGACCGCCATCCTCATCGCCGGCCTCACGACCGGCGCGCTCTATGCGCTCGCCACCGTCGGCCTCTCCCTCGTCTGGGGCTCGATGGGCATGCTGAACATGGCGCATGCTGCCATGCTGACGCTCGGAGGCTATTCGGCCTATACATTCTCCACGGCCCTTGGTCTGCCAGCCTTTGTCGGGTTCCTCGGCGCCATCGTCGTCGGCGCCATTGCCGGCGGACTGCTCTACATCCTGATCGTGCGCAACCTGTTGAAGAACGACAAGGCGACGTTCGAATCCAATGTGATGATCGCCACCGTCGGCATCGGCATCGCGCTCGAAAACACCATCCTGCTCACCTATGGCGGCCAGCCGCTGAAGCAGCCGATCTCGGCAACCGGATCGCTCGTCCTCGGGCCGCTCAGCCTGCCCTACCAGAACATGCTGATCGTCTTCGTCGTCATCGTGCTGATGGCGGTCATTGCGCTGCTTTTGGGCCGAACGCGCATGGGCCGCGCCATCCGCGCGACGGCGCAGAACCGCGAAGCCGCGCAGCTGATGGGCGTCGCCGTCAACCGCGTCTATTTCCAGGTGCTCGTGCTGTCGGGCGCCATCGCAGGTGTGTGCGGCGTGATGGTGAGTTCCATGACCCAACTGTCGCCGCCGCTTGGCAACGACCCGATGCTGAAGGCCTTCATCATGTGCGTGGTGGCCGGTCTCGGCAACCTGCCGGGTGCGGTGGCCGCCGCCTTCGGCCTCGCGCTGTTCGAAGCCTTCGTCCAGTATGTCGCGGGCGCGCGCTGGGGTTTCCCGACACTGCTCTTCGTCGTCATCGCCGTCCTGATCTGGCGGCCCGCTGGCCTCTTCGGCCGGGTCCAGATCCGTCGTATGTGAGGCCGCCATGACTCAGATTTCAAGATCCAAAGGCATTTCCGGTTCCGCCCGTCTCGACCTTCTCGTCAGCCTGCTGCTGATCGCGGCGGCGATAGCGCTGCCCTTCATGGTCGACAGCCGCTACGTGCTCGGCCAGATCGTGCTGGCGCTGTTCTATGCCACCATCGCCTCGCAGTGGAACCTGCTGTTCGGCTTTGCCGGCGTCTTCTCGCTTGCCCAGATGGCGATGTTCGCTTTCGGCGGCTACGTCACCGCGATGATCTGCTTCTACTTCGGCTGGAATGTTTGGGCGGCACTGCTGCCGGGCGCGCTTGCGACCGTCGTCTTCTCTCTGGTCGTCGGGCTTGCCTGCCTTCGTCTCACTGGCGTCTACGTCGCGCTGCTCACCCTTGCGATCGCGCAGACCATGTATCTGCTGATCGTCACCGATACCGAATGCTTCACCATGGTGGGTTCGATATGCCGGCAGTTCACCGGCGGCGCGGTCGGCTTCGCGCGCTTCGGTGAGCTCGGCACAAGGGCGCTTTTGAAAGGCCAATGGCTGGTCGGCAACTACGCGATCATCGCCACCCTCTTCACAGTTACGATGATCGTCACCTACGTCATCGTCAAAAGCCCAATCGGGCTCGCCTTCAAGGCATTGAAGGACAATCCAGGCTATGCGGTAGCGCGCGGCGTCAACCGCTTCCAGGCGCAGCTTCTGGTGTTCGGCATCTCGGCCTTCTTCACCGGCCTTGCCGGCGGCTTCTACGCAGCGCATTTCCAGGCCATCGGCCCGGGCATCCTTTCGATGTCGCAGCTAATGTTCATCATCGCGATCACGGTCGTCGGCGGCGTGGGCACGTTCTGGGGACCGCTCGTCGGCACCATCGTGCTGGTCGGCGCGGATGAGTTGATGCGCGAAATGGGCGAGTTCCGCACGCTCGGCCTCGGTCTCATCATAGCGTTGTCGATTCTGCTCATGCCGAAGGGCCTCGTCGGCCGGGTCGGCGATCTCGTGCGCTGGCTGCGTCATCGCAATGCTGCGGGGCCCAAGACCAAGCTTCAGGAAAATCGGGCCGCGGCCGGGGAGTGAGGAGTATTATGTTCGACACGATCATCATCGGCGCCGGCTCGGCCGGCTGCGTGCTCGCAAACCGGCTGAGTGCCGACCCTGACCGCAAGGTCCTCGTGCTCGAGGCGGGACGGGCGGCACCCATAGCCTCCGACATCCCGTCCGACTGGGTGACCATGTTCAACACGGGCTCGGACTGGGGCTATTACACGGAGCCGCAGGCCGGCTGCCGGGGGCGCCGCATCTTCTGGCCGCGCGGCAAGATGATCGGCGGCTCGGGCGCCCTCAACGCGATGATCTATATTCGCGGCCTAGCCTCCGACTATGAAGCATGGGAAGCGATGGGGTGCGCCGGGTGGGGCTGGAAAGACGTCTTTCCTGTCTTCCTCCAGTCGGAAGCCAATGCCGATATCAAGGACAGTCCCTATCACGGCAATGACGGCCCGCTGCACATCGGCAACGTGCCCTACGTCGATAAGTACGAGCGGATGTGGATCGAGGCGGCGGAAGCCGCAGGCTATCCCCACAATCCCGACTACAATGGCGAGACGCAGGAAGGCGTCGGCCTCTTTCAGTTCACCATCAAAAACGGAGAACGCTGGGGCACGGGGAAGGCCTATCTGCGCCCGGCACTGGAACGCCCCAACCTGACGATGAAGCCCGGCGTGCTCGTCACCGGGCTCATCGTCGAGAACGGCCGCGTCAAGGGCGTCAGGTATCTCGTCGACGGCGTGCCGGAAACGGCTTATGCGGACAATGAGGTCGTTCTCTCCTCCGGCGCCATCGGGTCGTGCCAGCTCCTCATGCTATCGGGCATCGGCCCTGCCGACGAGCTGAAGGCCGTCGGCGTCAATCCCGTTCACGACCTTCCGGGCGTCGGCAAGGATTTGCAGGACCACCTCAACATCCCGATCACCTTCTACACGAAGGAAGCGCTCGGCATCGGCGCCTGGACGGATGAGATTATCGCCGACAGTTTTACGGAATGGCGCGACCGGCGCACTGGGATCCGCACCTCGCCCTGGGTCGCGTCCGGCGGCCATGTGTGCAGCCGCCCCGGCATCGAGCCCGACCTCCAGCTCTACGGCGCAATCAGCCCGCATCGCGACTACGCCCGCTTTCTCGGTGGCCAGTCGGGCATCACGACGCATTCCACTCTCCAGCGGCCAAACAGCCGCGGCGAGATCAAATTGCGCTCGGCGAACCCGATCGAATATCCGTCGATCGACCCGAAATATTTCGTCAGCGATCCGGAAGGCCTCGACCTCGCCACCATGGTGGAAGGCATCAAGATCAACCGCCGCATCATGGACCAGTCGCCGATCCGGGAGCTCGTCGACTATGAAGTAAGCCCCAGCGCAGAGTGCAGGACGGACGACGAGATCGCCAATTATGTCCGTGGCCATATGACGACGCTCTACCACCCGTCGTCGAGCTGCCGCATGGGCAACGACGCGATGGCCGTCACCGATCCCGCGACGCTGAAGGTCCACGGCCTCGAAGGCATCCGTGTCGCCGACGCATCCGTCATCCCGAAAATGGTTTCCGGCAACCTCAACGCACCGACGATCATGGTTGCCGAGCGCGCGGCCCGGATGATCCTCGCCGGCGGCAATTGATATTGATATGGAGCAGACAATGAAAACGGGCTGGAACTTCCACGAGCTCTATCTATGGCACGATACGGGTGCCGCCGCGCAGTTCTTTCCGGCGGGGCTTACCGTTGAGCCCGGAGAGCATGCGGAAAACGCCGAGACCAAACGGCGCTTCCGCAATCTCATGGAGGTCTCCGGCCTCACGGAGCAGCTTGTCAGCGTCAAGTCCATCCCCGTGGACGAGGACGATCTCGCCCTCTTCCACACGCGCGACTACATCCGCCGCATCAAGGCGCTGAGCGATGATCGCGGCGGCGATGCGAGTTATCTCACGCCCTTCGGCCGCGGCAGCTACGAGATCGCCTGCCTTGCCGCCGGCGGCACCTCGGCGCTGATGGACGAGGTTCTCTCCGGCGAGATCGATAACGGCTATGCGCTCGTGCGCCCGCCGGGCCATCATGCCGAAAGCGACAAGGGCATGGGCTTCTGCCTCTTCGGCAACGTCCCGGTGGCGATCCTGAAGAACCGCAAGAAGCATGGCTTCGAGCGTGTCGCGACAGTCGACTGGGACGTGCACCACGGCAACGGCACGCAGGCCGCCTTCTGGATGGACCCCAGCGTTCTGACCATCTCACTGCACCAGGAACGGCTCTATCCGCACGACAGCGGCGACCGCGAGGAACGGGGTGCTGATGCCGGCTACGGCTACAATCTCAACATCCCTCTACCGGCCGGCTGCGGCCATGGCGCCTATGTTGCAGCGTTTGAACAGGTGGTGTTGCCGGCGCTGAAAGCCTACAAACCGGACCTCATCGTCGTGCCCTCCGGTTTCGACGGGTCGGGCGCCGATCCGCTCGGCCGCATGATGCTGCACAGCGATACCTATCGCGAGATGACACGCATGCTGATGGAAACGGCGGACGAACTGTGCGGCGGACGTCTCGTGATGTCACACGAAGGCGGCTATTCCGCAGCCTACGTGCCCTATTGCGGCCTCGCCGTCATGGAGCAGCTGTCCGGCATCAAGACCCATATCGACGACCCCTTCCTGCCGGTCTTCCAGAATTATCGCGGGCAAGACCTGCGGCCATGGCAGCAGGACGCCATTTCAGCCGCTGCCGCTCTTGTCTCTGGCATCCAAGGCTGAGCGTGCGTTTGAGCAGTTACATAGGTTAGTCGGGTGGTCCCGAATCGTGGAGACATGCGAGCCGGCGCTCTCTCCGGTCCGCGACAGAGCCGCACGAAATTCCGTGTAGCAGCCACCTGCTACCTACGCCACGAATTTTGACGCTATCTGATATAAATGGCGAAGTTCACCGAGGCGGTGTAGAGTTCACTCAAAGTAAGAAATTGAGCCGCACCAAGGTCACTGCCGAGCGAATCTGGGAGGATTCATGGTCGAGATCATCTCCAAGCGGGACGGCCCGCGACGCGAGGATGTTCAGGTCAAGCGACTGATCGAGCAGAACCGTTCGACCATCGTCAAGCTTGCCGACCAGATCAGCGGCGGCGGTTACTCGGCATCAAGGAAACCACGCCAGGAACCGAAGGCCGAAGGCCTGATCATCCATGTCGGCGGAGGATCGGCACCTGCGGCTGAAGCCATGCCGTCCATCCACGTCACCTTGAACGGCCGTGTGATCTCGAAAGATCAGAACACGGGACGCCAACTTCATCATATCGGCGATATCCGCAACCGTGATGGGGACCATGTCTTCGTCATGGCAACGAAGCAGAATGGATTTTTCTCGCCGGTCGACGCAACCGTCGCCGAAGCGCTCGCCGGCATGGACGGATCCCGCCTGACCGCGGCTTACACCGAAGAGCAGCTTGCCGCCGACATCGGCGCGAAACTCGGCATCGATTGACGATCGCACATTTGGTCGTCCTTCTGCACGCCCAATCCGACAGCATACAGAAATGGCATACCTCAAAGGTTCTGTGATGACTGAATGAAACACGCGAGCGGCCCCAACCAGATCAAGACCGATACCCTTCCGGCCCGTACATCGATTGGCACCGGCCAGTTGGCTCTGAACGACGCGGACTATGACGAGCGTGCCACGATGCGCGCCTGGGAAAATTTTCTGGCCGACGAGCCAAAATGCGCCCGCGATCCGGTTCACGTCCGCTCCCTGATCCATGAATCCTGGTATCGCAGCGCCACCGGCGGCATCAACGCCCAGAGCATAGAAGCGCCGTTAAGCAGTGACCGCGACGAGATCGAATATCTGACCCGCACAAACGCCGAACTGCTTTCGGCAGCGCAGCGATCATTCGCGTCGCTCGGACAATTGCTCGACGGGACGGGCGCAATGCTGGTCCTCGCTGACAGCGACGGTGTGCTGATCGACGCCATCGGCGACAAGAAAACCCTCCATGACGGCATGGATATTCATCTTGGCATCGGCGGCAAATGGAACGAGGACGCCGTCGGTACCAACGGCATCGGCACCGCGCTCTGGACGGGCAAGCCGATTTTCGTGCATGCAGCCGAACATTTCTGCGCTGGCATCAAATCCTGGACCTGCGCCGGCGCGCCGATCCGTGATCCGCTGGATGGAAAGATCATCGGCGTTGTCGACCTGTCGGGCTATTCGCCGATCTTCCGCCCGCACAACACCGCGCTCGTCGCCGCGACGGCAAGGCAGATCGAAAAGGCGCTCGCCGAACAACAGCAGGAACAACGCACTCGCCTGCTCGAAGCCTTCATTTCATCAGCCCCCAGCTATCGCAGCAAAGACGGATTGGTGATCATGGATCACCGGGGACGAGCGATCTTCTGCAACAACGTGCCCGATGGCGAGACAACCGAAATGCGGGATGGCCCGATGGAACCGGGTCGCGGCCGCTGGCTCATGAACCTGCCGCCGAGCGGCTCCGAAGACGAGCTCGCCAAGGCGCTGCCGCCGCATCTGCGATCCTGCCACATCACGCCGCTGAAGCTGGACGGAAATCTCCGCGGCGCAGCCCTTGTCTTCCCCTCGGGACCGGCCATCTCAACCGTAGCCGTCATAGACAGGGAGGTGAACAGGCACCTGCAAGCGGCCACGACGAAGATCGTCGGCGAAAGCGAAGAGCTGCTGGCAGCCGTCGATATCGCTTCTCGCGTTGCGCGGTCGAGCGGCGTCACATCGTTGTTGATCGAGGGCGAAACGGGTGTAGGCAAGGAGCTGTTTGCGCGGCTCGTTCATGCCGGCAGCCGGCGCACTTCGAACGACCCTTTCATCGCGATAAATTGCGGAGCGATCACCAAGGAGCTGTTCGGAAGCGAGTTGTTCGGTCACGTGGCCGGCGCCTTTACCGGTGCTTCACGCGAAGGCAAGCCGGGTGTCTTCGAACTTGCCAATGGCGGCGTGCTCAGCCTCGATGAGATCGGTGAGCTGCCGCTCGAGATTCAGCCGTTCCTGCTGCGCATTCTGGAAGAGCGCGTGGTCCATCGCATCGGCGACGCAAGGGGCCGCCCGGTGGACGTCCGCCTCATCGCCTCGACAAACCGCGACCTGAAACAGGAAGTCGCGGCCGGACGCTTCCGCAGCGACCTCTACTACCGCATCGGTGCTGTCTCTATCCATGTCCCGCCGTTGCGAGACCGGGGCGAGGACGTGCTGTTGCTGACCGAGCATTTCAACCGGCAGATCGCGGCTGCAGCAGGCGAAGACCCGCTGGAATTCTCGCACGATGCGCTCGATGCCCTGCTCGCCTATCGTTGGCCGGGCAATGTGCGCGAACTGAAGAACCTCATCGAAAGGCTGCATGTGCTGGCGCGGGGCCGAAACGTTGGGCTCCGGGACCTCCCCAAGGAAATCACGACGCCCGTTCCTGAGCGCACCAACATGCCTGCCGATCATCCAACCACCGGGACCGAGCAGCTCGGCAGCACACTCGTTGACGCAGAGCGCCAGGCGATGAAGAACGCGCTGGCAGCGGAGGGTGGCAATCTCAGCCGTGTTGCGCGCAGGCTCGGCATTTCGCGGCCGACGCTTTATCGCAAGCTCGACCAGTACGGCATCCGCCGCGGCTTCGTCTGAGTCAGCACAAAAAGAACCCCACGGCATTGCACCGTGGAGTTGGGGAATTGTGGCCGATAGATCTGGCAACCGGACTCCGCGATCGGGCTGGCCTTACGGCACGATGACGCCACGGCCCGTGAACCGCCGGTTCTTGAAATCGTCGAGTGCGGTGTTGATGCTGGCGAGATTGTATTCGGTGTAGTGCATCTTCACCTTGCCGTCGGCGTTCAGCTCCATCAACTCGACCAGCTCGGTAAAATTGCCGACAAGGCTGCCACCGATATTGATTTCCTCGATGACGAGGTGCGCGGTCGGCACATTGATGTTGCCGCCATAGCCGACGACGAACAGTTGCCCGCCCTTGCGCACCATCTTCCAGCAGATGTTCTCGACGCCCAGTTCACCAACGAAATCGATCACCACATGCGCGCCGCCGCCGGTGATCTGGCTGACTTCTTCAACGATATTCGGGCCTCCATCGAGAACAAAATCCGCGCCAAGGTCCTTGGCCAGCAGCTGCGCGGCCGGCTCGCGATCGACTGCAATGATGCGGCAACCCGAGATCGCATGCAGCGATTGCAGCGCGATGTGGCCGAGCCCGCCAATGCCGAGCAGGACGCAATAACTGCCGGGCCGCAGCAGTTTCGCGGCGCGCTTGGCGGCACGGTAGGCGGTTATGCCGGCATCGGCCAGCGGCGCGACCTCGATCGGCGTGATGTTGGGGTTGAGCTTGATCAGCGAGCGTTCGCTGGTGATGAAGTATTCGGCGAAACCACCGTTCATGCCGAGGCCCGGAAATTGCCCGTTGTCGCAATACATGTCTTCGCCGTGACGACAGTTGAGACAGATGCCGCAGGAGCGGAACGGGTGGCAGATCACCGCGTCACCACGCTTTACCGACCGGACGCCGCCGCCGACTTCCTCGACCCAGCCGGCATTCTCATGGCCCATGATGTAAGGCAGGAGCGTGCCTTCCGGGTCCATTGTCGGTTTCCAGATGCCTTCGATGATATGGAGGTCGGTGCGGCAGAGACCGGCAGCCCCCACCCGCACTATCACCTCGTCCGGAGCCGTGATCGTGGGTGCTGTGACCTCCTCGATCTTGAGCTGGACGTTCATGTGCGGATCGTATTCGTAAAGTCTGGCAGCTTTCATCGTCGTATCCTTTCAACGTCGAAATCGTTCCCGTGGATTTGCCGCTTCAGGCGCGGCCGAGCTTTTCCGAACCACCGCCGCGCGCAGGGCCGGCGGTCGGATCTTCGTCCTCGGCGAGATCGCCGATGAGCGTTTCGGTGGTCAGGATCAGCGTTGCCACCGAAGCCGCATTGGCGAGCGCGGTGTAGGTGACGCGAACAGGATCGATGATCCCCGCTTCGAACATGTTCTGGTAGCTGCCGTTGGAAGCGTTGTAGCCATAGCCGCCATTGACGCGGGTGACCTCGGCCACGACCGCGTCGGGATCGGCACCGGCGTTGACCGCAATGCGCCAGAGCGGCCGCGAGAGCACCGATTTCACCAGGCGCACGCCTTCGGCGACATCGCCTTCGACACCGGCCGCCACCTTGTCGAGCAGCGGCGCGATCTGGGCAAGTGCGGAGCCGCCACCCGCGACCACACCCTCTTCGGAAGCGGCGCGCACGGCATTCAGCGAATCCTCGATAAGCTGAATGGTCCGCTTCTGCTCCACCGGCGTCACGCCCCCGGCATAAAGGATCGCGGTGCCGCCGGAGAGCTTGGCCAGACGTTCGCGCAGCTTGTCCTGATCGATGTTCGGCGGTGAGGCTTCATACTGCCGCTGCACCTGGGCGCGGCGCGATGCGATCGCGTCATGGTCACCGCCGCCGCGAATGATCGAGGTATACGACGAACTCGTCTTGACCCGATCAGCCGTTCCCAGATCCTCGACTGTAATGTCCTCGAGCCGGCCGCCGAGATCGCGCGCGATCACCTTGCCGCCGGTGATGATCGCCAGGTCCTCCATCATCGCCTTGCGCCAATGGCCGTATTCCGGCGGATGCACGACGAGGTACTTTCCCGGGCCCTGCTTGCCGAGCAGCGTCACTACCACCTCAGGCGACATTTCCTCGGACACGATCAGCAGTGGCCGTCCATCCTGATCGGCAATGCGGCGCACCGCTTCAAGCTGTTCGGGCTCCTTGATCTTGAGGTCGGTCATAAGGATGTAAGGCCGCTCAAGAACAGCCTCCATCTTCTCCTGGTCAGTCACCATGTGATGCGAGAGATAGCCGCGTTCGAAGGACATGCCTTCGACCACGTCCAGCGTGGTCTCTGTGGTCACGCTGAAGTCGGTGGTGATGACGCCTTCGGCACCCACCCGCTCATGCGCTTCCGCCACCAGCGCACCGAGCTTCGTGTTGGTCGCGGCAATGTTGGCGACCGAGGCGAGGATGCCGTTGCCCTTGGCCGGCTTGGCCGAGCCCTTGAGCGCGGCCACCACCGCAGCCACGGCAATATCTATCCCCTTGCAGAGATCGACCGATTTGGCGCCGTGTTCATTTGCCTCGATGCCGCCCTGTATGAGTGCGTTGGCCAGCACGATGGCCGTCGTCGTGCCATCGCCGGCAACCTCGTTGGTCTGCATCGACACCTCACGGACCACCTGCGCGCCCATATTCTCGAAGCGGTCGTGCAGTTCGATCTCGGAGGCGATGCTGACGCCGTCGCGGGTCACTATGGGTGTGCCGATCGGCCGGTCGATCATGGCGTTCATGCCTTTGGGACCGAGCGTCGGCTCGACGGCGGCTGCCAGCCGGAAGACACCACGGGCAAGCGCACGACGGGCCTCGGAATTGTGAAGCATAATTTTGGGCATGATTCCTCCTTCCGCCTTACGGGCGGGTTGTTGGTTAGGGGCCTCGTGCCAGGGAGGCCGTTGTTTCAGCGCAGTTCAGATATTTGGGGCGGGCTCGACCGGCACCCGGTCCATGATGAAATCGACCAGCGTCGGTTCACCATCGACCACATCCAATTCCTTGTATCTCGTGTGCTTGAGCCCACGGCAAAGAGCGCCGTTGAACTCCATGTTGATGCGCACGCCGCGCAGTTCGGCGAGATGCGCGGCCATGGCCGAAACCGGGATTTTTTGTCCCTCCCACGTCAGGAAAACAGGATCTTCGACACGCCGCACGGGGAAACGCTCCAAGAGCGCTGCCCGGTATCTCGCCTTCTGCTTGGCTGCTTCTTCCATTCGGAATCGGGCGCGGTCATAGGCAACCAGATCCATGCCGAGAATTTCCTGATCCGGCAGACCACACTGTCTCAGGCTGAGCAGCACCGCTTCCTGCCGCCGCTTGAACGCCTTCATCGCGAACGTTTCGCGCAAGGTGCCAAGATCGAGGTCGCCGGCCAGCTCACCAAATATGTCGCCGAAGGATTTGCCGGCTTCCATGCCGCTATTCACCTCTTCGGCGAACATGTGGTCGTGAAGCGTGACCCGATAGACAGGCGACCAGGATAGCCGGTCGAGCACCTTGCGCACGCCGTCCAGCATCAGAAAGGCGAAGTTGGGCGAGCACCAGTAGGTTGGAAGGCGGAAATCGACTTCCACGCTGCCGTTGCTCGCCACTTTGGCGCGCTCGACGAAACCCATCTCGGTGACGGGTTCGTCGAGTTCGGGATCGTTGACCTCGCCGAGGCGCCGCCAGAGTTCCCTCTCGCGGCTGCCGGAAACACTGGCGGTAGTCATCGCCCTACTCCGCCGCGATGCTGAAGGGCGAACTGGCGAGCGCCTTCTTCTTGGCTTCGATGTCGATGTCGTAGAGGCGCGCGGCATTCAGGCCGAGGATCTTCTCCTTGATCTCCGCCGTCAGTTCGACGCCGCGTTCGCGGGCGATATCGTCCGGCAGTTCCATGGCCCACAGCCGCTCGACCAGCCAGCGTGGCGTCCAGATCGCATAGTCGGAGCCGAACAGGATCTTGTCCGGGCCGCACCAGAACAGCAGTTCCGCCAGGACTTCGGCGAAATAGCGCGGGCGCGAATGGATGAAGGGCAAAGCGACAGCCAGCCCGGCATAGACATTCGTTTCCTGGACGGCGATCCAGCAGAAATCATCGAGGCGCGGCAGGCCGCAATGTTCGACGATCCAGTTGAGGTTCTGGAAATCCGTTGCCGCATAGTCGACGTCATGGACATCGAACGCGTCCTTGTTCAGCGGGATGATCGTCGGACCCTTGTGAACGTGGACGTTCTTGATACCGAGCTTCTCGCAGAGTTCGAAGCATTTGTAGGCTCTGGGGTCGTTGAGTTTCCAGCCCTTGGAATCCCCGTTCCATTCGGCCGTGTACATTTTCACGCCCTTGATGTCGTAGGTTTCCTTCATGTAGTGGATGTATTCCAGCGCCTTTTCGCCGTCGCGCGGATCGAAGGAACCGTTGACGATGAAGCGTTCCGGATAGCGCTTGGCCACCTCTGCGTTGCGCTCGATCGTGTTAAAGCCGTTCTTGTAGAAGTCCTTCAGATAGGTCGACTGAATGATTGCAACGTCGTCCGGTCCGTCGATGAACAGGTCGCGATAAAGATCGTCGGCGCTGTATTTTTCGAACTTGCTCTTCTCCCAAAGCTGCTCCTTGGGGCTGAGCGCAGTGTGGTAGGCGTAGAAGCACTCGACGAACTGCTTGCCGTGGATATTTTTCTGGTTCTCCGGGCTGCCGTCCCAGAAATGAGTGTGGCCGTCGACCACGAAAATATCCTTGCCTTCCGGTGTTCTGTACATTGTTTCCTCCGCAACAATCGGATTGATCGATGCGGCGCGCCACAGGTCAGCGGCGCGCCCGATTTTTTTTGGCGGCTATTCGATGTATTCGAACATCTCGCCCATATCGCCGAACAGGATCACGGTGTTGTCGTCGACGCGCACCATCCGCCCGTAGTGGGTGGAGGTGTTGACCTCGAAGGTTTCCGCCGTCATCTCGCGCCCGAGATATTCGCTGATCGCGTCCATCTCGAAGATCAGCTTGCCGGTGCCGTCGATGCGGATCAGCGCCGGCTGATAGGTGATCGTCACACCGGGTTTCTGACCCATGAATTCGGCGATTGCCCTGGCCTCGACGGAGTCGTTCATGGTGACGCCGCACTGGTGCGAAATCGTCTGTTCGAAGGTGATGTCCTTCATCGCCTTGAAGATGTTGGAATGGGTTGCGTCGCGTGCTGCTAGTGACATGACAATTTCTCCTGTGTCAGCGCTTGAGGCCGAGTTCGCCGAGGATCTGGCCAATCCGTTCCTCGGATTTGGCGCGGACATCCGCGAACGCAACCGGCTTGGAATGCGGCATAGACCAGATCGGCTGCAGGCCGGTGGCTGCCTTGTCGGCGAGCGCGCCGTGCTTCTTGACCCAGCCCTGGAAAAGCTTGCGGTTGGCCGCTCCATGCTTCTCGTCATTGGCGAGGATGTGCATGAGGTCGATCGTGTTGGCGAGGTTGCGCTCGTAGTCGGCTTCGGCTGCCGAAATCACCGCCGGCGTGATGAAGTCGTGGTTGGCGGCCGCGATCTGCATCAGGAAGCCTGAGCGGAACACTTCGCCAACCAGAGGCTCGAAGACGATGTTGATGGCGAAATACTGCTCGAGATAGTCGGTCGCGCCCATGATGGTCTCCACGGCTTCGCGCGTGCCCTGCCAGTTCTTGTCCTCGAGCCAGGCCTTCTTGCCGAGTTCGTCGTCCCAGCCGGGCAGGTCCATGCCGATCTCGGCAAGGTAGAGCGTGATGTCCTGGGCAAGCCGCAGCTTGTAGGACGAATTGGTCAGCGTCGCGTTGTTGATCATCTGGGTGTAGCCGTAGCGCTGCGCCTGCATCAGCGAGGTGCCGAGCCCGAATTCCGCATGTTTCCAGGCGCCGAGCTGCGTCTGCAGTATCTTGACCCAGGCCTGGTCGAAGGTCTTGGGCGTACCCGACTTGCGGGCGTTGTTGATGACGCTCTGCACCATCGTCTCGATCTTCGACTGGCGCTGATAGTGCGTGCGTTCCCATTCCTGATCGGGCGCGCGGAAGGCGTGCCAGTCGGAGCTTTGAGCGGCGGTGTTTTGTTTGACATAAGCGCCGTTGCCGTCAGCAAAGGAGATGATCCAGTTCTGGATCAGATAACGCTCCGGATCGGGCTGAACATCGACCGTCATGTCCTCATAATGCGTGGCACGCTGGCCTTTCGGATCGAAGTACCGGTATTTCCGGCTGTCGGAGTCGGCGAAAATCGCCGCGCCGGCGGCTCCGGATCCGACTGAACTCGAGGTTGCAGGCATAGTCTTCACTCCCTTGTTGCAGTTTGGTTGCGGTTGCGCGGGCAGCCCTCAATGAGCCGGCGTTGCACCTGCCGATGTGGTGAACTTGTCGAAGAAGATCCGCTCCGTCTCAAACCCGTTCATGAACAGGACCGGCTGAAGCGCGTCGATCATGGGAGGCGGGCCACAGGCATGGACATCGCCCTGCCCGTCGACCGCCAGTTGCTTGAGCGTGGCATCGACGCTCTGGTGGACGAAGCCGCGCTCGCCTTGCCATTCGGTGTCGTCAGCCGCGTGCGACAGCACGGGGATGAAGGTGACATCCGAATTCTGGCCGACGAGTTCGGCGATCCTCTCGAGATAGAACAGGTCGTTGCGGGTCCGGGCGCCGTAGAAGAAATAGACGGGTCGCTTTTCACCGCTTTTCAGATGGTCGTTGAGGATCGACCAGATTGGCGACATGCCGGATCCGGCACCGACCAGGATCAAAGGTCCTTGCCGTTCATCCCGGCGGAAGCAGGTTCCGTAGGGTCCGACGACGGTGACTTCGGCACCGGCCTCGATTCCTCCGGAGTCGAGTTCGCCGGAGAATTTTCCCTCAGGGTATTTTTTGATGATGAAGGAAAGTTTTTGGGTTTGGTCCGGCGTATTTGCCATGGAGAACGAGCGCGTAATCGTCTCCCCTTTTTGCGTTGTAACCGTGATGTCGACATATTGCCCCGCCCAGAACTTCATTGGGGACCCGAGTTCGATTTCGATACCGCGAATGTCGTGGGTGAGATGCTCAATGCGAGCAATCCGGCCCTTGTAGGTCTTCACGGCGATCGCTTTCGCCAAGATCTCCTCGTCATAGTTGAGAAGCTCGACTTCCAGGTCGGAGTAGGCGATGCAGCGGCACAAGAGTATGTGCCCGCTCTCCTTCTCCATGTCGTTCAGCGCGAAGGTAGAGTATTTCAGCATGTCGACTTCGCCATCGAGCAACACGCTTTTGCAGGCCGAGCATTGCCCTTCCTTGCAGCCATGCGGCAGGGCGATGCCCTGGCGGAACGCGGCGTTAAGCACCGTTTCGCCATGTTCGACGTCGAATTCGACGTTGACCGGGCTAAGCCTGACCGTGTGGGTTTCCGACATACGGACCTCCAGTGAAAGGAAGGGGGCGGTGAGGCCCGCCCCCTCTGTCTGATCAGTTGCAGGGGTTGATCGTGAAGCCGGCCCGGTATTCAGCCAGATGCTTCTCGCGGTCCTCCGGCGACATGGCACGAAGCGCGTTGAGCGGCGAACCCAGCGTGTTGCCGCGCACGTCGTCGAGCGTCCACATCTCCTTGTCGTCGAAGCGCAGATGCGGCTGCGGAACCAGCGTCTTGCCGTCGGAACGGACGAAGTTCAGGTCCTTGATCGCATCCGCCAGATCCCAGCCGTCATAGAGCGTCTCCCACTCGCGCTTGCCGCTGAAGCGGCCCATCGCGGGCGTCGGACGGCCCTCGTACTCGTCAGCGAAGGCCACTGTGGCGGTCCACTTGTCGAGTTCGTGGGCGAAGGTGTGAAGCTGGCCGTCGATCTCGCCGACCACCATGTCCTCGCGGATCAGGCAGGGAACGAGGCAGGACCAGCAGCGGTGCGGATAGACATAGCCCACGTCGCTGTTGAACAGCAGCACCTTCTCGCCCTTGTGGCTGAGCTTGGCGTACCATTTCCAGAAATCGCCGAATTCGGCATACCAGCCCGGATACTTGTGCTCGAACCACTCAAAGTCCTTGTCGGTCTGGGCTTCGATGCGCCAGAAATTGACCGGCCAGCCGACCGCGAAGAACTGCCCGACCTTGTGGACGTAGTTCTTCTTGGTGATGCGTTCCCAGGCTGCCTGGACGTCGTCATGATGGACCTTGATGCCGTACTTCTCGAGCGGCAGCATGTAGGTGCGATAGTAGTCCTCATAGATCCAGCGGTGCCACATTTCCGCGTAGGACTCCTTGTTCTTGTCGCGGTTTGTGGTGCCGTATTCGATGAAGGTGCCGATGGCGGCATCGACGATCGCATGGTTCTGCCAGAAGGCATAACGCAGGTCGCGCTCGAGCAGCAGGTGGTTCTCAGGCTCCTTGAGTGCAGCCATTAGCAGCGAGTGGCCGTTGCCGATATGCCGGCTTTCGTCAGACTGCACCGACAGGAAGACCGTCGGCAGCGCATAGTCGCCGTTGCGGGCAGCTTCCGAAGGCATCGCGACGAACAGCGTGTTGGTGAAGGCCGTCTCGGCCACCACGGTCAGGTACATGCAGGCGGCGGTCATCGTGTCGCCGGTGATGAACCCCTCCGCGAACTGGCGGCCGATGGTCGTGGCGTAGCACTTTCCGAAGGCTTCCTCGGTGATGTCGAAGCCGGCCGGATCGATGTAGTTCTCCATGTACCATTTCTTCAGGTTCATCTGGATCGTCGAATGCCGGAACTCGTCGATCATCTGCATGGTGAAGCCGGTACGCAGCTCTTCGCCGGGTGCGATACGCGCGACCATCGCCATCGAGCGGGCCGCGGAAATTTCCGGGAAGGGAATGATGGCCAGGAAGAGTTTCATCCACTCGACCCAGCGCGGTTCCACGTTGCGGAACATGTCGCCGCGCAACGCCGCATCGAGCGCGCCGTAGACACGGTTGTCCTTTTCTTCCTGCATCGGGAAATAGGACCGCAGAACCTGCTTCATCGGATCGCGCGGTGTCTTGTTGATCTTGTAGTCCGTCGGAAACGTCATCGCTTCCTGGACGTAAGAAGGGTTCCAACCGAGATCGGAAATCTTCTTGGTTGCCTCGCCAACGGAGATTCCGCGCTGCGAGGTAATCTTGTTGAGCGTCAGAGACGTCATAGTCATAAGCCTCCACCAGGTTTAAGCCGCGGGCCTATCGACCCCGGCATGAAGCGGTGCACGGCACCGCCAGTGAAAGTGCGAGCGGCATGACAATGGATCGCGCCTTCAGGCACGACTTGCGTCCGGCCATTCAAGTGGATCGCGGCAAAGGTATTCGAGGCGTTTTGCAGGAGGTCCGCCGGGCGCCGCACATTGCTGCGGGCGTATCGAAGCGGATAGTCTTTACCCCTGCTCCCTCCGTTCCTTCGTTCTTTTGGCACCGCGTAAAACGCGGTGGGCTTCTTATGCAAAATGGTAAAGCAAAGGCCGTGCCAGTTTCAAATCGCGCCGCAGCCCGAACACCCGCGATGAATTCGCAACTCTTTTGCGAACAATAATTTGGTCAACTGTAACGTTATTTTACATTTGTATATTACGGTTGTAACTGTCAAAGGCTTTTCGCATATGCGATATATTACTTAGCAAGTGCAATATAATTGAAATTATATATCATCTATTCAATTCAGCGTGTTTCTCTACTATTTGAAGTCGAAGCCCTGAGGCGTCGCTGCGCAAGAAAGAGAAATCATGCCGAACGATAAGGACAGCCGAGGGCCGCCCTCGCCCATGTCGGATCAGGCCGACGGCGTCACCGGCGATCTTGTCAGGCTGATGCCGCGCGACCTGGTTTTTGTCATGCGTTTCATGGGCGAGAGTCAGCACCGCCTTCAAAGCCACTTTCAGGACTTCATCCGGGCCGAGCTTGCCGCCGGCGGCGTCACCACGGAAACGCATCCGATGATCCATCTGTTCATCGAGAGCCATGCGATCCTGCTGCGCGACTTCGTGTTTTCCGGTGTTTCGCTGTCGCGCCAGTTCCGCGTCGATGAAATCGAGCGGCTCACCGGCGACACCACATCGATGATCCGCGTCGACATTTGGGACCAGCTCAAGAGCCACATCGAAACGGCTGAAAAACAGTTCCAGTCACAGGCTGACGGCTTGCCCGGTCTGCTGACGGCTTTCGAAAAGCCGGACGGGCCGGTGCCCGGGAAGAAGTAAGAGGAGGTCTCGATGAAGGATCAAGCTGCCGCGCGTGAAGCGCTGCTGATCCGACGGCTGGCTCTCGTCGCCAATGTATCCGCACTCACCGCCGAGGCCCTGCGGCTCAACCAGAAGCGCGCCGGTATCGATATGGATGTGCTGCGCCTGGAACTCGAAATCGGCAGGAACGGCACCAGCGAGCAACTGGTGCAGGATTTGCATGGGGCACAAGAGAGCGCCGAGGCGATCATGCAAGAATGCGCGGCGTGCGAGGAACGCATCATTGCTGCCGAGAGCGACGTCGAGGATGTAGATCGCAGGCTCGCGGCGACGGTTACAGACTGACAAAGGGAATGGCCATGAACCAGCAGGCGATGCAAAATCTGACCTTGTTCGATCTGCTGGCCCGAAGCTGGCTGCGTCCATCGGCCGTCTCCGATCTGCGCTTCAGCGTAGATGGCTCGACTGTCGCCTTCACATCCGTGGACGGAACCGTCGCCATCGCCACGGTGGCAGACCAGGAACCGCCGGAATCGCGGATCAGGGTGAGCAGCGATCTCGGTCAGACGACGATCCGCCCGCGCGAAAAGCCGACGGTGCCGTTGATCGCCACTGCGGCACTGGCCGACGGCGATGTGCCGCTGACCGCCTATCTGGGCTCCGGGTTCCTGGTCGGCACGGCTGCGGGCGAAGTGCAGCATCTGACGGCCGGCGGCGAAATCGCTGAGATCCTATTCAAGATCGACGGTCCGATCATGGCCATCGAACATAGCGCCCGCGCGGGTGTGACAGCCGTCACCAATGCGCAGGATATCTACCTGTCGCGCGGTCACAACGATGCCGTGAAACTGGAACACGGCGAGGCGTCGCCCACAGGTGCACTCTCCTTTTCGCCGGACGGGCAGCATCTGGCCTGCGGTTCCGGTAACGGGCTGTCGATCTGGTCGACCGAAGGCAACGCCGCGCCGATGCGCCACACGCCCCTTTCAGCGCCCCCGGTTTCGATCCGCTGGAGCAACGACGGCTCTTGGCTGGCCTGCGGGCTCGAAACAGCAGGCTTCGCTCTGGTCGGCATGGCCGACGGCCGCAACGGCATTGTCGCGGGATTTCCATCGCCTGTAAGAAGGGTGTGCTGGAGTTCACCGGCAAATGCCCTGTTCGCGTCGGGCGCATTCCGCATCGCCGGCTGGTCGATGGCGGCGCCGCCGTTCGATGGAGAAACTTCGGGCGCGCTGGAGACGGGTCGCGCCGGGCTCGTGCTGCTCGAAACGATAGCGGCGCATCCGGAGAAAAAACTCGTCGCCGCAGGTTATGCCAACGGCCAGATCACCATCGCCCAGATCGGCACGCGTGATGAACTTCTCGTCAGGCCGTTGGGCAGCGCGGTGACAGCACTTGCCTGGTCCGGCGACGGGCATCATCTGGCGATGGGCACTGTCGACGGCACCGCCGCGATCGTCACCTTTCCAGCGCAGATGTTCAAATAGCGGAAGCACGCCACATCAAACAGGAGGATGAAATGCAGACCGAACTTACTCCCGAAGAGAAGAGCAAGGACGTCTTCTTCGAAAGGCTCGCCGAACTGTCGGAAGAGATGGTGGCCAAGCACGGCAAGGATTTCAGCATGGGGGCCTTGGTGCTTGCCGCGCGCTGGATCGCCGAAAACCGCATTGGGCAGTTGAAGACCAACTAGGGCTCGGCTCCGTAACTGGGATGAACTCCTCCATGCCTCCCACCTCCGTCCCAAGCTTGCTGCTCAGCCGTCGCGATGCCCTAATCTCTGCCTCGGCACTTGCCGCGAGCTTCGCCTTTCCGCTGGCCACCGCGCATGCTGCGGAGCTGCGGGACGGGCTCTCGGATTTGTCCTAAGTCGGGCCATCACGTCCCCAGCCGAGCTTCGAGCAATGCGCGATGGACGACCATAGTGATGCGGAACGTCCACTCGCTATCACTCCACGGCAGGTTCCCAGGCACGCCTAAATCCCAGCCTGCCGTAATCGTATTCCTTTGCATCTTATACGACTTCTGTATGCGGTGAGATGAAACCGATTGCGACAAACGAGCGTGCTCTGCAGCGGATTGAAGGTTCTATCGAAGGACATTGATAGTCGATGACGGTAAAAGAAGTCATCATTGCGCATTTGCGCGACGATGACTGATGCCCTACCCTTCACGCGCAGACGTTGCACTTTGGCATGGATTCACCGGTGGACCTGAATGCTGATCATTTTTGACTGCACATTCGGTCCTCTAGCCTGGCGCTTGCGTTATCCCTCGCGCATTTTCATGACCGACTGGAAATGCGGCCGCGCCGTTACCGCATTGTACCATTTGGCGACCAAGGGATAGCGCTTGAAAAGCTCGGATGCGTTGCGCGCATAAAAGATGACCATGGCAACGTTGACATCGGCCACGGTGAAGCGAGATCCAATGAGATTGCCAGTTTTCGACAGGGCTTTTTCCAATACCGAAAACGGGCCGTCGAGATTTTCTATGGCAGCCTGCGCCTTCGGGGTTTGCTGCCAACCCTCGTTGTTGCCCATGTTGCTCTCGTGAACGGTGATGGCGTAGGCTTCGCACTCGTTGGTTGCCCAGAAAGACCACATGGTCATCTGCCCCTCCTCGCCCAGATCGACCGGCCCCAACGGTCCGCCGTATTTGCGGCCGAGATAGAGGTTTATCGCCATCGATTCCCAGATCGTCACATCGCCGTCGATCAGTGCGGGAATGCGGCCGTTCGGATTGATCGCCAGGAATTCCGCGTCGCGGGAGGTCACTTCGTCAGGCAAAGTCCTGTTGTAGGTCTGTACGATTTTTACATGTTCGAACGGTATGCCGAGTTCCGCCAGAAGCCAAAGGTTGCGCATCGCACGCGAGCGTGCGATGCCGTAGAGCCTTAAACCGGTAGTGCCCGCAGTCATGAGATTACCTCGATGTCTTTATGCTCGCGACATCGCGTGCGGGCTTGGATATTCGCGGAGAAATCGACCCGGGTCCCAACCCTTGGATCAGTAGGTAGCGCGGCCGCCAGACAGATCGAAAACCGCACCGGTCGAGAAGGAACAATCATCCGAAGACAGAAAGCTTATCATGGCCGCGACTTCATCAGGCCGGCCGAAGCGGCCCATGGGGATTTTCGACTTGGCCATTTCGAGTGTCGCCGGCGCCATCTGCTTGAGAAGCTCGGTCTCGACAGCCGAGGGCGCGACACTGTTGATGCAGATGTTCTGCTCCAGATACTCGCGTGCGATGGCCTCGGTGAAGGCGATCACGCCAGCCTTTGCAGCCGAATAGCAGGATACGGTCGGAACGCCCTCCTTGCCGGCCATCGATGCGATGTTGACGACGCGTCCGTATCCGGTCCTTGCCATCTCCGGCACAACCGCCTTGCAGGTCAGAAACACGCCGGTCAGATTGATGGCGATCACCTTGTCCCAGAGATCGAGAGGATAGTCCTCCATCCGATGGTTCGATCCGGAAAAACCTGCCGAATTGACGAGGATGTCGATCCTGCCGAATTCGGCGATCGCGGCCTTGGTTGCAGCGGTGACGCTGGCGCTGTCCGTGACATCGACGACAGCGCTGCGCCAATCTGCGTGTTCGGCGACAACCGTACTTGTGTGACGGTTCCTCTGGAGAGGCTTGTTCCAGAATAACTTTATTGAAAATATTTGACTATTTTTATTCGACAATATTATATTAGGATTGATCAGCTCAGAGCCTGAGCGGCTAAAGACAAAAAACTCTGCGGCTGGCAGATGCTTGGTCGTGCGGTCATGACGCCTCCGGAATGAGACATCCTAAGTATCTGAATAATTTGATTATTTATTGAACTTCGCCTTTGGCGACGAACACGGGAGGAAACCATGCTTCGCAAAAGACATTGGCGGCTTACGCTGTCTCTTATCCTCGCTGCCGCGGTGGGAATGACGATCCACTCGGCATCGGCACAGCAGTATCCGGAACGGGAGGTTCGGGTTATCGTGCCATTTTCGGCTGGCGGCGGGACAGACCTTGTTACGCGAATATTTGCCCAAGCCCTTGGCGACAAACTCGGCAGGCGGTTCTTCATCGAAAACGTAGCTGCCGGGGCTGGTGGATCCGTCGGCAGCAGGCAATTGTCGGAAGCCGAGGCAAATGGTTACACGATCGGCACCGGGACAAGCTCTGGCATCGTCAATCTGGCGATGGACCAGAGCAGTTTCAACTCATTGAAGGAACTTGAGCCTATCGCACGCTATGGCGCAACCACGCTGGTGCTCGCTGCCGATCCAAAGCTGCCGTTGAACTCCTTCTCGGAGTTTGTCGCATATGCCAAGCAGAATCCGGATCTGGCTTATGGTTCATCCGGCGTCGGAAGCACGACGCATCTCGCATTTGAAATGCTGGCCTCGGCGATCGGTGTGCGGCTGACGCACGTCCCTTACCGCGGCGAAGGAGCCGGCATTGTCGATCTGATGTCCGGTCAAATCCAATTGATGCTGCTGAGCCTTCCGGCGGCGCGCCAGTATGTCCAAAGCGGTGCATTGAAAGCCCTCGCCGTCACATCGGTCGAACGCTTCCCCGCCCTGCCGAACGTGCCGACCCTTGTCGAATCCGGGCTGAAGGATTTCGTCGTCGATGCTTGGTATGGCCTCTATGTTCCGAAGGGGACGCCGGCTACCGTCACAGAGCTGCTGGTGAAGAGTGTCAACGATATCCGCGCGGACCCCGATATCTCGAAGCGACTACTCGACAAGTTGAGCTTCGACACGTCAGGTTCGGACGATCCGGCAGCGTTTAAGGCCTACATGGAAAAGGAGCTCGAACGCTATTCCGCGGCGGCCAAGACCACGACGGCGCAAAAATAAAACAAACGAAATCCGTTGGTTAGACCTGGCGACCAAGCCCAGACTCTTATCTCTTATGGAGCTGGGTTCGCCCGTCTTGTCATCCGTGACACGAAAGAGTGCGCGCGCCTTTCCGCTACAACCAAGTCTTCAAAGCAGCGTGGCGGGATCGAATTCGGGATCGGCAATCTGCTCGAAGCGAGGCGACGCATTCTTTTGCAGAAGCCGCCGCGCCAGCATGTAGGACCGTGGCTCGTTCATGGCATCGACCGACAGCAGGCGATCATTCTCGAAGTACCAGACCGACTGGCTACGGTTGTCGGCCGAGGGGCGGACGACGGTGCGATCATAGCCCTGGTTCAGCCCGGCGATCTGCAGCTTGACATCGTACTGATCGGACCAGAACCAAGGCTGCGGAAGGTAATCCCGGTCCATTCCAAGGATGTTGTGGGCGACAATGGCGCCCTGGTCGTTGGCATTCGGGACGCTTTCCAGTCGGATGCACCGTCCCTCGAAAGGCAGCGAGCAACAATCACCGACCGCCCAGACGCCCCTTGCGGAGGTCTGCCCCCTGGCATCCACTCGAATGCCGTTCTCGACGCCGATCCCCACCGCTTCGGCCAAGGCGGTTCGCGGCAGAACGCCAACGCCGATCACCGCCAGGTCGGCGGGAAGCTGTCTGCCGTCGATGAGGTCGGCGCCGGAAATATGGCCACTGCCGGTCAGCCGCAACAGACCTGCGCTTTCCATGATCTGAACGCCGTGCGCCGCATGAAGCTTTCGGAAGAAGTCGGAAGTTTGCGGTGCGGCGACGCGTTGCAAAATCCGGTCGGCCATTTCCAGAACGGTGACTTCCAGACCGCGCGAGCGCGCAACTGCCGCAACTTCGAGCCCTATATAGCCGCCTCCGAGGATCAAAAGCCGCCTGCCGGACTGCAACTCGGGTCCGAGGCGCAACGCGTCCATCTGGTTGCGCAGATAGTAGAGGCCATCAAGGCCGCCGCCCACTTCGGGTGGCAGCGGACGCGGCGACGCGCCTGTCGCCAGGACAAGGTCATCGAACGGGAGCTCGCGCACCGCCAGCCGAACCTTGCGCGCGACGAGGTCGACAGCTTCGACCTGCTCGCCAAGAAGCAGCTCGATCTTCTGATCCCTGTAAAAATCCAGCGGCTTCAGGAGAAGCCGGTCGTCGTCTAGCTTGCCGAGCAGGTAGGCCTTGGAGAGCGGCGGCCGCTGATAGGGCGGCAGGGCTTCCTCGCCGATGAGCGTCACATCGCCATCGAAGCCAAGACGGCGCAACTGCATGGCGACGGCGAGCCCGGCCTGACCCGCGCCGACGATAACGATACGTCTAGTCATTTCACCAACTCTGGGAGTGAAAAATAAATGCCGCCCCGAGCTTGTACTCCCGGAGCGGCAGCGCCTGTCAGATATGACCGCCGACGCGCAACGCGGCGACTTCGTCGTCAGTCTTGCCAAGGAATTCCTTGTAGACGAGATCGGTATCCATCCCCAGTTCCGGCGCGGCGCGCCAGACTTCGCCCGTATGGTTGGCGAGCTTTGGCACGACGTTCTGCATGCGCACCTTACCGAGTTTAGGCACCTCCAGTTCGATGATGCTTTCGCGTTCCCTGAAAGTCTCGTCCTCCAGAATGTCTTCCATACTGTAGATCGGAGATGCGACGACGCCGATCTCCTTCATGGCAGCCATGCATGCGTCGATGCCGCGTTTGGCGATCCACTCGCCGAGAAGCTTGTCCAACCGCTCGGAGTTTTTGGCCTGATCGGCACGGGTGACATAATCCTCGGCCGGCTCGCCGACGAGCTTTGCGGTGTTCGAGACGGCGCGGGGCGTGCCTGAAGTCACCGTCAGCCAACGCTCGTCGCCTGTCTGGTACATATTGATGACGGCAGCCGGCGCGGCTGCTAGCTTGTTGCCCATCCGCTCGGGCGCCGTGCCCAGCTGGTCATGGAAGATTACCTGCCATTCGATGAGGCGGAACAGCCCGTCATAAAGCGACAGGTCGATCCACTCGCCCTTGAAATCCGGGTCGGTATGCTTGCGGTAGAGCGCGGCCTGTATGGCATAGGCGCCCATCAGGCCCGTGACAGAATCCCCGTGGGAGAAGCCAGTATGAACCGGCGGTCCGTCCGGAAAGCCTGTCAGGTGGACCACCCCGCTCATGGCTTCGCCGACCTTGCCGAAGCCCGGCTCATTGCGCCGCGAGGAGGTCGCGCCGAAGCCGGTAACTTGCAGAACGATGACCGTTGGGTTGATCTTGTTGAGCGATGCGAAGTCCAGTCCCCATTTCTCCAGCGTCTCTACACGGAAATTGGTGATCACGACGTCCGCCCAGGCGGCCAGTTCCTTGGCAAGTGCACGGCCCTCGTCACTGCGCAGGTTCAGCGTGATGGAGCGCTTGTTTCGCGCTGCCATCTGCCACCAGAGATGCACGCCATCCTTAGCCGGGCCGGCCGTGCGCTGCGGGTCGCCAACGCCCGGATCCTCAACGTGGACGACGGTCGCGCCGAGGTCTGCCATCAGCGTTCCGGACAATGGTCCGGCAATCACATGCGCGAATTCCACGACTTTCAGCCCTTCGAGGGCACCTGATTTCTTGGTCATTTTCCTCATTCCTTTAAGATTGATTCAGACGCTGCTCAGACAGCGTGCAGTTCCAGCAGCCGCCGAGCGATCAGCAATTGTTGAATTTCGTTGGTGCCTTCCCCGAGGATCAGCAGCGGCGCGTCCCGGTAGAGGCGCTCGACCATGTATTCCTGCGAATAGCCGTAGCCACCATGGATGCGCATCGCCTCGATGGCGCAGAACTGGGCCGCCTCGGTGGCGTAGAGCTTCGCCATTCCGGCCTCCAGGTCGGCGCGCTCGCCCGACGCTTTGCGGCGCGCAGCGTCGAAGGTCAGCAGTTCTGCAGCACGGATCTGCGTACCCATCTGGGCAAGCTTCATCTGGATAGCCTGATGCTGTGCGATCTTGCGGCCGAAGGTCTGGCGTTCCTGCGCATATCGGATCGCCAGTTCGAAGGCACAACGGGCGACACCAACCGCGCGGGCTGCGACGTTGACCCGGCCGAGTTCGACGGCAGCCATGAAATATTTGAAGCCCTGCCCTATCCCGGCTTCACCGCCGAGCACCGCATCGGCGGGCACCCGGTAACCGTCAAAGACGAGCTCTGTCGTCTCCACCCCCTTGTAGCCGAGTTTCCTAAGGTTCGGCGGGATCGTTAGGCCCGGCTGATGCTGGACGCCGGGCTCCTTTCGAACGATGAAGGCGGTCATGCCCTTGTGACGGGGATTGGCCGATGCGTCAGTGACGGCCAGGAGCATGATCATGCTCGAGCGCAGACCGTTCGTGCTCCACATTTTCTGGCCGTCGATCCGCCAGCCGCCATCTTCCGTTCGTTTCGCCGTCGTCCGGATTGACTGCACGTCGGAACCGGCGCCAGGCTCCGTCATCGAATAGGCAGCACGCAGTTCGGCGGTCGCCATCAGCGGCAGCAGGCTCTGTTTCTGCTCCTCGGTTCCGAAATTCTGGATCATCCATGCCGCCATGAAATGCGTGTTCAAGATGCCACTCAGCGATATCCAACCACGCGACAGTTCGGCCACGACAAGCGCATAGGTCATCAGGTCCAGCCCGAGGCCGCCATGCTCTTCGGGGATAGTGATCCCGAAAAGGCCCATCTCCACCATCTGTTCGTAGAGAGGCTGCGGAAACTCGTCCGGCCTGTCGTATTTTGCGACGTTGGGCAAAACATCCTTGTCGACGAATTCTCGCACTGTGCGCAGGATGGCTTCCTGCTCGGTTGTCAATTCCATTCTATTCTCCGGGGATGGGGGATGCCTTGACCGGCATTGCCGGACGGCGGAGCTGGACGAAGACTTCGCCGTGGCGCACTTCGCAGTGATAGATGAACAGACGGCTTCGGATGATGCCGCCCATCGCCTCGCCGCTACGGACGTCGAACTCGTAGGCATGCCAGGGGCATTTCACGATCAAGCCGTCGAGGTCGTAGACGAACTGGTTGGGCTCCGATGGACGCATTGTACCCGAGACCTGTGCCCGGCACATCGGCGCGCCGTGGTGCGGACAGCGATTTGCGAAGGCATGGACATCGTCGCCGCGCCGCAGCACGCCGATCGTCTTGCCGCCAGCCTCGACGGGGACGACCTTGCGCTCGGGAAAGTCCTCAAGCTTACCGATCCGGTGCTCCGGCATCATCTGCTGCTGCGCGATGGTCATGCGGCCGCCTCCCGGCGAAGCGCGGGATGGGCGAAGGCGGAGCCGTTGTCGGCCAGGCGCTGCGCCCATTCCTGACCGAGGGTATCGATGACCTGCGTAAACGGATCGCCGTCAAATGGCGCATTGGATGCGAAAACGACGCGACGCAGCAGCGGTTCGGAAAACTCACCCAGCCAGATCTCAGGGTTGTGCGCTTCCCCGACCGGATACGTGCTGGCCCAGATGTGGTCGACGACCTTGGCGCTCGGCTTGTCCTTCACCCACGGCATGTCGGACCGGAAGTTGCGCCACTCCTGATCCAGTCGCCGCAGCAGCGACGGGAGCCATTTGAAGCCGAAACCGGCAAACAGGACCTGAAGGGTCGGGAACCGATAGAAAGCCCCCTCAAAGATCATGCTCGCAATGTTCGATTCGGCCAGATGCGGCATTAGAATATGGCGAGAGAGGGGGTTGGTGTGCGGTGCGCCGGCGAGCGGCGGGGCGCCCGCATAGGAACCTTCGACGCCCGAGAAGTGGATGACGACCGGCAGCCCTGCCTCGGTAGCTGCGCGGAAGACCGGGTCCCAACTGACAGAGCCCAGCATTGTCGGCATGAGCGGAATGGTGATGGCCGCGATCCGCCGGTCCCCGGCGCAGCGCCCGATGCGCTCCGCCGACCCAGCCGGATCATGCGGGTTGACGACATGCACGACGCGGCTCTTCTGTGACGTCCAGTGTTCCAGGGCATAGTCATTCAAGGCGTCCAGAAAGACGCCGGCGGCGATCAGATCGCTCCAACCGTTCACGATCAGCCCCTGATGAGGCAGGACGAGCGCCTCCATATCGAGCGACATCGGATCGAATACGGAAAGCGGCTCGTGGCTGAAGCGATCGGAAACCCGGATGTGGTTCGAGGCGAGATCGACAGCACCGGTCCATTCATAGCGGTCGAAATGGCGACGCCAGTCACCGGGCATCAGTGGAAAGAGGTCTTCGAACTTCTTGACACCGGCAAAGCGGCAACAATCAATCGGCATGGCTCTGTCCTCCCCTACTGGCGAAAAATCTTCGGACCGAAACTTTCGACCGCGTTTCGCCAATAGACGGCGTCCTTCATCTGCTCCGGGATCTTGTCCAGGATCACGTCTGGCGCATCCGTGTCGTAGTGCGGGTAGTCCGAGCTGAAGAGCAGCATCCTGTCGAGGCCGGGGATGCCGAACATCGCCTCGAATTCGCGGATGCCTGACGCCTCGTCGAGCGGCTGCGTCGCGAACTTGAAGTGCTCGACGAGATATTCGCTCGGACGCCGCTTCAGATGCGGCGCGGCGCTGTGGTTCTTTTGCCAAAGGTAATCGGCACGCGACATCAGCGAGCCGAGCCAGGAAAAGCCCCACTCCACCATGACCACCTTAAGCTCGGGGAAGCGCTCGAAAACCCCCGACATGATCATGTCGACGACATTCGCCGCACCGATCTGTGGCAGGACGGAATGCCGCTCACCATAGAACCGCGGCGCGCCGCCCGCCGGCACCTGCGAATAGGAATAGCATCCCTCGGAGCCGTTCTGGTGGCTGACGATGGCGAGCCCCATTTCCTGCGCTGCCTCGTAGATAGGATCGAAGACCAGTGAGCCGAGCATGCTCTTGTTGATCAGCAACTGGACGCCAACGACGCCGTTGCGATGGCCCAGGGCGCGGATGCTTTCGGCCGCGGCTTTCGGATCATGCTCCGAAACCGTCAAGGCCAAGGCAAAACGCCTGTCCGCCTCAAGCCAATGGTCGATGAGATACTCGTTATTAGCCCTTTCGAACGCCGCAGCCGCAGCCGAACTGGCAAAGCGGATAACCCCGTAGTGCTCCTGGGGAAGCAGAAGAGCCGTGGTGATTCCGAAAGGCTCGATCAGGTCCTGCACAACGAAGGCGGGATCGGAGCCGGCCGGCCCGCCGGCCGGCGGCAACGCATCGAGCCGATAGGTTGTATTCGGGTGGGGATATCGGTCCCTGGCCCGCGCAAAGACGAATCCGTTTGTGCTGCTCTGCCCGACGCTGCTCGGAACGAAGAAGTCCGCCCATTCCTTGGAAAAGTACGGCTTTAGCGCGCTGACGCTCTTGATCAGGGGGTGAACGTCGCAATCGACGATGCGCCGAGCCCCCGTGACTGTCTGCTCCATAAGAGGTCTCTCCCAGATCTTTCCAGCACGATATCGATCGCCTTCCTCATAACATTTGCGAAGATATCTTTACAAGATTTAATACTGAAGTTATGAGATTTGTGCAAGAGCCATTCGAGAGAGTCCGTTGAGAGGAGCGTTATGATCGGGGAGGAAGCCGCCTTTGCCAGCTCGTTTGTCGCCGGGCGTTCGTCCCTGACGACGCTCGCGGCGATGGGCCCGTCGCAACCGACGTCGCTGATGACGACACTCGTGGATGCGTCGCTGGCAGCCGACGTCCCGCTCACACTCATATTCGCCGACCTGACGGGTGCTTTTGCCTTCCTGAGTCCGGAACATCTTGCGGCGGCACGAAGCGGCCGCCTGCAGCTACTGCCCTTGGCAGGCGCAATTCCCCGCTTCTGGGCCGGTAACGTGGATTTCCTCCCGAATGCGTTATGGGACGCTGATCGGATGATTGCCGGTGGCCAGCTGAAGCTTGACCTGATCCTCATGGAGGCCGCCGAGGGGACCTCGCCGGATGAACTGTCCTATGGCGACATGATCGGCTACATGGCTGCGGCACTGGATACGAACGCGACTGCGGTCGCCGTGACTCGTCCCGGCACTCCGCATGTCGCCGATGCGCCGACGATTGCCCTGAAACGTTTCGACCGGGTGATCCGAGGCGAGCCACGGGAGCGCAGGCGGGGCGCACCGGCGTCCCTCTCCCCGCAGCAACGAGAAATCGGACGCCGGATTGCCAGCCTGATCCCGGATGAAGCTACGCTGCAGTTGGGTTTGGGCGCTCTCCAGGAAGCCATTCTTCTGGAACTCGACGACAAGCGCGATCTCGGAATTCACTCAGGAATCGTAACGCCCACCATACAAAGGCTGGTTGAAAGCGGCGTCATAAACGGCAAGGCGAAGAGCCTGGATGCCGGGAAAATCGTGGCTACCGGCCTTGTCGGCGGCGTGCATCCGGACAATGCCCCGATAAGAGACGCGCTTTCGCTTCGGCCCCTGTCGGAAACCCACGACCCCCGGCGGCTTGCGCTGCAGGAGCGCCTCTGGGCGATCAACTCCGCGCTGGAAGTCGACCTGACCGGTCAGGCCAATGCCGAATATATCCAGGGGCAGCGACTGGTCAGCGGTGGAGGTCAAGGCGATTTCGTCCGCGCCGGCCATATCAGTCCGGGAGGCGCCTCGGTCATCGCCCTGCCTTCGCGCACTGGCAAGGGCGACAGTCGCATCGTCGGTGCGCTGCCAAATGGCCATCGCCCTACCTCGGCAGCGCAGGACATCGACTTCGTCGTCACGGAGTTCGGCAGTGCCGACCTGCGCGGGCGTTCGATGCGCGAGCGGGCCACGGCCCTAATCGCAGTGGCTCATCCGGACGACCGCGACGCCCTGACGGCAACGTTGCGCGAAGCATCAGGTTTTTGAAATCCCCGAATACCGACAGATGGAGGACTACATGAACGACACCTTTCAGGATGGATGGATTACGCTGGAGGGGCTGCGGTTCCACTACACGGAGTGGGGTTCACCTTCGAAGCCGACGGTGCTGATGCTGCACGGGTTGAACGTCACTTGCCACACCTGGGATCCCTTCGCCCGGGTGTTGCAGAACGATTACCACGTGCTCTGCCTCGACCTGCGCGGTCACGGCGACAGCGACTGGGCCCGCAGTGGCTATCGCGTCCGCCAGTTCGCACAGGACGTCCACAAGTTCATCGATGCGATGGGTACCGGCCCGCTGCATCTGGTCGGGCATTCGAACGGAGTACGCGTTGGCATCGCCGTTGCCGGCGAGCGACCCGAGATGATCCGCACGCTCGCCCTTTCCGATGCCGGCCCGCAGAATTCCGCCACCGGCGCGATCGCGATGCGCGACTTCATCACCGAGACCACGAACCTGCGTGGCTTCCGCGACGAAGCTGAGCTTCGCAAGTTCTATCTCGGCTACCACCCCGAGTGGGACCCGGAATTCATCGATCTCCATGTGAAGTATCAGATGCGTCGCAACTGGGCGGGGAAGCTCGTTCCCAAGCAGGATCCGGATCTGCAATGGATCGTCGGCTCCATCAGCCTGCCGGACGTCAAATATCTCTGGAAGATGGCCGCCAGGCTGTCCATGCCGACCCAGATCATGGCCGGTCGCAACAGCAATGTCATCGACGCCGAGGTTGTCGAGAAGATGGTGAAGACCATGCCCAACGCCCGCGCCACCTGGTTCGACGGCGGACATTACTTCCTGCGCGAGAAGCCACAGGAGTTCCTCGATTGCCTGCAACCCTTCCTGGCGGAGCACGAAAGCAAATGAGCACACCTCGCACCCGCTATGCCGCCATGAAGAGCATCCTCGAAGTCCCGGTGCTGAACGAGAAATACTGGTCCAAGGTGCCGACCGCCCCGGCCAACGCCATCATGATGGACCTCGAAGATTCCGCTACGCCCGACAACAAGGTTCTCGTCCGAGATAAGATACTCGAGGCCCTAAAGGACCGCGACTATTTCGGAGACCGGACGATCATCGTCCGGGTCAACAATCTGTCGACCCCTTGGGGTCGCGACGATCTTGAGGCCATGGCCGACGTGACGGGCGACCTGATCGTCTGCTATCCCAAGGTCGAAACGGCGGAGGAGGTCTGCGAGGTCGTCCGCACGCTCCGCAGCAAGGTACCCAACCGCGGTGTCTATCCCATGATCGAGACGGCGCGGGCGATGATCGAACTGGACCGGATCGCTAGCGCGGACGGCGTCTTCGGCCTGCATTTCGGCTATGTCGACTATGCGGCCGACGTCGGATCTCGCCCATTCAACGACGCCGGCGATGACCTCTACGCACCGGCCAACTATTACGCCCGCACGAAGATCGCCGTCGCGGCGTCGGCTTATGGCCTGTTTTCCACCGGCGGGTCGATGATCCCGGATTACCGTGACCTGACGAAGGTCGAGGCATTCATCCGCATATGGGCCAATCTCGGCTATACCGCCTGCATCGGCCTGTCGCCCGCCCACCTGGAAATCATCAACCGCGTGATGAGCCCCGGCGAGAGCGAGATTGCCTCCGCAAAGGCGGTCTGCGAAGCCTATGATGCAGCCGTTGGCAGGGGCGATCCGGCGGCCGTTCTCAACGGCAAGGTGATCACCAATCCGGACTACCGTGTCGCCAAACTGGTGCTCGCCCGCACCGGTCTGAGCTAGCAATGGGGAGGGAGGCGCTCATGACGAGCGAGACTGAAGACGGCTGGAGCCTGCAACTCTCGCAAAAGCTCTGCAAACTGCCGATGGGCCGCATCTCCCCCCAAGCCATGGAAGCGGCGCGGCTGCGGCTTCTGCATGCCGTCGGCGTGTCGCTTGCCCACAGCGATCTGCCCGCGGCGACTACGGCGTGGAAGGCGTTGGGATTCAGCCGGGGCGAAAGCTTTGCCTTCGGCCGAAGTCTGCGGCTCGGCGCCGAGGACGCCGCTTTCATCAACGCAACGATCGGCCACGGCAGCCTCCTGGAGGACTGTGGCCCGGGCGGGCTGCGCGAAGGCAGCCACCCCGGCACGTTCGTCATTCCCGCGGCCCTTGCGGTTGCCGAGGAGCTCGACGCAGACGGCGCTGCACTTCTGGCTGCCATGGTCGTCGGCTACGAGGCGGTCAGCCGCATCGGCTTTGCCGGTCCGCCGGAGATCGTCCAACGGCGTTTCCGGCCGCTGGGCGTCATGGGTGCATTCGGCTCGGCCGCGGCCAGTGCGACATTGATGGGCGCTGGGCCAGAGCAGATGGCGGCGGCGCTCGCGATCGCCGCCAACCTTGCCGGCGGTACCACACAAGGTATCTTCGAAGGCACGATGGATGCCTATTTCGAAGCCGCCTTCGCAGCGCGCAACGGCATCGTCGCGGCCCGCCTGGCCATGGCGGGGGCCGCCTGTCCCCGTGCCGCCTTGGAAGGCGAGTTCGGCTTCTTCCAAACCTATGGCGGAGCGGCGGGAAAACTCGGGGAGATGCTGGCGGATCGTCCCGGCCTCGGCATCGAAACCGTCGGCACGAAGCGTTTCGCCGCCTGCCTTCAAAACCAGCAGACGCTGGCCCTGATCGCCGACGGACTGAAGCAGCCGCTCAAGGTAGAAGACATCGCCCGCGTGACTATCACCCGGCCAGCAGTCGGCACAAACGGACTGAACAGCCCGGGCGTGTCGCGCTCGGCGCCGTTCGCCAACATGCTCTCGGCGCAGATGTCGGCCCGCTTTACCGCCGCCTCCGCACTGCTCGGCCATCCGGTCGACGATCCGGGATTTTTCGACAGGCACCACGCCGATACGGCGATCGTCGAACTGACCCGGCGGATCGATCTCGTTCCCATGGATGAAGGTCCCGTTTCAGTCCAAATCTTCCTCACCGACGGCAGCGAGATCGTCCTTGACGACGACAAGTCCGCGGTGCTTTTCCCTAACCTGGCGGACGTTGCGAGACGATTTGTCTTGCGCGCCGGCATGCGTGTCGGACAGCAGGCTGGGGCCGATGTCAGGGATATCATCCTCTCCTTGGACTGCGGCAAAAAAGTACGGGCAATGACCTGCACTATTGCCGCCTATCTCGATACAGCTCGCCGGGGCGCTGCCTGACATGAAAACCAGCACGATCTGGTCGCCCTTTCATTATGTCCGTACTGCGCTATTCACGCCGGCCACTCGTCTGACCAGCCTGGACAAGGCTCTGGCCAGCGGTGCGGATTGCGTGATCCTTGATCTTGAGGACGGCGTTGGCGCGTCAGACAAGGACGCAGCGCGGTCCACGGTGATGGCGCTGGACATCCCTTCCGGCATCCCGGTCATGGTCAGGATCAACCACGCAACAACGGCGGCCGGGCTGCACGACATGCTAGCGCTCCGCACGTCCTCGGCGCGTCTGTCGGCGATCATGCTTCCGAAGGTCGAGAGCGTGTGGGAGATCGACCTTCTCCTGGCACATCTGCCGGACAGCGATACACCGGTTCCGGTGATCGCGCTCATCGAAACAGCGAAAGGGCTGGAATCTGCTGCGGCGATCGGCAGCCATCCGGCCGTTGCAGGTCTCGCGCTGGGCGGCGCGGATCTCGCCGCGAACCTCGGGGCCGACTTTTCCTGGGAACCCCTGCTCTTTTCGCGGAGCCGGATCGTTCAGGCAGCCGCTGGCGCAGGGATTCCGGCCTGGGATGTTCCGCATCTGGCGCTTGCCGACGAGAAGGCCCTGGCCCGGGAAGCTGGCGCTTCCCGAACGCTCGGCCTTTCCGCCAAGCTGGCGATCCATCCGAAACAAGTGGCGACGATCAATGCCGCTTTCTCGCCCACGCCGGAGGAGATAATGCGTGCGAACGCCGTTCTCGCGGCATGGAGGTCATCAGGGGGTGGAGCTTGCAGCATTGACGGGCGCATGATCGACCGACCGGTCGCGCTCGCAGCCGAGCAGCTGCTTCGCCGCGCGACGTCAACCGACACGAAGGGCGGGACAGAATGAGCCGCAGCGGATATCTGAGGATCGCCCCGAACCGTTACCGGGAGCGCTTCGGTCTGAGCTTCGAGGACCTGACGCCGGGTCTGCGCATCCGGCATCGTCCGGGCATCGACGTTTCGCAACGCGACAATCATCTCGACGCGGTCGATCTGATCAACAATGCCCATCTCCACTACGACAGCCACTACGCTGCCAATACCGAGTGGCAGAACCCGTTGACCGTCAGCACAATGACAGTACAGAGATTCATGGGCATGATTTCGCGCAGCTGGTATCGCCGCCGCGCCCTCCTCGGCATCGACAGCCTGGCTTTAACCGCCCCGATCCGGGGCGACGACACGCTCTATTCCGAATCCGAGGTCATCGCCCTGTCTCCGGGCTGCGACGGCGATGTCGGCGAAGTGACACTGAGCATCGAAGGCCGCAACCGGAGCGGCAAGGTCGCGGCGAAGATCGACTGTCGAATCGAAGTCTATCGAAAGGGACGCCATCCGGAAGACCGACCCGCCGCGCCCATCGCCGATGAGACTCGCTTTGCCCTCTACCATGAGGACGAGGACGGCGCCCTCGTCGAGCAGACGGGACTGTTTTTCGAGGATCTTGTGCCTGGCGAAACCTTTGAGCACTGGCCGACGCGCAGCCTCGGCGCGGAGGAGAGCCGGCTTGCTGCGCTGAGATCGCTGGAGATCAATCCACGCTGGCATGATCCAAATTATCGCTCTGCCCATCCCGAATTCACCGAAATGGTGTGGGAGCCCCTGGTTCTCGGCGCTGTTACTGCACTCACCACCCGCACATTCGGCCGCGTGGTGGCGAACCTCGGCTGGACGGGAATTTCCATGCCCTCGCCTGTCCGGCCGGGCGATAGCCTGCAGGCGGAATCGACCGTCACAGCGGTACGCGGATCGTCCTCGCGCCCGGACCAGGGCATCGCCACCGTCGATACCCGCGCCTATGCGGGCGACCGCCTCGTCTGTGCCTATACGCGCAACCTGCTTATTTACCGGCGCGGCTGCGGACCCTATCGGAATGCCGGTTACTGAGATGCAATCGACAGCGCCGGATTTTCCCGGGCCGTCGCGATCAAGGAGGAACACAATGAGCGACATCCGGTTCGACGGGCGCGTTGCAATCGTTACCGGCGCAGGGCGTGGCATTGGCCGGGACTATGCCCTGACGCTGGCGGCGCGCGGCGCACAGGTCATCATCAACGACATCGGCCCAGGGGAAGCACCCGGCAGTTCCAGGGCTGAAGACGTTGCCGCCGAAATTCGCGCCGCCGGCGCGCAGGCGATCGCGTCGACGCACGACATCACCGATCCGCTGGCAGCAAAGGCTATTTCCGATCTCGCCATCAAGCACTTCGGCCGCATCGACATCCTCATCAACAACGCTGGGGTTCTCCGGCGCAGCATGTTCGCCGACGCCGATCTCGAGCTGGCCCGCTGGACGATCGACGTCCATCTGAATGCCGTCTTCAACGTGACCCAGCCAGCCTGGCGGCATATGGCGAAGGCGGGTTACGGCCGCGTCGTGATGACAAGTTCAGCCGCGAGCTTTGGGATGGAAGGCAACAGCGCCTACGTCGCCGCGAAGGCCGCCATGCTTGGACTGGTTCCGGCGCTGGCGATGGAAGGTGAGCCGCTCGGCATCAAGGTCAACGGCATCCTGCCTTTCGCCGTCTCGCTCATGGCGCAGGAAAATCCGGCGACGGCCATCGCAGCCCGCGATGCAGCCGCCAATGTCGGCTACCAGCGCGATATCGCACATCGCTCGCCGCCGCAGACCGTCACGGCAGCAACGCTTTACCTCGCCAGCGAGGAATGCGCCGTCACCGGCGAATGCATCTCCGCGCAGGCCGGACGCTATGCGCGTGTCCATCGCGGCCTCAATGCAGGCTGGATGGCGGACCGGATCGAGGGTATCGGGCCCGAGGCCGTGCGGGATCACATAGCGGAGATCGTCTCTCCGGGCGGCGAAGAAGAAATGAAGTCCATGACGGATGAGTTCCGTTCCGTCAGAAACCGGGTCTACACGCGCGAAGGCAAACCCCTCTGAAGGACAACCATCGCCGGTCATTCATCGACCGACGATGGTCTCTGCCATGACGATCGGCATGACCGCAGTCGTGCCACCGTCCACCGGCAGCGTGTGGGCGGTAACGTAGCCGGCCTCGTCGCTGGCAAGGAACAGCACGGCATAGGCGACGTGCCAGCCGGTGCCTTCCGTTCCGAGCAGGCTCGCGCGGGCCCGCTTTTGCCGGATGGCGTCGCTTCCAGCCCCGTCCCAACCCTTGAAGTTTAGCCCCATCGGGATCGCGACATGGCCGGGCGCGACATTGTTCACGCG
Source organism: Mesorhizobium sp. CCNWLY176 (assembly GCF_037153935.1). Classification (NCBI taxonomy): domain Bacteria; kingdom Pseudomonadati; phylum Pseudomonadota; class Alphaproteobacteria; order Hyphomicrobiales; family Phyllobacteriaceae; genus Mesorhizobium; species Mesorhizobium sp. CCNWLY176. The sequence continues at coordinate 115,491 of NZ_JBBBDZ010000004.1, forward strand.
GATACCGAACCGGCCATATTCAAAGGCTTGCGCCTTCGTCATCGCGATCATGCCGCCCTTCGACGCCGAATAGGCGATGCCGCCGCCAGCCACCATACCGGCGACCGAGGAGACGTGCACAATCGAACCGGCGCCTGCCGACTTCATGCCCGGCACGACGGCGTCCGACATCAGCTTGGCCCCCTTGAGGTTGATGTCCATAATCCGATCCCAGAGGGATTCGAGATTCTCCTGCTCGCCGGGAGCAATGGCGGCATTGTTGACGAGAATATCTACCGTCCCGAAAGATTCGGTCGCCCGGCGGATAGCCGCGGCACATTGATCGGCCTTCGTGATGTCGGTGACGGCAACGATCGCAGTGCCGCCCTGTTGCTCGATGACACGCAACGTATTGTGCGCCCGCTCTTCGTCGATATCGACCAGCACCACCTTCGCGCCCTTGGCCGCAAAGAGAATGGAGATATCCGCACCGGTGCCAAACAATGCGCCGGCCGAGCCCGCGCCGGTCACTACCGCAACCTTGTCCTTCAGCCGCTCATCGCGCGCAATGAGCGGCAGGTCGATAGTCTGTTCGTTCATGTCGGCCATCCTCATGCCACGCGTTTACGCCGACGGGCGCCTCAAGCGACTGCCCGCAACGGAAGCGCCGTCAGCGTCCGCAACGTGTTGATGCGCCGGTATTCGACAGGTCCGCTTCCGACGAACTCCAGCCGGTCCATGCGCGCAACGACGGCGCGGATCAGGGCCTCGGCCTCGTAGCGCGCGACCAGGAGGCCAATACATTTGTGCGCACCGTGGCCGAACGCCAGATGTTCGTTGACGGCGGCGCGCGACGGATCGAAGCGATCGGCTTGCGGCCACTTGCGCGGATCGCGGTTCGCGGCCTCCATGAAGATCGCCACCTTACGGTCGCCATCGAGGCGATAGCCGCCGAAGTCGCAGCCGTCGGGAACCGTGACCCGGTGCGAGACGCGGAACGGCGAAACGTGGCGGAGCGCCTCGTCAAAAGCATTCAGCGCCTTGTCGGGATTCTGCTTGATGTAGTTCCAGGCCGTCTCATCCTGCGACAGGGACAAGAGAGCGCCGTTGATGCCGGCGATCGTCGTGTCGAAGCCGCCGCGAAAGAGAACGCGAACGAAGCCAAGCGCCGTTCCCGGTTCGAATATGCCAGCATCCTCGGCCTCGTAGAGTTGCGCGCCCATGCCGCCCGGCTGCATGTTCTCCTTGCGGAAGGACCTCTCGAAATCCGGGAGATAGGGAGAGACCCGCTCCAGCGCGCCGCGATAAAGGTCGTTCATCGGCCCGTTCGCGTTGAAGTTCAGGTCACCGAACAGTAGCACGGTCTCTGGATTGATCTTGATGCCGACCGTTTCAGGAAACACGTCGAGGATGAAGGGCTCGACCAGTTCATGAACGCCGTCGAAGGTTCCCCGGGCGATTACCCTGTCCACATAAGCGTTGGCTTTTTCCTCGAAGCGGCCGCGATAGCTTCGCATGGCGGCCGGAGACAATATCTTCATTATGCTGGAGCGAACGCGACGGTGCACTTCCGGCTCGACTTCCATAAGGGGGTTCTTGTCGCGCAGAGACTCCGGCTTGCGGATGTCCGTCAATCCGACCCCGGCCGTGCAGAGAAAACGGCTGTCGTCGGAGAACGCCTCCTGAGCCTCGCTGAACCGGCCAACGGCATAGCATCCGTATTTCCGGAGCCATGCGACCGGCCCGGCTTCCCGCAGGATCTCGTCGAACGGATAGGGATTGTCGATCACATCGACCGCATAGGGGTCGATGTCCAGAACCGGGATGCGGGGATCGCCGGGACGCTCTTCATTGTCCGGCGCCTGATTGACTGCCATGTTCATTGGCTCTCTCCTCAAATATCTATGCAAGCGCGCTCACGGTAGGCACGCGCAATACGATCCCGTCCAGTTCACGCCTCGCCCGGATCTGACAGGACAGGCGCGAGCTCGGTTCGGCAGGGGCTTCGGCAAAATCCAGCATGTCGGCCTCGGTGCCAGATTTCTCTTCCAACGGCACGGGCGTTTCCTCGACGACGACATGACAGGTCGCGCAGGCAAGAGCGCCCCCGCAGTCTCCGATGACACCGGGGACGCTGTTGTAAACCGCTGCTTCCATCAGGGAATGACCAAGTGGCACGTCTGCGATGGTCCGCGTTCCGTCGCTGCCGATCCAGGTCACGGAGATCGTTTCTGTCATATCTCAATCCTCGTCATATCACCGGCCCATCGGGGGCTCGTTCATTTGTCGTCCAGTTCGACTGGCACTTCTCCGCGATGAGGTCTGTTCGAATAGGCGGCGCCCTGAAGGGCCAGTCCCATGGCCAGGCCGTCCTCTATCGCCTTGCGCAAGGGCCGGATCAGGGCGGTGCGGGTGTTGCGAGCAACGACCGAAGGCTTTGCCGCCAAACGACGGGCATGGACGAAGGCGCGCTCCAGGAGTTCTTCCGGCGGATGGATTTCGGCTACCATCCCAACGTCCAGCGCTTCCTGCGCCGACAGGATCTGCTCCCCCATCAGAAGGTAGCGGCTGCGGTTGGGACCGAGCAGCGCCGACCAGATGATGTGGGTGCCGTCGCCGGGCACGACGTTGCGGGGCAGATGGGCGGAATCTCCGAACGTCGCGGTCGGCGAGGCGAGGACGATGTCGCTCATCAGTGCGATTTCCGCGTGGATTGTGCAACGCCCGTGAACCGCTGCGATAACTGGAATTTCGAGGTCGAGCATGGCCCGGAAGTAGCGTTTCGCTTCCCAGGTCATTACGTCCCAGCTGATCCCCCGGAAACTCGGCAGGTCGATCGAGTTGATCCAGTTGTCGCCGGTTGCGCTGAGGACGAGCACGCGGTTGGCGCGGTCCATATCGAGGTCGTGCATGACCTCGCTGATGGCGCGGTGGCCTTCCGCCGACCAGATCCACTCACCGCCATTCGTATGAAAGCGGAGGTGAACGACGCCGTCATCGCGAGAAAGCGCGAATTCGGGATATTTGGCACTGTAGTCTGAAAACTGGGTCATCGGCTCGAACCTGCTTGTATTTCCGGACGGCAGTTCAGCACTGCCGTCCTATCTGATCAACGATCGGCGCGGGGCCGACCGGCAGCATCACTGCGCGTTGACGAAACTGCCGTCTTTGACCTTGATGATGGCCGCGTCGTATTCTGGAAGGCGGTCGGTGATCGACATGGTGCCCTTTGCACCGAGGATCGTCGGTACGTCCTTGACGTTGCGGATCGCATCCAGGAGCGTCTCTCGGGTCGCAGACGAACCCGCTTGCTTCAGGCCATAGGCAATCAGCTTCATCTGGGCATAGCCTACGGCCGACCAGTTTTCGGCGGGCGACTCGAAAGCAGCCTCATAATCGGTCGAAAACTTCTTGCCTTCCTCATTGACGCCACCCGGCACGAAATCGGCAGAGACCACGACATTCTCGACGGCGGCGCCACCGACCTTCATAAGCTGCTGGTTGGCAAAGCCCGCTCCGGCGAAAATCTGCGTTGCCGGGTCCATGCCGGCCTGCAGCGCCTGGGTGATCAGGTTTGCCCCGCCGGGCGCCGTCATCGAGATATGGAGGCAATCTGGCGCGAGGGCGGTGATTTTCGTGGCGAGGGCGGAGAAGTCCGTATCCTGCAGCGAGACTGCCTCCTCACCGATAAACTCGATGCCCTGCTTCTCGGCATATTCGCGGAATGTCTTGTACTGCGCGATAAAGCCCGGATTGTCATTGGCATAGATGATCAGACAGCGCTTCGGCTTTGCAACATCCGTAACGTACCGGGCCAGCGAGATGGTGTGGCTGTCGTCGGAAGATGTGATCTTCACCGAGTACGGCCCCGGCTTCAGGAGGTCCACCGAGTAGACCATGCCCATCAGCGGCACCTTCAACTCGTTGGCGAGCGGTGCGATCGAATGGGAAACATAACCGGTCGCCGTACCTATTATGGCGATGCTTCCCGATGCATTGGCCTGGTTCACCAGAAGAGCTGCCTGCCCGCGGTCACTGCCGTTGTCGAGCTGGACGAGCTTGATCTTGTCTTCGCCAAGATACCCGGACGCATTGATCTCGTCGGCAGCCAGCTTCATGCCGCGCGAAAGGGGAACGCCCTGCGAAGCGAGGCTACCGGTTAATTCCGTAATCGACGTAATCAGAAATTCTGCAGCAGTCGCCGTCTGGGACGCAAGCGTCCCGGCGACGACAGTCATAGCGGCAAGCATTGGTAATTTCATGGTCGACTCCTCCCATTTGCCCCTTCCCGCCTTTGCGGGACTAGGGTTGCATTTCGGCCCGCTTGCTCCCGACGGGCCATGTCGTCCTCGTTCAGGCCGTTGCAGGCTCCTGGCCGAGATAATGCTGGATCAGGCTGTCATCCGTCGCGAGATCGGCGCTTGCGCCCTGATGCACGACCTGTCCCTGGTCAATGACATAGCCGCGCTGGGTCACTTCCAGCGCGCGATGAACATTCTGCTCGATCAGCAGGATCGACAGGCCACGCGAATGAAGCTGCACAAGGGCCGAAAAGACATGATCCGCCATCAGCGGGGAAAGTCCGAGGCTGGGCTCGTCCAGAAGCAGCACCTTCGGCGCACCCATCAGAGCCCGGCCGATAGCCAGCATCTGCTGTTCGCCGCCGGACATGGTGCCGGCGGGCTGCTTCAGCCGTTCCTCGAGCCGGGGAAAAAGCTTCAAGATGCCTTCGATATCGAAGTCCGGCGTCCGGCCATGCCTGGCCAGCGCGCCCAGGCGGAGATTCTCGTGGACCGTCAGGTCGGGCAGTATCTGTCGGCCTTCCGGAACCTGCAACAATCCCGAACGGGCGATGACATGGGCCGGCTTCCCCTCGAGCTGATGGCCGTCCAGCGCAACCGTTCCCGATGTCGGACGAATGATACCGGAGATAGCATTGAGCAGAGTGGATTTGCCCGCGCCGTTCGCGCCTATAACAGCAACGAACTCGCCGCCGGCAACGTCGATGCTGACCCCGCGCAGCGCCCGGATTCCCGAATAGCCGGCGACGAGGTTCTCAACCTTGAGCATGCTTGTCTCCGAGGTAGGCAGCAACGACTTTCGGGTCCTGCATGACGGCACCGGGGCGGCCTTCGCTGATCATCCGGCCCGACGCCATGACATAGACGTGCTCGCACATACGGGTGACAAACCGGACATTGTGCTCGATCATAAGGAGGCCTATGCCGGATGCGGCCAGCTCCTGATAAAGGTCGCCGAGTTCGCCCGCCTCGACATCGTTCATGCCGGCAACCGGCTCGTCGAGAAGTAGTATCTTCGGGTCCGTCGCAACGGCTCTCGCCATTTCCACGCGCCTCTGGTGGCCGTAGGACAGGTTGCCTGCGGGCATATCCGCATAACGCAGCAGCCCGAACCGCTGGAGCAGCTCCGCGCTCTTCGCACGAATGTCCGCCGTCTCGCGACGCGCGGCCCCAAGGCCCAAAAGACCCGAGACGAACGAGGCCTTCTCGTGGCGGTGGAACCCGATCATGACATTGTCGAGGACCGTCGCTTCGGCCAGCAGCCGGATATTCTGGAACGTCCGCGAAATACCGTGACGGGCGATGGCGTCGGGCTCCGCCGTAGTCAGGTCGCTGTCCCCGAGACAGACCCGACCGTCGGTGAGACTGAGGGTGCCAGTGATCAGGTTGATGACCGTGGTCTTGCCGGCGCCATTCGGGCCGATCAGGCCGGTGATCTTCCCAACAGGGGTGGACAGCGTGATATCCGAGACGGCCCGGAGACCGCCGAAGGATTTGGAGACACCCTCAAGACGCAGAGCGGACATGTGTGCCTCCCTCTACCAAGTTGCCCTGCCGCTTCCTGCGCTTGAGGGACAAGATGAAGGTGTCGGCAAGGCCGAGCGGAAGGAAGATCATGACGGCAATCATGACAATCCCGGTAACGATCGGCCGGTACTCTGCCAGTCCCCGCGAAAGCTCGGGAAGAAGCGTCAGAAAAGCGACGCCGACCACCGGGCCCCAGGCGGAACGCCGGCCACCCACCACGATATAGCCGAGAACCATGATGACGAAGGTGAAGGAAAAGCTGCTGGGCGTCAGCGTATAGGTATTCAGCGACTGAAGTCCGCCGAACAGTCCGGCAATCGCGCCCGAAATCGTGAAGGCGAGAGCGTGATAGCGACGGATCGACACACCGAGAACCGCCGCAACCGTCTCCTCCTGCTGGATCGCATCAAACGCACGGCCGATGCCCGATCGCTGCATCGCAAACATGACGTATCCGGTGATGATAGCGGCGGCGAGCAGCGTGCCCGTTCCGACGGACTTCGGAATGCTGTTGATCCCGAGCCCCCCGCCGGTGATGGACGTTGCGAACAACATCACAGCGATGACGACCTGTACGAAGGCAAGCGTCGCTATGGCCTGGTAGATGCCCCGGAGCCGCGCCAGCGGCAGGGAAAGACACCATCCGGCAGCCGTTCCGAACAGCAGTGATGCCGCGATCGCCGCGGGGGCCGGCCATCCGTAGGTCGTGACCAGGATTGCCGAGCAATAGGCGCCGAGCGACGCAAATCCTGCTGTTGCAACCGAGAAGACGCCGGCGCGAAGCACGACCTGCTGGCTGAAGGCAAACCCAAGGGCCAGGAGGAAAATGTCGGCAAGCGGGAGGTACTGACTGAAATAGTTCATGCGCGACGTCCCACTATGCTGATCGCTGCGGCACTTCCCATCAGGCCGGACGGCTTGACGAGCAACACAAGGAACAGCAAGGAGTAGAGGATAATGTCGGGCGCCCCCGGCGGGAGGTAGACGACACAGAGGGTCTGGGCGACCCCGAAGAAAATCGCCGCCATGACGCAGCCGGGAATGCTGCCAAGCCCACCGAGAACGATGATGACGAAAGCCTTAAGCATGTAAGGCTCGCCCATGTGGGCGCTGATCGAATTGAACGACAGTGCGATCAGGACGCCGGCGATCCCCGCCATCACGCCGGAAATGAAAAAGGTCTGGAGATAGACCGCATCCGGATTGACGCCCATGAGCCTGGCGGCCTTCTCGCTGGATGCGACAGCGCGCAGCTTGAGGCCAACCGGAGTCCGGTAGAGATAATACATCAGGAACAGAAGCATCGCGCCGACCGTCAGCAGCACCGCGATCTGCAGGAAGGATATTCTCAGCCCGAGCAGATTGAAGAACACATTCGGGAAGGTTCCAAAGGGAAAGCGTACCGTCTGAGCGTCGGTCAGCTTGTGGCCGATATTGATGATGACGATGTCGGCACCGAGTGTCGTGATCAGCGCGGCGAACTCCATCACATGAGGCGGGAACCGACGCAGGCGGCGAAGCGCCACGATCTCGATGAGGCCGGAAACGACCCCGCCCGCGAGCGCGGCAGCAACCGCTGCGACCCATATCGAGACACCCGAGGTGACAAGGTAATAGGCAAAGAGTGCGGACACCATGAACACGCCGCCATGGGCGAGGTTCAGGACCCGGTGAACACTGAAAACAAGCGTGAAGCCCAGCGCGAACAACGCGTAAATGGACCCGGTGATTACACCATTCAAAATCTGCTGGGCAATCATTTGGACAATATGACCTCCTCCAGGTCGCGACGCCGTTTCCGTCGGGCGCTTTAATTATGAAAGAACCCGACCTCGGATCACTCGCCTCCGCGGTAATCCGGATCATGATTTTGGTATAATATATGATAGGAAAATGTCAAACGAAAATCGTTTAAATATTATTGTGAACTTCTGAGGTCTTACGGGCTGAAGCTGTCGTGGCAGCGGGCGACAGGCGCGGCAATATCCGCTCCGAACGGGCGCGTGAAGCTGGCTGCCGCTCTCTTGACAAGGTCGATCTGTCCGATCGACGATCTGGATGATTACAGGCGAGCCCGCAGGATGGCCGGCCCCTCGGCGAGAATGTAGTCGCGGAAGCGTTGGGCCGTCACCGACAGCGCGCTCTCATTGTAGATGGCCTGAACCTCGATATCGACGCTACGTTTAACCGGCCTTGCGATCAGACGACCATCGGCGTCATCCAGCGGCGCAAAGGGGTTAACAAGGGCAATGCCCATTCCATTGGCTACAAGGGCACAGACCGCATGATGCGACGTGGCCTCGACATGCAGGTTGCGGTCGACTTTGGCACGGTCAAACAGGCCGTCGATGAGGAAACGCAAAGCCTGACCGCGCGGAAAGCTGACAAAGGGCTCCTGATGGAAATCCTTCAGTTCGAGCACGCTCTTGGCCGCCAGCCGGTGATCCCGGGGCATGACGCAATGCGCCTGATGGGAGGCGAGCGCCACGGCCGTCAAGTCTGATTTCGCGACCGCCTGAATGGCAAAGCCGATATCGGCCCGACCGGACGAGACCCAATCGATGACCTGCTCGTGCGCCTGAATGTGGTAGGCGATCGCAACGCCGGGATGCCGTCGCTTGAACTCAGCGACCATGGCCGGCAGGAAACCGGATGCGTGCGAATTCGTCGCCGAGACAGTCAGCCGGCCCGTTTGCAGCGTGCTGATGGCGTTGATCTGCTGCCGCAGTTCTTCCAGTCCGGTGAAGAGCTTGTCGACCTGCTCGAACAGCAGCTGCCCGTCGGGGGTCGGTTCAGCGCTGTTGCGTGATTTGCTGAAAAGCCGAAACCCAACCGTTTCCTGAAAATCAGCCATGAGGCGGCTGACGGCGGGCTGGGATATCCCCAGAAGCTCGGCCGCCTTTGTCATGCTGCGCAGCGTCACAACGGCACGAAATGCTTCGACCTGACGAACATGAAGATTGAGCATGCACACCTCTTCGGCAACGACGCAGCTGGGGAATCAGCCGGCATCACGGCCTCTTGCTATAATTAAATTGATCATACCGTAAGAGAGATTACCGTATCAAGTTATAGAGACCGAAAAGAACCTCGGCCAACTGATCAGCGTTAGCCTGTGCTATCCTTCAAATGGGCGGGCCAAACGTTTCACTGAGAATCGATCCAGCATTTCCACCGAGAGTTTTCGCTGGAATCAACAGCGCAGTGGGCCGGTCTGCGTGTCACGCACCAGAACGACAGGCCAATTTTCCTAATCCAAAGCGAGAGCTGTGATCTCCCGGCGGAATGGCAGCGCGTCGCCGATGTCTGCCTCGTCCAGCTCACGCGCATATCGATGACCTGCATAGGTTGCCCAGGCGATCGGGCCCGGAGCTTCTGCATCGCCGATCACCTTGATCGAATGAATGCCATTGCCGGCCCACTCTTCGCGCCGCGCCTGAAGCTCGCGCCAGACCCCGTCGTCCTGCTGCCGGGACGTGACCAGCAAGACCGCATCCGCCTCCATGTCGCGCTCCGCGCCCGTATAGGTACAGGCGGTTGCGACGCCGCCCGAAACAATGCGCGTAACGGTCCTGTTCAGAACGATTTCAACGCCGAGATCGGCCAACCGACGATGAATAGCGCCCTGCTCCAGCGTGTTGCGCGTCCAGTCCGATACATAAGCAGATGGCGTGACCAACGTCACCTTCACGCCCTGACACGCCATAAGTTCGGCGAGAACGCCACCCATATAATAGTGGTCGTCATCGAAGAGCACGACATTTCCCGTAGGCACCTTGCCGTCCATCAGATCGTCCGGCGTATAGACCGGCATAGCGGGGGCCATCGGCATCGGCACGACATGCGCCCGCGCCACGCCGTCACGCCGCCATGCGGACCCCGTCGCAATGGCGATATTGTCAAAGCCGAAACCCAGAATGTCATCGGCCGAAAGCCGGCTTTCGAAATAAATGTCGACGTTCGGCATCTGGCTGAGCTGGTACTGGCGATAGTCGCGCACACGGCCCCAGGCCGACAGGCCAGGCAGACGGCATTCTCGTGCCACACGGCCGCCAAGCTCGGTGCCCGCCTCGGCAACCGCCACCCGATAACCACGCAGTCCGAGCGCGCGCGCCGCTTCAAGTCCGGCAGGGCCGGCGCCGACGATGAGCACGCTCTCGGTGGAACCTTTGGCCTGCATGCGTTCGGGATGCCAACCCTTGCGCCACTCTTCCATGAAAGTCGGGTTCTGCGTGCAGCGCGAGATTGACATCGTCATGTCGCCGGTGATGCAGATGTTGCATCCGATGCATTCACGAATGTCCTCGATGCGGCCTTCCTCCACCTTTCTCGGCAGAAAGGGATCTGCAATCGAAGGTCGCGCGCAACCGATAAAGTCGAGCGTACCGGACTTGATCATCTTCACCATCACATCGGGAGACGTGAAGCGGCCGACACCGACCACCGGCTTCGAAGTCAGCTTTTTGATGCCGGAGACAAGGTCTTCCTGAGCGGCTTCCCCCTTGAACCGGGACGGGCCTGAGCAATCCTCCCATGCCCCGTGGGCCAGATCCCAGAGGTCAGGCAGGTCGGCATGCATTTCGATCATGTCGCGCACTTCGGAATTCGCAAAGCCGAGGTCACCGATCATCTCGTCGAGCGAAAGGCGCAGGGTCAGGCCGCAGGTGTCGCCAATGGCGTCGCGTCCTTCCTCGATCAGTTCGCGCATCAGGCGCGAGCGGTTCTCCAGCGAACCGCCATATTCGTCGGTGCGCTGGTTGGTAGCGGTCGACAGGAAATGCTGGATGATGCCGAACCCATGCGCGCCATAGAGGCAGACCAGATCGAACCCGGCCTGCTTAGCGCGCTTGAAGGCGTTGCGGTGCCAACGGCGCAGATCGCGGATATCCTGCTTGTCCATGGCGCGCGCCTGCACCGGATCGTTGGTGAAGGTGCGGATCGGCAAGGCGCTAGGCCCGCGCGGCACTTCTTTCGTATAGAGGTTCGGTCCATTGATCCCCGAATAGGCCAGCTGGATGCCAGCCAGAGCGCCATATTGCTTCATCGCTTTTGCCATCTTCGCCAGCATGGGAATATCGGCGTCGTCCCACAATCTCAGTTCGATGAACGGAGTGATCTCCGAGGTATGATGCATCTCGGTCTGTTCGGTGAAGATAACACCCCAGCCGCCCTCCGATTTTATGCGACGCATCTCGGCCGCGGCTGAAGGGTCGCGATAGCCGCCGCCATTGCAATGCGGAACCTGGTAGAAGCGGTTCTTTGCCGTGACCGGCCCGATCTTCATGGGCTCGAACAGAACGTCGTAGCGGGGATCACGCATCTATTTTCCCTTCCTGAAACCGCTGTTCGAGCAATATGCGGTCTGGCACGAGGCCGTTGGGTTGGATCAATTTCCTTACTCTTATGGTGAGGCGTGCGGCGTGAAACTAGAGATTTCTTCCGCACCGGTTAGGAACCGCCTAATCGTCAAAACCCGGCCGGGATCGTAAGTTTCGATGCCGTAATGAAGCAAATGCGCCTTTAGAGGAACGATCGCATCGTGTTAGACAGGCGCGATCGAAAAGTGAGATTTCCACGCATGAACAGCATTCAAATTTTGGAGAAACTGATCGGCTTCCCGACCGTCAGCCGGGATTCCAATCTGGACCTCATCAACTTCGTCGCCGAATTGCTGGATACGCATGGTATAGCCTCCACGATCATCACCAATGACGATGGCACCAAGGCTAACCTCTACGCGACGGTCGGACCGGACGACGTCCCGGGCATCATGCTTTCCGGTCACACCGACGTCGTTCCCATAGACGGGCAGAACTGGACAAAGCCGCCCTTCGAGATGACCGAAGGCGACGGGCGTCTCTATGGACGCGGCACGGCAGACATGAAGGGCTTCGTTGCTGCAGCCATCGCTGCGTGCGTCAAGGCATCGAAGGTCAAGCTGGCAACACCGCTGCATCTGGCCTTGTCCTATGATGAAGAACTTGGTTGCCTTGGCGTGCACAGCCTCATCGACATGCTGAAAGCAGCACCCCAAAAGCCGCTGCTGTGCATCATCGGAGAACCGACGAGCATGCAGGTCGCTACCGGCCACAAGGGCAAGGTCGGGGCGCGCGCGATCTGCACGGGCCGTGAGGGTCACTCGGCACTCGCCCCGCTGGCGCTGAACGCCATTCATCTCGGGTGCGACTTCGTGGACGTTCTGCGCAACGAGCAGGCTCGACTTGTTGAAGAAGGCGCGCGCGACGGCGACTACGACATCTCCTATTCGACGGTGCATGTGGGCAAGATGAATGCCGGCGTGGCGCTGAACATCGTTCCCAATCACTGCCAGATCGACTTCGAAATCCGCAATGTCGCGGCTGACGATCCGAACGAAATTCTGGATCGCATCAAGGGCGGAGCCAAGCGCATCGTTTCCGAAGCGTCCGCAATCGCGCCGGAGGCGGCGATCGACATCAACATCTTCAACACCTATCCGGGCCTCGATACGCCGACGGATTCCAAGGCTGTCGCCTTCGTGAAATCGCTCACCGGTGCAAATGGCACGATCAAGGTGGCATTCGGCACGGAAGGCGGGCTGTTCAGCCGCGATCTTGGCACACCGACCGTGGTCTGCGGGCCTGGCTCCATGGCGCAAGGTCACAAGCCGGACGAGTTCGTCAGCATCGAGCAGATGGACCGCTGCGACGACATGCTGGACAAGCTTCTGGAAAGGCTCGTCGAAGGCGGACTTTAGAAGGCTTTGTCGCAAACCATTTTCAACCTTGGCTGAGGCATGAGAGTTCCTCCCTTTCAGAGAAGCGTATTCATGTTTCAGGCCGCCATCTCAACCGTTCGGTGATCCTGTGCGTACGCTGGTATCTGGCGTACAACCTCAGCCTTCGACAGGCGAGGTACGCCTACAATCCGGCACCATCGCTCGCCGGGCAGTTTGAAAACCTCGCTGCCTGAATACCGTATCTGATCGGCTTGTCAGCCACCGCGACACACCGGAGGATCTGCTCCCCTCCCAAGGGAGGCATGTTTTCAATGCACACAGCTGATACAACACGGAAACATGGAAAGGCGTAACCTGATTTCGCCGGGAGGAGGATCATGTCTGACAGCAAACGGCCGCTGGTCATCAGCGCGCCCGAACCACGTACGCTCGACCTGATCTTCACGCCCTCGGCGCGGAAGATTTTCGGCGACCGCTACGAAATCTTCGAGGTCGAGGCGGTGCAAGTCGATCGCCTGCCGGATGCCATTCTGGAACAGGCGCGCTACATCGTTGGCCAGCCGCCATTGTCACGGCAGACGTTGGAGAAAATGCGTTCCCTGCGATGCATCTTCAATGTCGAGAGCAACCTGTTCAACAATATGCCCTATGAATTTCTGTTCGAGCGGGGCGTCCATGTCGTGACGACCGGCGCGGTTTTTGCCGAGCCGGTGGCGGAGCTGGGTCTGGCGCTGGCGCTGAATCTTGCCCGCGGTATCGTCGATGCGGATATCGACTTCCGTGCAGGCAAGGAGCTCTGGGGCGGCGACGGCAACAGAAAGGCGCGGTTGCTCTCGGGATCGGATGTCGGCATCATCGGCTTCGGCGATCTCGGCAAGGCGCTCAACCGGGTGCTGTCCGGCTTCAGGACGCGCATAAAGGTTTTCGACCCCTGGATGCCGCCATCGATCCTTATCGAACATGGCGTTCAGCCGGCTTCGCTGAGTGAGGTGCTTTCGCAGAGCGATTTCGTTTTCGTCGTCGCCTCCGTGACCAGCGAGAACGAAGGGTTTCTCGGCGCGGATGCTTTCGCCTCAATGCGGCCGGGTGCGGCCTTCATCCTGCTCAGCCGCGCCGGCGTTGTCGATTTTCCGGCATTGATGGAAGCGGTGCGAAGCGGCCATATCGTGGCTGCCAGCGACGTCTTTCCCGAGGAGCCGCTGGCCGGAGACCATCCTGTCCGCTCGCTGCCCGGCTTCCTCCGCTCCGCCCATCGCGCCGGCGCGCTGGATATCGCCTTTACCCGCATGGGCGACATGGTGCTGGAGGACATGGATCTTGTCGACCGTGGGCTGCCGCCGATGCGCAGCAAGCGGGCGGAACGCGAAACCGTTTCGCGCATGCGCTCAAAGCCGGTCGACAAGAACTGAGACTATTCGCTCTGCCGAAAGTTGCGGATGCGATCGAACAGAACGGCAAACACGATAGCACCGCCGATGAAGGTGCCCTGCCAGAACGCGTTGATGCCGAGCAGGCCAAGGCTGTTGCGAATGACCTCGATCAACGCCGCCCCTATGAGCGCCCCAAAGGCCGTGCCTGCCCCGCCTGCCAAATTGGCACCGCCGATGACGGCAGCGGCAATGACCTGCAGTTCCATTCCGGCGCCGATATTGGTGGTCACCGCGCCGAGCCAACCCGTTTGAATGATGCCGGCAATGCCTGCCGACAGAGCGGAAATCATGTAGACGGCAACCTTGATCCTTTTCACCGGGACACCGGTAAGCGTTGCCGCATGTTCATTGCCGCCGATGGCGAAGACGTAGCGGCCGAACCTGGTCCAGCGCAGCACGAAGCCGGTAATGAGCGCCAGAACGATCATGTAGAGCACCGGATTGGCGATGCCGAAAAACCAGGCCCCGCCGCCCAGCGCCAGCAGCTTGTCGTGATCGGGTCCGAACTCGAAGACGACGGTATTGTTGGATGCGACCATCGCCAGACTGCGGGCGATCGACAGCATGCCGAGCGTGACGACGAATGGCGGAAAGCCGAGATAGGCGATCAATATGCCGTTGAATGCCCCGATCAGAAGCGCCGTGCCGATCGAGGCGGCAATGCCGACCTCGATGCCGTAGCCGGCATGCATGACGACGGCCAGCACCATGCTGCACAGGCAAAGCACGGAGCCGACGGACAGATCGATGCCGCCGGTGATGATGACCAGCGTCATGCCGAGCGCGATGATCGCGACGAAAGTGACGTTGCGGGTGATGTTGTAGAGGTTCTTCGTCGTGGCAAAGGAGTCGGTGGCGAAAGACAGGAAAATGCAGGCCAGGATGACGGCGATCAGCACCCAGAAAGTCTGGCTGCCCAGTATAGCCGCAAGCCAGCTCTGCTGCTTCTGTCCAATCGTCTGGTCAAGGGTGATAGCCATCGTCGACCTTCGTTTCTTTCCGAGCCCCATGAACAGCGTCGATCACACCTGTTCGATGGCACCGGTGATAAGTCCCGTCACTTCCTCAGGCGAACTCGCCCCGATCTGCTTGTCCGCAACTTTCCTGCCTCGCCGCATGACGATGACCCGGTCGGCAACGTCGAACACGTCCGGCATGCGATGGCTGATCAAAACGACCGCGATGCCCCGATCGCGCAGGTGGCGGATCAGGTTCAGCACTTCCGCCACCTGACGCACCGAAATCGCCGCCGTCGGCTCGTCCATCAGCACGATCTTTGCTTCCGACAGCATGGTGCGCGCAATCGCCACCGCCTGCCTCTGGCCGCCCGACATCTGCCTGACAAGATCGCGCGGGCGCGTCTCGGACTTCAGCTCCCTGAATATTTCACCGGCGCGGCTGTACATCGCCTTGTAGTCGAGCACGCGCAGCGGCCCGAAGCCGCGGCGCAATTCGCGTCCAAGAAAGACATTGGCCGCAGCCGTCAGATTGTTGCAGAGCGCAAGGTCCTGATGAACGATCTCGATGCCATGCTGCCGCGCTTCAACCGGCCGATGCAAAATGAGCTCGGCACCGTCGAGTTGCATAGTGCCGTGGCTGGGCCGGAAATTGCCGGCAATCATCTTGACCAGGGTGGACTTGCCGGCCCCGTTGTCGCCCATCAGGCCAACCACCTGGCCTGCCTCGATCGAAAACGAAACATCATTCACCGCCTGGATGGCGCCGAAATGTTTGGAAATGTTGGTCAGTTCGAGAACCGCCACGCGCCTTCCAGCCTCCCGAAACCTGCAAGCCCGCCACCGCTTTCAAGCGGATAGTCTTTGACGCGGAGCCGTCGCGATCTCGCTTTCCCGGTCTCCTCCCAGGTGGGCGATAGCGTGCATTTACGCAAAACCGCGCCACAGCGTCAATCAATTGTCTGATAAATCGAAGGGCGTAAGGCAGAAAGCTCATTTGTAGGACAAATAGCCGTTGACGTGCGAAGCACACCGTTATTAGCTGACCCCTACGAGGAAGAGCATGCCAAGGCTTGCCGCCGTCGCTCGGGCAAGGCGTGGAGCGTATTTTCAAGGCCTCGGCTCCACCTGAATATCAAGCGCGTCGACTATCGACGCAAAGCTTGCAAGAAAATCAGATGCCGGCCGTACCGGCAGACTTAATACGATCTGGAAATGCTTATCGGCTCAGCCTGGCACTGCGGGCTTTCGAAAAGATCGTCGCATTGCCTGGCATCCGGTTTGATTTTGAGTAGCGGACACGCGGTGTCCGTCTTTTTCAAGGGAGGAACCAATGAGGAAGGCATTACTGCTCGCAACCGCCGTTCTGGCACTCAGTGCCGGACAGGCGCTGGCCAAGAAACAGCTCGTCATCGTTGTGAAGGGCCTGGACAATCCATTCTTCGAGGCCATCAACCAGGGCTGCCAGAAGTGGAACAAGGAAAACGCGGACGCGGAATATGAGTGCTTCTACACCGGTCCGGCATCGACCTCGGACGAGGCCGGTGAGGCGCAGATCGTGCAAGACATGCTGGGCAAGGCGGACACCGCCGCGATTGCCATCTCGCCGTCCAACGCCAAGCTGATTGCCCAGACCCTGAAGACGGCCAATCCGTCAGTTCCGGTCATGACGCTCGACGCCGATCTCGCCGCCGAAGATTCCGCACTGCGCAAAACCTATCTCGGCACCGACAACTACCTGATGGGTGCGCGCATCGGCGAATACATCAAGAAGGGCAAGCCGAAGGGCGGCAAGATCTGCACGATCGAAGGCAATCCGGGCGCCGACAACATCCTGCGCCGCGCCCAGGGTATGCGCGATACACTCACCGGCCAGAAGGGCCTGACCGAACTGAAGGGCGAAGGCGGCTGGACGGAAGTCGCAGGCTGCCCGGTCTTCACCAATGACGATGGCGCCAAGGGCGTCCAGGCCATGACCGACATCCTCGCCGCAAATCCTGACCTGGATGCCTTCGGTATCATGGGCGGCTGGCCATTGTTCGGGGCACCGCAGCCCTATCGCGATCTGTTCAAGCCATTGGCCGACAAGATCGCCAGCAATGAATTCGTCATCGGTGCGGCCGACACCATCGGCGACGAAGTGGCAATTGCCAAGGAAGGCCTTGTCACGGCACTCGTCGGCCAGCGTCCGTTCGAGATGGGTTACAAGGCACCGACGGTGATGATGGATCTCATTGCCGGCAAGCCGGTCGAAGATCCGGTTTTCACCGGCCTCGACGAATGCACCAAGGACACGGTCGACACCTGCATTCAGAAGTAGCTCCATTCCGTTTCGGGCGTCTGTGTTTCCAGACGCCCGAACCGACGCTTTCGATATCGTGGTCACGCAGGCTGCTTCAAGCCGGCTTTGATGGCGACAGGTCGACACCGTTGACGCTGCCGATATGCGTAGCCAGCATTGGAACGAACTGGTCGGCTTTGCCTGCAGCAGATGCTCCAGCAAAGGAGTTCTTGGCGGCGTTGCCGAGCGGATTTGCCATGCCGACGGATTCAGCCATTGCCTCCAGATAGGTCATATCCTTCAAGGCGTTGGCGATGGAGAACTTATGAGCATCACGATCGCCTTCCAGCGTCCAGCGCATGAAGGTCTGATAGAAGCCGCAATCCATGCGTCCGTTGCGTATGACGCTGTCGAAGCGCGATGGCGAAATACCCACTTTCTGCGCCAGCGCCAAGGCTTCGGCGTAAAGCGCGGCATAGCCGAGCGAGACGAAATTGTTCAGGAGCTTCATGCGATGGCCATCGCCCGTTCCGCCGATATGAACGACGCGCCCGGCCCATGTGTCCAGTACCGGCTTCAACCGCTTAAAGAGTTCGTCGGAAGCGCCGACCATCGTGTCCAGCGTGCCTTCCCAGGCCTCCTTCGGCGTACGGCTCAAAGGCGCGTCGACATAGGCGATATCAAGCTCGGCGAGCTCAGTGGCAAGCGCCATCGTCGAAACCGGATCGGCTGTAGAGCAGTCGACCACAACCGATCCGGGCTTCAGTCCGGCCTTGAGCCCGCCCGCTCCGCGAATGATCTCTTCCACCTGCCGCGAACCGGTGACGCATATGAAGACAACGGTGGAGCGCGCCGCGACCTCGGTCGGCGAGGAGGCCTCGGTTGCACCACGGGCGATCATATCCTCGGCTGGCGCACGGTTCTTGCGGCCCAGGAATGTCAGCGGATAGCCCTTTTCGACGATGTTCTTCGCCATGCCGTGGCCCATGAGGCCAAGGCCGATGAAACCGATTTGTTCGCTTGCGTTCGCAGTCATGCTCATCTTCCTTGCTTACCTTGTCGCACGTTGGATTCAGCTCTGGCATCGCCGGCGTTCTTCCACTTCATGCTCGCGGCCTGCGACGAAGTGGTGCTCCCGGAAACCGTGTTTGTCTGACAATATCTACCGATCGCGCAGAATGTGGAGGACAAAATGTCGAAGAGGATCATATTCACCGGAGGCAGCGGCAAGGCCGGGCGGCACGTCGTCCAGTACCTTGTCGAACAAGGCCATCAGGTGCTCAATCTCGACACCAAGCCGCTCGACAATCCCAAGGTCCGCACACTCATCACAGACATCACCGACAGCGGGCAGGTTTTCAATGCGCTGTCGAGCTATACCGGGCTGCACGAGTTCGACCCATCATTGCGGCCGCAACCCATCGACGCCGTCGTTCATTTTGCCGCGATCCCCCGCATCATGATCACGCCGGACAACGAAGTCTTCCGCATCAACGCGCTCGGCACCTACAATGTGATCGAGGCGGCGGTGAAGCTCGGCGTCCGCAAGATCGTCATAGCATCGAGCGAGACCACCTATGGGCTTGTCTTTGCCAACGAGCCGCGTAGCCCGCGCTATTTCCCCCTCGACGAGGAATATGACGTCGATCCGATGGACAGCTATGCGCTCTCCAAGATCGTCAACGAGCAGACCGCACGCGCCTTTGCCCTGCGCAGCGGTGCCGACATCTATGCCTTGCGCATAGGCAACGTAATCGAGCCGCATGAATATGACCTGTTTCCGAAATGGTTTGCCGATCCCGGTTTTCGCAAAAGGATCGCCTGGAGCTATATCGACGCACGCGACCTCGGCCAGATCACCAATCTTGCGGTTGAGAAGGATGGTCTCGGCTATCAGGTGTTCAATGCGGCCAATGATGACACGTCGTCGGACCTGCCCACCAGGGAGTTGCTCGACCGCTTCTATCCTGGGGTGCCGTTGAAGCGCGAGATCGGCGAATTCGAGACGCTGCTGGCGGACCGCAAGGTCAGGGAATTGCTCGGTTTCCGGCCCCAGCACAGTTGGCGGAAATACGTGCGGCAGAGTTGATCTGCACCATATCTATCCCGCCAGCTGCGTGCTGCGGCACAAACTTGCAAGGACAATTGAGTAAATATGGCGGAGCCGAAATCCAGAAAGGCCAGGAAGCCAGCTAGCGCTGCGATCACGGACAAGCCGCGTCCGAAGGGCGGTTCGAACTCCGATCGCGTCGCAAAATCTAGCGTGCCCGCGTCACTGGCCAGCGAGATCGGGCTGCGCATCGTTCGTGGCGACTACCCGCCGGGCACCATCCTGCCGAACGAGGCGAACTGGACCGAGATGTTCAACGCCAGCCGCTCGGCGGTACGCGAAGCCATCAAGATGCTGATGGCCAAGGGCCTGCTCAGCTCACGCCCGAAAATCGGCAGCCGGGTCCAGCCCCGTGATCGCTGGAACCTCTTGGATCGCGATGTTTTGAGCTGGTACGCCGCCTCGCCGGACCGCGAAGTCTTTCTCCGGACGGTGCAGGAATTCCGGCACATCATAGAGCCCGAAGCGACCGCCTTGGCAGCACAGCGCCGCACCGACGAACAAATGGCTGAGATCAGCCAGGCGCTGCACGATATGGAGCACGCCGGGTCGCTTCAGCAGCGAACCCAGGCGGATACGAGGTTCCATGTAGCCATCCTGCGTGCGTCAGGCAACGATCTGCTCGTGCCGCTCGGCGTGCTGATCGAATCCGCGCTCAACCACCTCTTCGTGCATGTCACCCGAGAGGGGGAAAGCCTGCAACGCGCGCAGAGGCTCCATGAAAACATCGAGAAGAGCATTCGCTTGCAGCGGCCCAATACGGCGCGCAACGCGGTCCGCAAATTGCTGGCGAATACCGACGAGGTCATAGGGCAAGGATCTCCATGATCCTTGCCCTAGATTGAGGTGACGTTTCCTTGAATCGTCATCTCACTCTAGGATATTGATTTTGAAGCATGATCTTGTCCGAAAAGTCTGCAACTTTTCGGGATCATGCTCTATCTGGATCGCTCTGAAAGTCAGGCGACGCGGGTGTGGATTTCGCCAACGCCTTCGACAGCGCCGTGCATCTCGTCGCCGCGCACCACCGCACCGACGCCGGCAGGCGTTCCCGCAAAGATCAGATCGCCGGCCTGCAGCGTGAACAGCCCGGACAGATAGGAAATCATTTCCGGCACCTTCCAGATCATCTGGTTGAGATCGCCGCTCTGGCGAAGCTGGCCGTTGACCTTGACCCAGATCGCACCTTCCGTCGGATGACCGATCTTTGAGGCCGGAACGAGCGGCGTGCACGGTGCCGACGCTTCGAATGCCTTGCCGGTTTCCCACGGACGCCCGAGCTTCTTGGCCTCGCCCTGCAGGTCGCGGCGCGTCATGTCGAGACCGACACCATAGCCGAAGACATGGTCCATCGCGCTTTCCAGCGGAATGTTGGTGCCACCCTTGTTCAGCGCCACGACCAGTTCGATCTCGTGATGGACGTCGCTGGTCTGGGAAGGATAGGGGAAATCCTGGCCGGAAAGCACAAGCGTATCCGGGTTCTTCTGGAAGAAGAAGGGCGGCTCGCGGTTGGGATCATGGCCCATCTCGATGGCATGGTCGGCAAAGTTGCGCCCGACGCAATAGATACGGTGAACCGGAAACAGCGCATCGCTTCCGACGATTGGCAGCGTCGGCACCGCCAGCGGCGCAAACAGATAGTTGGTTGGGGTATGCACGTTCATTATCTCGCTCCTGCGTAGTATTCGATGCGTTTTTCGAAGGTTTCTATGAGCGCGGACAGAAGCATCGCTGCCGCGAAGAGGATGATGGTCAGGGCCCAGAAGCTTTCCATTTCAAAGCTGCGGGAGAAGAGTTCGAACAGTTCGCCATAGCCGAGGATCGAGACGAGGATCTGGCCGATGACGACGCCTTTGACACCGCGGATAAGTCCGATGCGGATGCCTGCCAGTATCTCCGGCAAGGCAGACAGAAGGATGATCTTGCTGAACAACACCCAGCCATTCGCGCCATAGCTTCGGCCCATCTCGACAAGCGAAGGCGGCACCTGCATCACCCCTGCCCGCGCGTCAAGAACGATGATCCAGACCGCGAACAGAAATACCGTGACGACCACGGTCGTTTCGCCGAGACCGAAGAGGATCATCAGCACCGGAACCAGTGCCGACAGCGGCGCGCTGACGAACATGTTGACCCACAGGCCCATCAGATTGTCGACCGCCTTGAACCGTCCCATCAATATGCCGAGCGGGACGCCGATGCCGATCGCCAGTGCCATGCCGATGGCAAAGCTGCGCAGGGTGATGATGGAGGCATTCTGCCAGGAATTGGTCTGGACCAGATGCACACCGGTTTCGATGATGGAACTCATCGGCGGGATCAGGAAAATCAGGTCGAGCCGACCGACGATCTCCCAAAGGATCGCCCACACGATGAGCGAGGCCATCATCGGAACACGAAAACCGAAAATCGTCATGACCGCGCCTCAATCCACATAATGCCTGAGCCCGTCCCAGATTTCCTCGACGGTGTTGAGGTAGCCTGGGTCGCGGCGGATGTCGTCGGGCGAAGCGCTTCGGTCGATTTTCGGATCTATGATCTGCGATATGC
Organism: Mesorhizobium sp. CCNWLY176; assembly: GCF_037153935.1. Classification (NCBI taxonomy): domain Bacteria; kingdom Pseudomonadati; phylum Pseudomonadota; class Alphaproteobacteria; order Hyphomicrobiales; family Phyllobacteriaceae; genus Mesorhizobium; species Mesorhizobium sp. CCNWLY176. The sequence continues at coordinate 137,343 of NZ_JBBBDZ010000004.1, forward strand.
GGCCCGGCCGCGGCGACAGAAGCACGATGCGGTCGGAGACATAGACGGCCTCCTCGATGGAGTGTGTGACGAAGATAAAAGTCTTCTTCTCCAGATCCACCAGCCGCAGGAGATCTTCCTGAAACTTGCGGCGGTTCTGCTCATCAACTGCCGAGAACGGCTCGTCGAGCAGCAGAACGTCGGCGTTGACCGAGAAAGCTCTTGCGATGCCGACGCGCTGGCGCATGCCGCCGGAAAGCTCATGCGGATACTTGTCCTCGAAGCCGACGAGACCGACTTCCTCGATATAGTGGGTCGCTATGCGCTTGCGTTCGGCAGCGTTGACACCGCGCAGCTCAAGGCCGAACGCCACGTTGCGCATGACGGTCGCCCACGGCATCAGGGCAAAATCCTGGAACACAAAGGCGCGTTCGGGGCCGGGACCGGTCACGACGCGGCCGTTGACCCGGATTTCGCCGGCAGTCGCAGGCACCAGGCCGGCTATGATCTTGAGCAGCGTGGTCTTGCCGCAGCCGGACGGACCCAGCAGCGTGGTCAGCTTGCCGCGCGAGAATTCCAGATCGACGTTACGCAATGCCTCTATGTCGCCGTAGGTCTTGTCGATGCCGCGAACCTGAACGATCGCCTCATCGTTTGTAGTGGCAGCTTTTATGGTGGAGCGAGCAGCTTGCTGCATGTCACCTCTTCCTTTTTTCGGGGCGCAGGAACCGAATCTCGAACCACTGCAGGGCTGCAAGCGTCACGGTCGATACGACGATGATAGACGCCACCGCCGCATACATATGTGCGTAGTTCGCGATGGACCGGTGATAGGTTATGAGGTCGCCGACGCCGGTCGGCGTGATCAGCAGCTCGGCCAGCATGACGCCGATGAAGCCGGCGGCGATGCCCAGCCGCAGCCCGGCAAAAATGACCGGAGACGCGTCAGGGATGATGATCTTCATGATCTGCTGGAAGCGCGTTCCCTGAAACGAGCGGCACATGGCCACCAGCGATGGATTGACGTGGCGAACGGCCTTGTAGGAATTCAGCACGATCACGGGCAATGCCAGCATGATGACCGCCAATGTCTTCGCCGTCAGCCCGATGCCGTAGATGAACGTCACCAGCGGCACCAGCGCTGCCATCGGCGCGGCCTGCAGCACGATGAAGACGGGTGCCAGCAACCACTCGGCCTTGAGCGACAGTCCCATCAGAATGCCGAGCACGATACCCAGCACCGCCGAGACGGCAACGCCGAGCAGCAATGGCTGCAAGGTCAGGAAGTATGCGTGACCCATCGTACCATCGAGAACCATCTCCACGAAGACGGCGACAGTCGAGGTAAAGGTCGGAAAGGCGATGCTGATCGGGACCAGCCCGGCAATCTCCCAGGCTCCGAACAGAAGAGCCAAGGACGCCAGCGTCCATAGTGCCGGCACTTTTTCGAATAAGCGACCGAGAGCTTGGCCGATATTGACCGGGGCTTTGTCGGCCCCGGTCACATCGATCAGTTTGAGCGATGAAGACATTCCGCCTGCCCTATTTCGTGCCGAGCTTGGCGATAGCGGTATCGAGCGGTCCGAGCGCCCAGAAGTCCTCGACCTTGAGTTCCTCGGCCTTGCCTTCGAGAGCACCCGAGATCGTGTAGAACTCGAAATCGTCCTTGGCAGCGTCCGCGCCACCGCCATTCACCGGCAGGCCGAGGGCGGCTGCCTCGGTGAAATAGGGTTCGATGTCGGCCACCATATCCGAGGTGGCGTCCGGCAGCAGATTGTATTTTTCGCGCAGCGCGACGATCGACTTGGGATCAGCGGCAATATCGCGCCAGGTCGAAAGAATGGCTTCGACCAGCTTAGCCACGTCTTCAGGATTTTTCTCCAGGAACGCCGTGTTGGCAAACAGCGCTTCGTCGGTGGCGCTCACGTCGCCGAGCGGCAGGAAGACGAATTTGCCCGGCGCCTTGTCTTCAAGGATGCGCTTGCCTGACGAGTCCACGATTGTCGCCTTGACGTTGCCTTGCAGGAGAGCGCCGGTACGCACTTCGGCACCCGGCACATAGGAGATGTTGGAATATTTGATGCCGTGCGTATCGGCCATCAGGCGCATGATCGCTTCGGTGCCCGAACCGCGCGAGTGGACGGCGATTTCCTGGCCGTCTAGATCTTTCCAGTCCTTGTAGAACTCTGAATTGACCACCGGGTAGAACCGCAACTGGCTCAGCTGCAGGAACATGCGGACGGGCGCCTTGACCTTCTGGATAAGCGAGTAAGGCCCACCGACACCAATGTCTGCTTGCCCGCCGACCACGGCCTGAGCCGCAATGTCTTCGGATTTGAGATACGTCACCTGAAGGTCCACACCGGCTTCCTTGGCGCGTTCGAAGGCGACCAGCAGATGCAGTGATTCAACCGTCGCAATATCGCCGAAGGCGATCCGAACCGGATCGGCCAGCGCAGACACCGGCGCGGCAACCAAAAGAGTTCCAAACGTGAAGACGGCTGTAATGTTTCTAAACTTGTCGATCAACCCGTGCATGTTTTCTCCTCCCAGCTTGAACATCGAACGCTCCTCCAAGACCAATTCGATATCAATTACAGATTAATCTAGATTGATTTTTCACGGCATGTCAACGTCGCGATGTCGGCGCATGACGTAGATCGATTGCCTGCATTGCCTTAGAGCGATAATAGGTAAATATAATCAATAAGATAATAAGTTTACAAAGTCAGCGACCAACTCTTCACTGACGTGATTGACAGCCAATTGGAGGCCGGCTATATATCAAACCAATATAGTAATTGGTTTTGAAAAATGCCTAGAAAGAGCGTCACTCTGGCCGACACGGCAGCCGCAACGAAACTGCGCCAATTCCTTGCAAGCATGGAGTTGCCCAGCGATGGCCGGCTACCGCCCGAACGCGAGCTGGCCGAAACGCTCGATCTGGGGCGCGCCGCGTTGCGCAAGGCGCTGGCGGCGCTTGAGGCCGAAGGGCAGTTGTGGCGTCATGTCGGCAAGGGCACCTTTACCGGCAGCCGGCCCATCGACACGGTGGCCGATGTCACCGCTATGGCACGACGCACCAATCCGATCGAAGTTATGGGCGCACGCATCGCCTTCGAGCCTGAGATCGCCCGGTGCGCAGCGCTCAACGCAACGCCTGCATTGGTGGCGGAAATGCGCAATTGCGTCACCCGCACGAGGCAGGCGCCCAGTTGGCGGCATTATGAGCTGTGGGACAACAAGCTTCATCGCACCATCGGCGAGGCAACGCAGAACAGCCTTCTGCTCGGTCTTCTCGACACGCTTAATGCCGTGCGCCGGGAAGTGACGTGGGGCCGGCTGCGCGAAAACCCGGTGCGCCCGCCGGACGATCACCACAGTTTCGCCGAGCATGACCAGATCGTGGAAGCCATCGCCCATCGCGACACAGCGGGCGCCGCAGCCGCAATGCGCATTCATCTGCAGAGCGTAGAGCGGCATCTGCGCAATTCCTGACGCTTCAGGCTTTCGAGGGCGGCAGCCGTCAAATCTCCCGCAATATCTGCTCGTAAAGCATTTCGGCAGTTGGGGAGAGCGTCCGGTCGCGAACCTTGATCAGGCTGTAGGGCTGCACATTGATCTCGAAGGGTATGGGCAAAATGTCGATGGAGCCGGCAAGCCCTGACCGACTGTTGACGAAGCGCGCGACATCGATGGCGATCGGCGCGATCGCGTCGGACTGGGCGATCATCACAAGGGTCAGAAGCAGCGAGCTCGTGTTGAGGATGCGGTCCGGCAGCGGCGCGCCCTGGCTGACGAAAATGCCTTCCACAGTCTGCCTGAGCAGCGAGCCGCTGGGCTGGAAAACCCAGTCATAGTGGCTGAGCTGATCCAGATCGATGGTCTTGCCGGTCGAAAGCGGATGACCGCGGCGCGCAATCAGGCATGCCTTTTCGACGCCTATGATACGCGCCTCGAACAGCCTCGGGTTCAGATCGTCAGGGATGCGCGCGATGATGAAATCATGTCGTGACGCCAGCAGTTCACGGGCCAGTACCGCGCTGGTCTCGATCTGCACGCTGATCTCGATGCGCGGATGACGTTGCCTGACCTTCCTGATGGCCGGCACTGCGAGCTCGATTGCCGGAGCCGTGACGGCGCCGAGAAAAACCGACCCGCCCGTGCCCTGCTTCAAGCCCGAAATTTCCCTGTCCACCTCGCGCATCTCAAGCAGAATTGTCCGCGCGCGCCGCGCCAGAACCTCGCCGAATGGCGTCAGCCGGATGCCGCGTGGCAGCCGCTCACATATTTCGACGCCGAGGATCGCTTCGATTTCAGCGATCATGCGCGACGCTGCCGGCTGCGAAATATTCATGACATGCGCCGCAGCGCTGATCTGGCCGTGCTCTTCGAGTGCTGCCGTCAGGCGCAAATGACGGAGCTTCAACCCGCTTCGCAGCAGGCCTTCATCGCTCTCATAGCTGTTCTGGACACGCCCCTGCTTCGGACCGGTTGGCATAAGCCCTTACTCCGCTATGTGATCCCTACGACGGCATAAGTATATCGATTTTGATATATCATGCCATCGAAATTGCATTTGACAGTTATATCGAAATCCTGAACCTTCGGGCCCGTCGCTTGCTGCACGAAGGAGGAATTCGTAGCTCGTGGCCAAATGGGAGTTTGCTTCACAGAGTTTTCAGCCCGAGCCTTAAGTGGCCGGGATGAGCCGCACCGGCGGCAATGCCGGCTGCGATTTTCACAAGGGAGAGATTAAAGTGAAGATCATCAAGACGTTAGTCGGTGCGCTCGCGCTCGGCCTCGCCGCCATGACCTATACCGCCTCGGCACAGGAAAAGGGCCTCGTGGGTATCGCCATGCCGACAAAGTCCTCGCTGCGCTGGATCAGCGACGGCAATGAACTGAAGGCCGCGCTGGAGTCGAAGGGCTATACCGTCGACCTGCAATACGCCGAAGACGATATCCCGAACCAGCTCGCCCAGATCGAGAACATGGTCACCAAGGACGCCAAGGCGCTGGTTGTCGCCTCGATCGACGGCACCACGCTGTCGGCCGTGCTGCAGCAGGCCGCCGACAAGGGCGTCAAGGTCGTCGCCTATGACCGCCTGATCCGCGACAGTGGCAATGTCGACTATTACACCACCTTCGACAACTTCAAGGTCGGCGTGCTTCAGGCCGAATCGATCCTCAAGGGCCTCGGCTATCCGGAGAAGAAGGGTCCGTTCAACATCGAACTGTTTGGTGGTTCGCCGGACGACAACAATGCGTTCTTCTTCTATGACGGCGCCATGAGCGTCCTTCAGCCGCTGATCGACAAGGGCGACTTCGTCGTCAAGTCAGGCCAGACGGGCATGGAGAAGGTCGGCACGCTGCGCTGGGACGCAGCGGTCGCGCAGGCCCGCATGGATAACATCCTGTCGGCCAACTACTCCGATGGCAGCCGCGTCGATGCGGTTCTTGCTCCCTATGACGGCCTGTCGCGTGGCATCATCTCGTCGCTGCGTGGCGTCGGCTACGGCTCTGCCGAGCAGCCATGGCCGATCATCTCCGGCCAGGACGCCGAGGTGCCTTCGGTCAAGGCAATCATCACCGGCGAACAGTATTCGACCGTGTTCAAGGACACGCGCGAACTGGCAAAGGTCACCGCGAACCTGGTGGACGCCGTTCTTTCGGGCGGTAAGCCCGAAATCAACGACGAAAAGACCTACAACAACGGCGTCAAGGTGGTTCCGTCCTACCTGCTCGTCCCGGTGTCGGTCGACAAGTCGAACTACGAGCAGATCGTGGTCGGCTCCGGCTACATCAAGGCTGAAGACCTGAAGTAATCGACAAACGCCGGGAGGCCCGTAAGCGGGCCTTCCGGTATCCCCTTGCCTTGTGTACGCTGCGGTCGCGACGACGTGCGTGGCCTGCGGCAGCTGAGGATGGGAGCAGGACAGCAGGACGATGAACGACATAATCCTCGAAATGCGCGATATCACGAAGACGTTTCCAGGCGTCAAGGCGCTGGAAAACGTCAACCTGAAGGTTCGCCGCGGCGACATCCACGCGATCTGTGGCGAGAACGGAGCCGGCAAGTCGACGCTGATGAAGGTCCTGTCCGGCGTTTACCCGTACGGCAGCTATGAAGGCGAAACCCACTACGAAGGCAAGGAATGCCGCTTCAACGGCATCCATGACAGCGAGAAGGTCGGTATCGTCATCATCCATCAGGAACTGGCGCTGGTGCCGCTGCTGTCGATCGGCGAAAACATATTTCTCGGCAACGAGCAGGCAACGAACGGCGTCATCAATTGGAACACCGTGCGCCGCCGCTCTTCGGAATTGCTGCGGAAAGTGGGCTTGCGCGAAGATCCCGACACGCTGGTCACCAACATCGGCACCGGCAAGCAACAGCTGGTCGAGATCGCCAAGGCGCTCTCCAAGGAAGTGAAGCTGCTGATCCTCGACGAGCCGACCGCAAGTCTCAGTGAAAAAGACAGTGATGCGCTGCTCGACCTTTTGCTCGAGTTCAAGGCGCAAGGCATGACCTCGATCATGATCTCGCACAAGCTGAACGAGATTCAGCGCATCGCCGACCAGATCACCGTCATCCGCGACGGGCAGTCGATCGAGACGATGGACAAGGCCGACATCACGGAGGACCGCATCGTGACGTCGATGGTCGGCCGCTCGATCGAGAACCGCTATCCATCGCGCACGCCGAAGATCGGAGAGACGATCTTCGAGGTGAAGAACTGGTCGGTCTACCACCCGCTGCATCCGGAGCGGCAGGTTATCAAGAACATCAATCTCAATGTCCGCAAGGGCGAAGTCGTGGGCATTGCCGGGCTGATGGGCGCCGGGCGCACCGAATTCGCCATGAGCGTGTTCGGGAAAACCTACGGCACCAACATCAGCGGCGAGGTGTTCCTGCACGGCAAGCGCGCCGATACCTCGACCGTCGGCAAGGCGGTCGCCGGCGGCCTCGCCTATGCCACCGAGGACCGCAAGGTCTACGGGCTGAACCTGATCGACCACATCAAGCACAATGTGACTATCGCCAATCTGCCGGGCGTCTCCAGAAGCGGCGTCATCGATGACATGGCCGAACTGAAGGTCGCCAACGAGTACCGCAAGAAGACGAACATCCGCTCGTCCAGCGTCTACCAGATCGCCGGCAACCTTTCGGGCGGCAACCAGCAGAAAGTGGTGCTGTCGAAATGGCTGTTCGCCAATCCTGACATGCTGATCCTCGACGAGCCGACGCGTGGCATCGATGTCGGCGCGAAATATGAGATCTACACGATCATCAACAAGCTGGCTGACGAGGGTAAGGGCATCCTTGTCATCTCGTCGGAAATGCCGGAACTGCTGGGTATCTGCGACCGTATCTACGTGCTGAACGAGGGTCGTATCGTCGGCGAACTGGCAAGCCACGAAGCCAGCCAGGAAAAGATCATGCGGGCGATCGTGCGCGGCACGGCCCGGGAAGAACAGTTGGAAAGGGCAGCCTCATGAGCACCGAAGCCACACCGGGCGTAAGTGCCGCAAGGGCATCGATGCAGCAGGCAATGAAGGAGAACCTGCGCGAGTACGGGCTCGTTCTCGCGCTGGTCGCCATCATGGTCTTCTTCCAGGTCATGACCAACGGCATCCTGTTCCTGCCGGTGAACCTGACGAATATCGTCCTTCAGAACTCCTACATCATCGTCATGGCGCTGGGCATGCTGCTGGTGATCGTCGCCGGCCACATCGACCTTTCGGTCGGCGCCGTCGCGGGATTCATCGGCGCTGTCGCGGCGATTCTGATGGTCGACTACGGCATGAATCCGCTGCTGGCCGGCTTCCTGTGCATCGCGGCTGGTGCTGTCATCGGCGGCATACAGGGCTACTTCATCGCCTTCATGAAGATCCCCTCCTTCATCGTGACGCTGGCAGGCATGCTGGTGTTCAAGGGCCTGCTGCTCAACGTGCTCAGCGGCCGTTCCGTCGGGCCCTTTCCGCCGCTGTTCCAGCTTCTGAGCGCCGGGTTCATCCCCGACGTCATAGGGCCGTTGCGGCTCGTCGCGCCGACGCTCAATGCCGCCGGCGCGCCGATACCCAACACCGGCATCGTCCTCCATTCGACGACAATGGTGATCGGCATCCTCATCGTTCTGGCGATGCTCTACTTCGCCTTGAAAAGCCGCAGGGACCGCGAGAGCCATGGCTACGATGCCGAGCCATTCGCCTTCTTCGTCATCAAGAATCTGGTGATGGCCGGCATCCTGCTGTTCCTGATGTACAAGTTCGCGTCGTTCAAAGGCTTGCCGAACGTGCTGGTGGTCATGGGCATCCTGATCGCGCTGTTCGTCTTCATCACCAAGCGCATGACCTTCGGCCGGCGCATCTACGCGATGGGCGGCAACGTCAAGGCGGCGGCACTTTCCGGCATCCATACCGAGCGTCTCACCTTCTACATCTTCGTCATCATGGGCATGCTGGCCGCACTTGCCGGCCTGATCTACTCGGCACGCCTCAACATGGCGACGCCGAAGGCCGGCGCCGGCCTCGAACTCGACGTCATCGCGGCTGTCTTCGTCGGCGGCGCATCGGCGCTGGGCGGCGTTGGACAGGTGACCGGCGCAGTGATCGGCGCTTTTATCATGGGCATCATGAATAACGGCATGGGCGTAATGGGCATCAATATCGACTGGCAGCAGGTCATCAAGGGAATGGTCCTGCTCGGCGCGGTCGTATTCGACGTCTACAACAAGAATAAGGCTTGAGCCGGCAGGAGGTAGCCGCAAGCAGCAATTAAGAAACGGCAGCGCCAGTGCAAAAGAGCGGATAGAAGCCCGGCGAACAAGTCGGATCGGCGTGACCGGAATCGTTACTGCAAAAATATGAGCGCGCGGCGGCAAGCGTCCGCTGCGCGGTGGCGAAGTATTGCGTCCTGCATGCCCAACGGCATGGCAGGCGCTGGAAAAGACGGAGGCGAGATGCTTATTTCCCAGATTTCAGGTCCCGACGGATTGAGTTCCGTAGTGGTTCGCGACAATGGCGAGGCCCGTTTGGTCAAGGGGGCGAAATCGGTCTATGCGCTTGCGCTTGAGGCCGTGCGCGCCGGCAAGCCGCTGGATGCCGTCATAGAAGAGCGTGGCCGAGGCGAAGCGGTGGATCTCGAAGCGGCTTATCGCGAAGGCCGCGTCATGTCGCCGATCCGTCATCCTGATCCCGCACATCTCTATGTAACAGGAACAGGTCTTACGCATCTCGGGTCCGCCGCGACGCGCGACGCCATGCATAAGACGGTGAATGCGGAGGAAAAGCTCACCGATTCCATGAAGATGTTCCGCATGGGGGTCGAGGGCGGCAAGCCGGCCGATGGCAAGCCCGGCGTGCAACCGGAATGGTTCTACAAGGGCAACGGCACGATGATCGTCGATCCGGGAAAGCCGCTGTCGTCGCCCGCCTTCGCACTCGATGCCGGCGAGGAGCCGGAAGTCGCCGGCATCTATATCATCGGCGATGATGGAACGCCGTTCCGGATAGGCTTCGCGCTTTCAAACGAGTTCTCCGATCACGTCACCGAGCGGATCAACTATCTCTATCTCGCGCATTCCAAACTGCGCAATGCCTCCATAGGGCCGGAAATTCTGGTCGGAAAACTGCCCGACGATCTGCACGGCACATCCCGGATTCTGCGGGGAGGAAAGACCCTCTGGGAAAAGCCGTTCCTATCGGGCGAGGCGAACATGTCTCATACGATAACCAATTTGGAGCATCATCACTTCAAGTACGACCTGTTCCGGCAGCCTGGCGATGTTCATGTCCACATGTTCGGGACTGCGACACTGTCTTTTGCCGACGGCGTAAAGACCGAAGCGGGCGATGTTTTCGAGATAGAGGCCAGAGGCTTCGGCCTGCCCTTGCGCAATGCTCTTAAACTTGACGCCGACACGCCGACCGAAGTCCGCGCCCTGTAAGGAGCATTCGATGAAAGAGGCAACATATCCGAGCCTTGACGGGCTTCCCGTAGTCATTTCGGGCGGCGCAAGCGGCATCGGCGAGGCGCTGGTGCGGGCTTTCGCGGCACAAGGCGCCAAGGTCGGGTTCGTCGATCTGGCCGAAGCCGACGGCACTGCGCTAAGCGCCGAGCTTTCGGAGCAGGGCGGCAGCGTGATGTTCCAGCGCTGCGACGTCACCGACATCGACGCCTATCGCGCGGCGATCGGCGCGATCGAGGTGGCGCACGGTCCGACGCTTGCATTGGTCAACAACGCGGCAAACGACACGCGCCACGACTGGCGGGACGTGACGCCCGACTATTTCGACACCCGCATCGCCGTCAACCTGCGCCACGCTTTCTTTGCTATCCAGGCTGTGGCGCCCGGCATGATTGCGGCGGGCGGTGGCTCGATCGTCAATTTCGGTTCCGTCGGCTGGATGATGGCGAGCGGCGGCTACCCGGGTTACGCCGCTTCAAAGGCTGCCACGCATGGCATGACGCGTTCCTTCGCACGCGATCTCGGCAAGCATGGCATCCGCGTCAACACGCTGGTGCCGGGATGGGTGATGACGAAGCGGCAGCTCGATCTCTGGGTGGACGATGCGGCCAATGAACTGATCGACCGAAGCCAGTGCCTCACTGGCCGGGTCATGCCCGACGATATTGCGCGCATGGCTTTGTTTCTGGCGTCTGACGATTCAAGAATGTGTTCGGCCCAGAATTTTGTCGTAGACGGCGGCTGGGTGTAACCGCCGAGCCGGGTTGGACTGATTTCCGCCGACCGGCTTGCTTCGCTTGCATAAGGAACGGCCGGCCGGCTGACCGTATCTGTTCATTTTGATGTACGCCTTATCCCAATGAGGGTCGCCTGATCTTCCCCTTCCCGGTGTTATAAATGAGCTGGTCGGGAAATTCTTTCTTCCAGGCAGGAACCAGAAGCTCTACCGCGAGTTTCGATCCGCCGAGAGCAAGTCGGGAGGTCTGTGTTGAACCATCAGTTCGTTGCACCGGTAGCGGTAGCAGACGCGCCTAATTCGTCGGTTCATGTCATCGAGAATGCCGACAGCGCGGCTGAATTCCTTTCCAAGAAATGGCCGGCTTTTCGCGGTCCCCGCCATGCCGACGCCTACGCAGCCTCCGTCATGGCTATTGCCGGAAGAGAAACCCTTCTGGTTGCCCGCGATGCTTTCATAGCCGCCGCCCGCGAGGCCGATATTTTGGTCGAAGGCGGGCAGGTCTGACCGGACCGATTTTCCGGAACTCCGATGCGGCAATCGATTCAGCGCAGGACCAAGAAATGAGCGACCATGTTTTTCCCGTTCCTGTTGAAGTCAACCTGGACGCGGAGCATCGGCGCATCATCGCTACGGCATGGGAAGGCATCGAATTCCTGTCGCAGAACAGGCCGGCGATGCCCGGTCCGAAATACCAGGCCGCACTGCGCATTTGCCAGGACACGCTCGATGGGTGGCAGCCTGTGCGCAAAGCACGGCGGGCATTCATCGCCGCGGCGCGCGAGGCTCATATCCTCGCCAAGGGCTGAGCGTCAAACAACCCGCCTGGCCGCGAATTTTCTTTTCCTGCCCCTGCAACTTAGCCGGCGATTCAGCGTTGAGTTCTATCGCGGACTCCGCGACAGAATTGCTGTGCAACGACAAGCGACCAATCAGTCGATTCCTATCAGAGCAACTGTTTGTGTTTGGCTATCGATAGTTCGCTAAAAGTCGAGCAATGCAGCAAAAAGGATGATAATCTGAACGTGCAATGCGTTTCTGGGAGGAAACACATGGATAGGTTGCAATTTTTCATGCCGGTCCGGGTCGTTGCCGAAGTCGACCAAATCGTGACTGAAATCTATAGCGTCGATCAGGCACTCGACTTTCTGCAGGCGTGGCCCGCCGGCCGACAGGGCCCGGTCTATCGCACGGCGCTGAGAGCGTGCTCGGCTGCCATGATCGACCAGGTGACTGCGGAAGATGCGAGACGATCCTTCATGGCCTTTTCCCGCATGACCGGTCTGCTTTCGCGGGATGCCACCATCCCGCCGACGCCGGATAATGTTACCTGGACAAGGCCTGTCGCCAAGTAGAGTGCATCGGAATTCAGGGACTGGCAGGCCTTTCGCGCGTACCTGCAGAAGCCGGGTCGCTCCGTGCAGAGCGTCACTGGTCAGGAGGGTTTTTGACCACCGACCGTGCTGCAAGATGCGGCAAGTTGGTCAGCCTCGTGCGGCGGTTGCTGGAGTTGCCGCACCCCACCGGGCACGAACATTGCTATAACATCGCCGGCACGCGCTATCTGGACGCGCCGCGCCATTCTGGCTTGCCGGCATAAGGCCACACGAAACAACGTGCCCTTGCCGGCAACAAAAGATGTTATAATCCATTGAACGCTGATTCAGCATACCGACAAATGAAGCTGACCTTACGCGGTTGACCGTGTATGGACTGACCCGATATCCGCAAGGTAGGAAATCGCTCGACGCAGCGGTTTCTTCCCTGAATGACGAGTTAACGCCCAGATGCTGTCAGAAGACAATCGAAGGCCGAGCACCGACATCGACAGGCAGAACGATTCAAGCGCGCGCGCCGTCAGGCTTGGTCCGGGTCTTTTCAACCTGCTGTTCAAGGATTGCAAATCCGAGCGCTATCGCGCCGGCGAACATCTTTTCATGCAGGAGGATATGCCGGATCGCCTCTATGGCGTCCTGAGCGGCACTGTCGAGATTTCCATCTATTCCTCCAGCGGGAAAAAGCTCGTCGCCAATATGGAACTGTCGCAGAGCCTGATCGGCGAGATCGGCGTGCTGGACGGTCAGCCCCGCACGGCGACGGCGACATGTCTCACCGATTGCGAGCTGGTTTCCGTCAGCCGCAACCAGCTCTTCGACAGGATCGAAAAGAACCCTCCCCTTGCCCGCGCCATAATCGAATTGCTTTGCGCCCGCCTGCGATGGGTAAGCGGCGAGTTGGGAGATCACGCGCTCCTGAAGATCGAGGCGCGCCTTGCGAAGCGCTTGAACTTCCTTTCCGGGCATATGGGCGATTCCGGAGGATGGATACTGATATCGCAGACCGAGCTTGCCGAATTTCTCGGCGCGACCCGGGAATCGGTGAACAAGATCCTGAACGACTGGCGCGGCCGCTCCCTGATCGAAATGAAGCGGGGCGGCATTCGCGTCAAGGACCGGCAGGCGCTGCAGGACATCGCCGATTTTGAGGACGGCTGATCGGCCAAAGGCTTACAGCCGTGAAATCAGATACTGCATGGCTGAGCGGCTCGGCATGAAGAAATAACCCCCGCCGCGCGTAGTCACAAAACTCGGAAGCTTCTCCAGCACGATGCTTCCCTCAGGCGACGGGATCGAAAAGCGGCCTGCATCGTCTTTCTGCGTGCCGATTGCCGGGTCCTTTTCCTGCAGGCCATTGAACGAGACGGCGGAAACCCAACTCTGCTGCATGAACTCGTATTGACGCTCGATATCGGCGTTGAGGCACATGAACAGCAGGCCCTTTTCGCCATCCTTCTCATAGGTTCTGCCGACGCGCAATATGCGGTGGCGTTTGTTGATCTTGATCTGGGTCTCCCGGTCCTCACCCAGTGAATCGCGCGGGTTCGACCGGCGCACATGCGAGCCCAGCGGGCATTGCAATCCTTGCGGATCCTCATCAGCAAAGGAGAAATCATTGTCCGGTTCACGCGCACCACGGGCGTTTGGATTGCGCACCAGCGATGTCCCATCCTGCCAGCGCCCGACTATCTTGGCAGCGATCCAGTGAGGCGTTATGGCGGCATTGTTCGACTTGCGCCGGTGTTCCTTCGCCGCCGCCTGGCAGAAGCCGTGGAACTTTTCGACATGCTGCTCTATTTGGCGCATGACGACGAAAGTACCGTTCCGGCCAAAATCGCGAAGATCGGATTCGCAGCCGAACAGCGGCAATTCCTCTTTCTCGATCTCCGGCAAAATACCGGTTCGATCGAGCGACGACGGGATTGTCGGCGTCGGAGGATAGAAGCCGAGCTCGTCCTTGTAGCCGAAGAGGAACTCGCCCGGCGCAACCTGATGCATCGGATCGACCGGCTTGCTCGAGCGCGGGGTGCCGTTGATTACCGGCTGCGAGATGCCGTCGGCAAAGCCGAAATGCTCGAAGGCCAGGTCTCCCTTACGCTTGACTGCAAGCGGCAACTGCGCGGCAATTATCATTCCGGCCGCTTTCGTCTCCTTCTCGAACGCAGCAACCTTTTCCCTGAGGACCTTCTCATCGTCGGCGTAGAACACCACCACCGCATCCACGGGCTTTTCGGGCGAGCCCCAGTCCCACTTTTCCGGTGCGCTGTTTCCGATGTCATCGAGAACGCGGCTTCGGGCCGGGCTGCCCATCCCTTGCCGAAAGACGGACGGGAATGTCGAGAGGCCCCCGTTTGCAGCGGCATCGTCAAGTCCGAGACGCACCAGGCCTTGCGGGCCGAACATGGCGACCGTCGCGCAATCCTTCGGCAATTGGTTCGCGAAGCTAGTTCTAAGGGCAACGTATTTCAGCCATGCCCTGCGCTTTGTGCGCGGAAGTCCATCCGGTATGCGCACGGCAACCATCTGGCCGAGATGCAGCGGCCCTAACGGGCCGAAGAAGATCGTTTGTATCTCTCTCGTTTCCAGCGTGCCAAGCGGACGGGGCGTGGAGCCGAACAGGCCAAGCCAATCGCGCGCCTCGCTTTCCGTCTCGGCCTTGGCGATGCCCGAGCGAATGAGCGAGTTCATGCGTATGCGGCCGGTGTTGAGTTCCGGATAGGCGGAGTACCAAAACAATGTCGGTATCTGCTGCAACCGCGCCCAACGCTTGAACCGGTCGCCATCCGTCGCACCCTTCCAGAAGAGCGCACGCGCACGCGGAAAGCCGAGCGTGTTGCTCCAGACACCCGTCAGGCCGAAATGGGCCTTGGCTATGAAGTCCTCCAGATAGCTTTCCCAGCTGCCGCCGTAATTGCTGAAAAACATAAGCTTGTTGGTGCCTGGCAGAAGCACCCATCGAGCGAAATGGATGGTGTTGATGCCGGAGAGAAAGCCGGGTCGATAGATGCTCTTCGCCGAGATGGAGATTATGTAGAAGGCCAGCCGCAATGCGAGCCTTCTCATCGTGCTGGGCTTCATGACCGAGATCGCGGTCAGATTGTTCTGCAGGATATGGTTTTCGCGTGAGATTATCGTTTCGAGACGGTCTGGATCGACAGAGGTTTCGCTCGGCACATCGCGTTTTTCGAGGCGTCTCAACCCCAGGTAAAGCAGCCCACCTATTATGCCGAAGAATACGATAAGCCCGCCAAGGGTAAGTCCCAATGCGAGGATGCTAAGGAAGGCGATCCGAATGACACCGCCCCCGAGACCAAAGGTCAAATTGAAGGTCATCCACCATAGGACAAGCAGCATGATCACCGTCGGGAAAAATACCCATGGCGCCTTGAAAGTCATCCAGGCGGCACGCCAGCCGCTGCCTCCGGGCAATTCCAGCAAACCTTCGGCAGGCTCCAGCGCCCAGCCATAGTCCTTGCTTTCAGCCAGGCGCTCTCTGACCTTGGCCAGCGTCTTGCCTGCATTCTCGCCGCCGGGCCTGTCCATCGTTGCTATGATCTGCCGCGCCGCGTTTTCAAGCTTTGCCTCGGCGTGAATGCGCGCAACCGAATGCCCCGGCGTGCCGGAGAAGACCAGACCGGCGTTGCTGCCAAACAATTGCGAAATCTTGACCGCATGCTTGCGCATGAACGCTTCGAGCGTTTCCGCGCTGCTTAGGCCGCAAGCTTCTTCGAATATACCCCTGACAAGAGGGCCGGCAGTCGCGGCGAAATTGTCCATCACGGCGTCATCCGTCCCATCTCCGGACAGCTCAAGGACAAGATGCGCTTCATCATCGCTCTTCTCATCCGCAGGTTCCGCCTTGCAGGCCACGGCAAGGCTCGCGAAATGAATGGAGCCATTCGCATCGAGTGCGGCAGCAATCTGGCCAGTGGCGGGATTGCCAAACGCGGCAACCTTTTCGCGCAAGACTTTCAATGAGACGCCAGGTTCGACCTTGCAGATTACGGTGACCATGGAATGGGTCACGGTCTTCGAAAGCGGAGAGGTCTCGAAATCGACCTTCAGGCTCTCCGGATAGGCTCCGAGAGAGTTGAGCTTGCCTGCCCTTCCCTTTGCCCGCCGCACACCCTTCTTCGTGAACAGGGCGCGAAATGCCTCGGCGATCTGTATCTTCGCCATTGCAGCGCCGATGCACTGATGGATGCCGTGACCGAAGAGAAGATAGTCGCGGGCGGGTCGATTGGTGTCGAACTCATCCGGCCGTTCGACGGCGTCGGAATCAAACATTGCCGAGAACGTCGCCGGCATAACGGACGTCCCCGCCTTGACCGTGCGCTCGCGGGACGTTCCCTTTGCAATGACAACGTCTTGCGCCGTGTAGCGGAATGGCCCGAACCAGATCGGCTTGAAGCGCATCGCTTCGCGGATCGCCCGGTCGAGTTGTTCGTTGTCACCATCGGCTACGGCATCTTCGACTGCTTTCTGCGCTTCCGGGCGCGAAAGGATCACATCGAGGCAATTGCCCGCCGCCAGAAGATTCGTCGGCGCAAAACCGGCGATCATGCCGAGCATAATGGAATGAACTTCGCCCAGGCTCACCGCCGGTGTGTCACGGTCGAGCATTTCGACGAGACGGCCGAGCGGCGTTTCCCGATCCGTGCGCCCCTCGCGAACCGCCTGGATCGAGAGATCCACCGCCCTTGTCATATGGGCCGCAGCGACGACTGCGAGTTCGCGGACTATCGGCTTTCCGCCCGGATCGCCGAAGAAAAGCCCGCTCAGCGCATTCGACCAGTCGACGAACTCATTGTCGTCGTCGATCGTCATTCCGTAATAGTCCCGGCAGATGCGCGCCGGCACGATCTTCAACAGATGGCGCACGACATCGAAGCCCGGCCCGGCCCGCTGCATGATTTCCTGTGAATGTTGTGCCGCGATCTCCCTTACCTTCCAGCCGATCTCGTCCACGGGAAAGGCACTGAGGACCGTTGACTTCATGCGCCGGTATGTTGGCCCATCCTGCATGCCAAGGATGAAGTTGAACCCGCCGGCGATTTCCGTCATTTCGGGGCCGTAGGGGGTTTCGAAGACATCCTGCCGCTCAAGGATTTCCCGGACATCGGCATTTCTCGTCACCAGCAGGAATTTGCCGATTCTCAGCATGGGCCAAAAGCGCCGGAGGACGCGGAACACCGTACGCGGTTCCGGGGCAAGCGGGCTCAGAACTCGTCCGATCAGGCTCTTGGTGGTGCGAAGGCGCTCGATGTTGAAGGCCGGCAGTTCCGCAACGGGACGCTGCGTCTTCTGCGCCTCGAGAATGCCGTCATAATACTTGGTTTTGATCATCGCCTCAAAGCCCCGGCGTCTTCAGCCATTTGGATGCCCAACGATGTGATCTATGGCGGCGCAACTGCAACGTATGTGAGTTGCTTCACAGTGCTGCCCGGCCTTGCCTCAATCTCGTTGCGCCAACTCGAAATTCTCGATCAGATAGGTGTTTGCCGACTTTTCGGTGAAGGGTATCCACGCCACGCGATCAATCGAAAAATCCGGATGGCGCGTCTCGAAAATAGCGCGTTCCCGCTTCGCCTCGTTTATCCTTCCGCTTCGCGCGAGCGCGCCAACCTTGAGAAAGCGGGCATAGAAATACCCCGGAGAAAGGTCGAGCGACCGGTTGGCGGTCTCGATCGCGGCGTCCCACTCATGCATGAAGGAGTGCGCTGCGGTCAGTTCCCCGAGATTGTGGAAGCCATAGATATCGAAGGGGCTCAGCCGTTCGGCGTCGAGCAGCAGCGGCATCGCCTGCCTCGCCTGCCCGAGAAGAAGGTGGGCGCTGCCCATGGCTGAACGCGCGAAGGCAAAGCTCGGATTGATATGGAGCGCTTCGCCAAGATGCTCCAGAGCCAGTTTCGGGCGTCCGCGCATGATTTCCGTGATGCCGAGATGAGCGTGCGGCCGCGCATCCTGGCTGTCCATCAACAGCGCCTTGCGCGAGAAATCGACCACCTTGGCAAGGTCCTCGATGTGGCCGAAGCGCAGCCAGGCCCGCCAGAAATACCACCAGGCAAGTTCGTTGAGCACTGCCGAGGAATTCGGATCTTCCACAAACGCCTTCTCGAAAAACTCGAGCGCGAGCTTGGTGTCCTCGCTTGTGCGCCGCTGCATGTGCCAGCGCCCGCGCCGGACGAGCTGCCACGTTTCCATGCTTTCCCAAGGCACCTGGAACGTGCGCACCTGCTCTGCCCGGTCGACCTCCTTTTCCAGGATGGAAACGATTTCGCCACCGATCTCGTCCTGAAGGTCGATAATGCCGGTGAAATCGCGGTCGAAGCGCCGCGACCAGACCTGCCGCCCGTTGGAAGCATCGGCAAGATTGACGTGAACACGTATCTTGCCGCCGCCATGGGCAAGCTTTCCGCTGACGATGTAGCGCGCGCCCAAGGCGTTGCCTACAAGCCGCGTGCCGAGTGTATCGTCGCGAAACTGGAAACTGGAGCTCCTGGCAATCACCGGCAGCCATCTGGTATTCGAAAGGCCTTGGATGATGTCTTCGGCGATACCTTCGGCCATATATTCGATTTCGCGACCGTCACCCTCGATACCGAATGGCAATACCGCGACTGCAGGCGGTCCGCTCGGCGCCGGGTTTGATCGGGCTGACCCATATAGACCCGCAATCGCAGGAGACGGCTTGCCTCCGCGCGCGGCGATGAAGACCTGAACCGGCAAGGCGATATTCTTGAGCGAGAATTCACCAAGGTCCGTGAATTCGGCGACGGACTTGTCCCTCACGTGATGCCAGGTCGTCTTGGATATCGCGAGGCCATCATGCGGCGCGAATTCCTGAATGCGGGCGGCGATGTTCACATCATCGCCGTAGAGGCTTTCATCCCGCACGATCACATTGCCCGTGTTGATACCTGCGCGAAACGGCATACGTATCTCCTCGGGAGCCGAAGCATTGATCGCTGCTATCTTCTCCTGAAAGTCAAACGCCGCCCGCAAGGCGTCGATCGGCGTGCCGAACTCGGCCATGATACTGTCGCCGGCGGCGCCGAAGGTTCGGCCGCCAAAGGAAGTGCAACTCTCGACAATCACTCCTCTCCGTTCCTCGAACGCGGAAACAGCGGCCTCGTCGTTGAGGCCCATCAGGCGTGAGAAGCCCACCGCATCGATGGAAATTATAGTCGCGAGCTGACGCGTATACTGCCGCTCAGCCATATCCCCCTGTTACCTTTTCGTCCCCGGTATGAAAAGTTACCGCCTTGATCTGCAAGCCGCAATCGAAATTGCTCATTTGACCTTGCTTTCTTCAAGTCACGAATCTGTTTCAATGCTTGGTTATTCTTCAATCTGCATTTCGGAAAATCACCCACCGATAACAAAATCAATGAATGTAACAAGCTTCACATACGAATCTCCGCAGGAGATGCATCGTGCGCTGAGCCTGGGAAAGAAATTCCCGGCAAACCGGATATATATGAGGAAGTAAGCCACATGATATCTATTTCAGCACACAGCAGCGCGAGGTATCCTACCAGCCCTGCAATCACCCCTTCTTCGGAAGAGATCAACCTTGAACGGCAACCTACGGAAGATCGATCGCTTGTTCTGATCGATTGCCGCGCACTTACCCGGGAATGTCTGTCACGCAGCCTGGCGGGACAGGGCAGCCTTCGGGAAGTCGCAGCATATAGCTCGCTTGAAGACTGGCGGGAAAACACCGATCTCCACCTGCCTCCGGCCGCGATTCTCCTGCATATCGGTGCAAACAAGGTCACGGATGCCGAAGTCAGCGCGGAAATCCGGGAAGTCGTGTCCGAGTTCAAGTCGATACCGGTCGTGATTCTTGCCGATCTCGACGACCTCACGCAGGTCTTCACCGCTCTCGATTGCGGGGTCAAAGGTTATATCCCGGCGTCCGTTGGCGTTGAGATATGCGTCGAGGCGATAAAGCTGGCATTGGCCGGCGGGGTTTTCGTGCCGGTGAGCAGCGTGCTTGCCATGCAGGACGCCTTCCTGTCCGCTAAGCCGAAGCGTTCGGCGATCGCGGATCTGTTCACGCCGCGTCAGGCAGACGTCGCCGAAGCCCTGCGCCGCGGCAAGGCAAACAAGGTCATCGCCTATGAACTGAACCTGCGCGAAAGCACGGTGAAGGTTCATATCCGCAACATCATGCGGAAGCTGAAAGCGACGAACCGCACCGAAGTCGCCTATAAGATGAAGGATATTCTGCCGTTCGAAACAGCTTCCGCCTGACCATAAAAAGCGCTGGACAAAATGCGCACGAAATTTCGACTTAGGGGTTTTTACAACTACACACGGCCTGCGCGCTTCGCTGAGAGCGTGCTGTCGTTCATTTGCCTATGCGATCAGCCGAACGAAAAACGCACCGTTCGCTAAGTGCAGAACGCGTGAGCTGATGACGAATCCCAGCTCACCCAGACCGGTTGGCCCGGTCGCAGGCTGCCAGCAGCCTCATGGCCGAAAGGCAAGCGCACTGAAAGCACTTCTTGCGTAGCAGTCTCGGTCAGCACATGCGTATTATTGCCGAGAAATGTCACGTCCTTGACCGTGGCCGCAAGGCTTCCGGCAGTTGAAACCGGCGTCGACGACAGAGTGAGCCGTTCAGGCCGCAACATCACCGCAGCTTCATTTCCAGGCCGTGCGCTACCATGGACCGACACCGCCGGAAGGACGAGGTGCTCACCGATGCGAATGTCGGCGCTCTTCCCGTCCGTGGCTTCGATCCTGCCCTTGAGGAAATCGCTGTCGCCAATGAATTCCGCCACGAACCGGGTTGCCGGATTGGCGTAGAGCTCGGTGCCAGTACCAACCTGGTCGATAACGCCCTTGCTGAACACCGCGATGCGGTCCGACAAGCGTAGCGCCTCTTCCTGATCATGGGTGACATAAAGGATGGTAACGCCGGTCTCTTGATGAATGCGCCGGATTTCGTACTGAATCTCCTCGCGTAGCTTCTTGTCGAGCGCCGACAATGGCTCGTCCATCAGGAGCACCGGCGGATCGTAGGCCAGCGCACGCGCGAGCGCCACGCGCTGCTGCTGACCGCCCGACATCTTTGCCGGCATCCGATCCTCGAAACCTTCCAGCCGCACCAATTTGAGCGCCCGGCGCACAGCCGCATCGACTTCCGCCTTCGGCTTGCGGCGAACGCGCAGCGGAAAAGCGATGTTCTCGCCCACCGACAAATGCGGGAAAAGCGTGTAGCGCTGGAACACCATGCCGATATTGCGCTTGTGCGGCGGCGTATCGAGTAATGTGCGCCCGTCCAGCAAAATATCGCCGGAAGTCGGGTTTTGAAGACCCGCCAGTATATAGAGCGTCGTGCTCTTCCCCGAGCCGGACGGTCCCAGGAAGGTCATGAACTCGCCCTGCGCTATGTCGAGCGTGACGTCGTTTACCGCAGTGACGTCGCCATATGCCTTCCGGATGTTCCGGATCTGGAGAAAGGGCGTCGTCATTTTTTCATTCCTTTGCGCACAAGGGCGGCAAGTAGCATCAGCGCTATCGTGAAGAGAACCAGCAGCGTGGAAGCAGCCGCGATGACCGGAGTGAGATCCTGCCGCAGCGTGGTCCATATCTTGACGGGCAATGTCTGCAGGGTTGGGCTCGCCATGAAGATCGCGACCACCACCTCGTCCCACGAAACGAGAAAGGAGAAGATCGCGGCCGCAAAGAGCCCATGGCTGATCGCAGGTAGCGTTACCCTGAACCGCGCCTCCCATGGACTTGCCCCGCAAAGAATGGCCGCGTCTTCGATCGATTTGTCGAAGCCTTCAAGCGCGTTGCTGATCGAGATGACCGAGAACGGCAGGGCCAGAACAAGGTGTGCGAGAATGAAGCCTAAGAATGTGCCGTTCAGCCCAATTTTCAGGAAGAACGCATAAAGCGCTACGGCCAGCACGACGACCGGCAGGATCATCGGCGTGATGAAGAATGCCCGCAGCACTTCGCGGCCACGGAAGTTTCCGCGCGTGAGCGCAAGCGATGCCAACAACCCAAGAATGACCGAGAGGACCGTGACCGCGATTGCGATCCGGGCGCTGGTCCAGGCTGCCTCCAGCCATCGCGGGTCGGCAAGCAGGTCGCGATACCAGCGCAGCGTCCAGCCCGGAGGCGGGAAAATCAGCCATTGCGAGTCGCCGAAGGACAAGGCCGCGATGAAGACGATAGGCAGCAGAAGAAACAGCGCGACCAGCGCGGTGATCGTGACCAGCACCCATTTCCAGCCACCAAGGCGGTCGAAATCAAGAAGCATTGGTCTATGCCCCCTGGCCGAGACGGCCCGCGCCGAAGAGGCGCAGCTGGATACCGTAGATGCAGAGCGTCACCACCAGCAGCACGAAGGCGGCAGCGCCACCCATGCCCCAGTTGACCAGCGACTGGACGAATTGTGCGATCATCTCGGCAAGCATCATGTTCGCGGTGCCGCCGAGCAATGCTGGCGTTACGAAGTATCCGAGCGACATCACGAAAACCATCAGGGCGCCGGCCGCGACACCCGGAAGCGCAAGCGGTATCAGCACGCGTGTCAGGCACTGCCAGCGTGTCGCGCCGCACAGTGAAGCGGCCTGAAGAATGGCGGGGTCGATTGCCTTGATGACACCGCGCAGCGGCAGGATCACGAAGGGCAGCATGATATAGGTCATGCCGATCGTCACGCCGACCAGATTGTTGACCAGCGCCAGCGGCTGGTCGATCAGGCCGAGGTTCATGAGCATCTTGTTGATGACACCGGTGCGCTGGAGCAGAACCATCCAGGCATAGGTTCTTGCGAGCAGGTTCGTCCACATTGACAGGAGGAGGATTGCGAACACCACCGAAGCCCAGCGTGATGGCATGATGGCCAGCATCCAAGCCACCGGAAAGCCGATGACCACCGAAAGAGCAGTTACGACTGCGGACACCATAAAGGTGTTCAGGAAGATGCGCAGATAGGTCGAGGAACCGAAAAGCGTCGCGTAGTTGCCTAACCCCGGTTCAGGCTCGAGAACGCTGCGAAGGAGGAGCCCTACCACCGGCACGACGAAAAATACCAGCAGCAGCAACAGCGCCGGCAGCGCATAGGCCCAGCCGCTCGACCCGCGCGTGCGTTCCGAGTTTCCTGACGCCGTTGTTTCCGTCACTGCCGACATGCTGACTCCCAGGGTTGATGGAGCGGACATATCCGCTCAACATCAGGTCGGGCTTTACGATTGCCGCCGCATCCTCGACAGGCGCGGCGGCAAACCGGCTACTGCGCCTGCCAGGCGTACCAGCGCGTGCCGATAGCGTCGCGATTTGCCGCCCAGTAGTTCATGTCGGCATTCACCTGACTTGCCGACTGTGCATCGGGCAGAGTCTTGCGCATCGCCTCATCCATGAGAGCCGCCGAGCCGAGGTTCGTCGGCGCATAACCCGTGGCGATGGAAAAGTCCTTCTGCGCCTCGGCGCTAGTTGCAAGCGCAATGAACTTCATCGCCGCATCCTTGTTCTTGGAGCCTTTGGGCACCACGAGCGAATCCGCCGCCGTGATGTTCTGCTCCCAGGAGACGCCGACCTTGACACCAGTCTGCTCCAGCGCCGTCAGGCGACCGTTCCAGAACATGCCGTATGGGGCCTCAGCGGAAGCGAGAAGCTGCTGCGACTGCGCCCCGCCGGTCCACCAGACGATGTCACCCTTTATGGTGTCGAGCTTCTTGAAGGCGCGATCGAGATCGAGAGGATAGAGCTTGTCCGCAGCCACACCGTCGGCCAGCAATGCCGCCTCGATCACGCCGGGTGCAGACCATTTGTAAAAGGTGCGCTTTCCGGGAAATTTCTGCGTGTCGAACAGGTCGGCCCAGGTCTTCGGGCCTTCGCTGACGGTGTCGGCGTTGTAGCCGATGACGAACGAATAGTAGAAGCTGCCGACGCTATAGTCCGTGACGAAGCGCGGATCGAGCTTCGATTTGTCGATGACGTTGAAGTCCAGTTTTTCGAGAAGGCCGTTCTGTCCCGCCTGCACGGCATAATCGCCTTCCGCGTCGACCACATCCCAAGAGACGCTTCCGGCCTCGACCATGGCCTTGATCTTACCGTAGTCGGTCGGGCCGTCCATCAGGACATTCGCACCCGTAGCACTGGCGAATTTGTCCGCCCATGCCGCTTTCTGCGCATCCTGGGTGGTTCCGCCCCAACTTGTGAATACAAGATCCGCTGCCGAGGCAGCACCAGTCAAACTCAACGCGGCAGCAACCACTGCCATCTTGATTATTTTACGCATGTTCCCTTGTTCCCATTTTTGTTGTGTTGGTCAGTCATGTCGTTCGTCCGCGCCAAGGCGCGGATTCGTTCACCGCATCACGAATGGGTCGGGGATCGGTTCGTCCGATGTCCTCAGCCAGACGGTCTTGGTGCGCGTGAAGTCGAGTGCCGCGGCAAGTCCGCCCTCGCGGCCGTGTCCTGATTGGCCATAGCCGCCGAACGGCGCGATCGGCGAAACGGCCCGATAGGTGTTCACCCACACGACCCCGGCATGGATGCGCTTGATCATGCGGTGAGCCCGCGTAAGGTTCTGCGTGAAAAGGCCGGAGGCGAGGCCGAACGGCGTGTCGTTCGCGAGCGCCAGCGCCTCTTCCTCGCTCGTAAAGCTCAGCACCGACAGGACGGGGCCGAACAGTTCCCGTTCGACCGACGGCGCCTTTACCTTCGTGCAGTCGATGATGGTGGGCGGATAGTAGAAGCCTGGTGTCTCGGGCATATGCCCGCCAGTGACAAGCTCGGCGCCAGCCGCAACCGAACGCGCGACGATCTCGCCGATAAGCTCGCGCTGACGGTTGGTGCACAGCGGCCCCACTTCAGTCGCCATATCGAGCGGCGAGCCGATCTTCACCGCCTCGGCCTTTACCTTGAGAATGGAGAGGAAACGGTCCTTCACGGATGCCTCGACGAGCAGCCGCGAGCCGGCAACACAACTCTGCCCCGTTGCGGCGAAAATGCCTGCGACCTGCGCATTGGCAGCACTTTCGAGATCGGCATCGGCAAAGACGATGAACGGCGACTTGCCGCCGAGCTCAAGCGAAGTGCTGGCCAGGTTCTCGGCCGAATTGCGCACCACCTGTCTCGCCGTTTCCGGCCCGCCGGTGAAGGCGATATGCGCGACCTTCGGATGCCGGGTAAGTGCTGCGCCACAGGTCGGTCCGAAGCCAGTCAGCACATTCACGACGCCCGCCGGGAACCCTGCCTCATGCACGAGGCGCGCAAATTCGAGCAGAGGCGCGGGACCATCCTCCGACGCCTTGACGACAAGCGTGCAGCCGGCAGCCAAGGCTGGCCCAATCTTGACGGCGGCAAGAAACAACTGGCTGTTCCAGGGAACGACCGCCGCGACCACGCCAACCGGCTCGCGCCGAAGCCAGACATCCATGTCCGGCTTGTCTATGGCGAGATGCGAGCCCTCGATCTTGTCGGCTAGCCCGGCATAGTAGCGGTAGTATTCGGCGACATAGGCGATTTGGGCCGAGGTCTCGCGAATGATCTTGCCGGTATCCTGCGTCTCGAGTTCAGCCAGCTTGGCAGCATTGCTAGCTACCAGATCGGCAAGCCGATAAAGCAGCTTGCCGCGCGCGGTCGCGGTCAATGCCGGCCACGCACCGTCGTGGAGAGCCTTATGCGCTGCATCAACGGCCCTGTCGACATCGGCTTCACGCGCTTCGGGCATTTCGGCCCACGCGATCCCGGTTGCCGGGTCGAGGCTTTCGAAAGAATGCCCGCCATCCTCGAAATTGCCGTCGATATAGTGCTGGAAGCGTCTCATCGCCCTACCCTGCAAAGGCCGGCATGACGTCGGCGATGAAGCGTTCCAGCGACGCCTTCTTGCGCTCGAAGCTCATGCCGGTGTCGATCCAGAAGGAATATTCGTCGTAGCCGAGCGCCTCGTAGTGCTTGAGCCGAGAGATCACCTCGGCAGGCGCGCCCACCACATTGTTGCGGCGCATCGCCTCCGGGGCATAGGTTGCGTTTGCGGCAATTTCTTCCGCGCTCAACCGTTCGATCAGCCCCTGGCTGATCGGCTTCTCGTTTTTGAACCATGCGCCGAAGTAATTGTAATAGACGCTGATCTCACGCGCCGCCTGCTCGATGTCTGCCTCATCAGTGCCGACATAGGTGTGGCGCAGCACCATGATCTTCGGCCGCGCAATTTCGGGATACTTCTCGCAGGCGTCATTGAAGCGGCCCATCAAGCTTTCAACTTCCTCATCCCCGAACCAGAGCGGCGTCACCTGCACGTTGCAGCCATTGGCGACCGCGAATTCATGCGAGTTCGGATCGCGCGCCGCGACCCAGATCGGTGGGTGTGGCTGCTGCAAAGGCTTCGGCGCAGAGGTCGTCGACGGGAACGACCAGAACTCGCCTTCGTGAGAATAGTCTCCCGCCCAAAGCCCCTTGATGGCCGGGATTATCTCCCTGAGCCGCTGGCCAGCGGCCCACGCGTCGAGACCGGGGGAAAGCCGCTGATACTCGAAATTATAGGCGCCGCGCGCGATACCGATATCAAGCCGCCCGTCGCTGATGATGTCGGTCATCGCAGCCTCGCCGGCGAGCTTGATCGGATGCCAGAAAGGCGCAACGACAGTGCCGGTGCCGAGGCGGACATTCTTGGTGCGCCGGGCAAGATCGGCGAGATTGATGAAAGGGTTGGGCGCGATGGTAAAATCCATGCCGTGGTGTTCACCGGTCCAGATCGCATGCATGCCGCCGCGGTCGGCAATCTCGCAGAGCTCGATGAACTCGTCATAAAGGCTCTGCTGGCTCTGGTCCGCGTCCAGCCGCTCCATATGCACGAACAGCGAAAACTTCATGGCTGGACCTTTCCGGCGACCGGGTGGACGCGGCCGCTGCGTTCATTGCCGACATACATGCCGAAATTGCCGAGCACGCTCTCGGCAGCGTAGCGCCGCAGAATATCGACCGTCGCAGCGTCGGCAATCGCGGTAAGCGGCAAGGCGTCAACGGCAAAGAAGCGGCCGCCCGCCGGTTCACCTGTTCCTAGCTGGCAGCGGTAGACGATATGCTGCTTTGAAGCCGTGGTATCCTCGTAGACGGAATAGATGAACCCGATCGAAGCCGGCAGATGCGTTGCCTCTGACAGATACTTTTGCAGTCGTTCCGGGCCGTCTCCCGAAACAAGTTCGCAAGACGGCAGCGCGTAGACGCCTGCTTCTTTCTCGACGAGCAAGACCTCGCCATCCCGGGCGGCCACGGCTCCAGCAATGACGGTCGCTTCGGAGCCCGCAGCCGAAACCGCCTTCTGCGCGAGCGACGGCGTAAAATAGCTGCCGCGTGCATAGCCGAGACCGTTCGACTTGCCGTTTTCGAAGGCTTCGACCTTGCCGATCAAAATCACGTGGTCTCCGCCATCCACGATCGTTTCGGTCGAGCAATCAAACCAGGCGGCGACTTCGGAAAACACCGGCGCGCCATGCGGCCCGCGTTTCCATTCAACGGTTGCAAACCGATCTTCTACCGGGCGCGCAAAAGTGTTCGAGATATCCTTTTGCGTCTCCGACAATATGTTGATCGCGAAGCCCTGCGCCTTGGTCAGCGTTTCGAAATTCCGTGAACTGCGTGCCAGGCACACCAGCAGCAAGGGCGGATCGAGCGATACACTGGTGAAGGAATTCGCGGTAAATCCGACCGGCTGCCCGGCAGTATCATGCGTCGTAACGACGGTGACGCCCGTCAAAAACGCCCCGAATGCGTCGCGCAGTGCCCTTGGATCGATTGCGGCCATCAGGCGGGAACCTCCTCGCGGGAAAGCCATTCGGCCAGCAGGGCGTCCACAGTTTCGGGCGCAGTCAGGTTCACCATATGCCGGTGCTCCGCAATGATCCTGGCTTGCCCCGAAGGTGCCGCCGCTGCCATGGCCTTCGCCATCGCCGGCGTGGAGTTGGGGTCGTGTTCACCGGTCAGGAAAAGTGCCGGACACGCAATACTCGGCCACGCATCGGCATAGGTGGCATCGCCTTGCGCGAAAGCGGCGTATGCCGTGGCGTAAGCTTCAGGATCAACCTGGGAAAGCCATTCCCGCGTCAAGCGGTATGCTGGTGAGTCCTCATTACCTTCGCCGAACCAGCGGCGCAGCGGACCATCCCTGTCGATACGGCCCTCGCGGATGGAATCGACGCGGGCAAGCACTGCGGCTCGCGCTTCGGGATCGCGCCGGTAGACACCGTTGAGTAGTGCGACGCGCTTCACCCGCGCCCCAAAACTTGCAGCCATGCCCCCCGCAATCAGCGCGCCCATCGAATGGCCTGCCACATTGACGCTCTCGAGGCGAAGATCATCCAGAACCTTACCGAACCAGGTAACGAAATCCGGCAGCAGTGCCCCTGCGGCTATCCTGTCGCTTTCGCCGTGCCCCGGCATGTCGACCGCAATGACGCGGTGCGCATGACTGAGCGCACCTATCTGCGGCGTCCACGCCTCGAGCCGCATGCCGACGCCGTGGATGAGAAGCAAAGGCTCTCCCGAACCTTGCTCCACATAGGCCGCGCCGCCCGGCGTTCTAGACCGCTGCGGGATTGGCGACATCACGGCCCAGCTCTTTCAGGTCTTCGTAGCGATTGCCGATGCGGTGGTGCGGACGCCCACCGACCGAGGCACCCAGTGCGATCACGATCTCATCCGCTGCCGGCGCGTCGGGTATCGATGTGTGTATCGTGAGGTAGTGCGAGCGCCGGCCCTCGTCGGACTTGTCCATGAGCGGGATCATGATCGGCGCATTGCCGGGACCGCGCGTATTGGTGAATGCGAGGTAGGTCTTGGCGCCGACCGCCTCGCGAAAATGATTTCCGAACCGCAAGGTGTGGATGAGCGCTGATGCGTGCTCCACCTCACCCGCAAGCCCGACCACAGCCGCCTTGCCATAACCTTCAACAATCGCACCGGAGCCGACAGCGTCAACGATCATGCCTGTCAGAAGCTCGCCGAGTACAGGAGCAACGGCATGAATCTCCGGCTTGAGATCTTCCACGAAACCGCGCCCTGCCCAGGGATTGATGATCACGGCCATGGCTGCATAGAGCTTCAGCGGCTGCCCTGCCTTTTTGCCGCCTTCGACGAACGTCGTTTCGACCTGCAGCATTGTCTTGCGGATGGCGATCGGCACCGGTTGCTCCATATGCTAATATCTCAAACCATATTATGGTATACCAAACTTTTGGATGTCAAGAGCCCCTTGCCTCCTTCTTTCTGCTTGAGGCGACGGCTTGATTTTTTCGGTAAGTTTTTGCTAGGCGCCCGCCGCCTCGGCCAGCAGTTGGCGGGCTATGGACGAGGCTAGGGTGATATGGTCCTGCGCCGCGCGATAGGCACCTTCACCATCACCGCCGCGGATGGCATCGACGATATGCTGCATCTGTTTCGGGCCTTCGACATCGCGGCCTTCCGTTTTGATAGTCATCGAGCGAAGCCTGTTGATGCGCGCGGTCAGCGAGCTGACGATCCCCCACGCAACCTCCCGCTCGGCGCCAGCGAATAGGATGCGGTAGAACTCCGTCGTCTCGGCAAGAACCCGGTCCATCTTCTTCTTCTGATAGCCGACTTTGATGCGCTCTAGTGCGGCCTGAAGCTCTTCGCTTATGCGCTCGTCCCGCTTTTGCGCGCAAAGCTTGGCGGCCATGCCCTCGAGCGCACCCCGGATTTCGTAGATCTGCAACGCCTGGTCCGCTGTCGTCTCGGCAACCACGGGGCCTCTCGTGCCAACCGTCGCAACGAGACCTTCGGACTCGAGATGCCTCAAGACCTCAC
The DNA here is from genome assembly GCF_037153935.1 of Mesorhizobium sp. CCNWLY176. Classification (NCBI taxonomy): domain Bacteria; kingdom Pseudomonadati; phylum Pseudomonadota; class Alphaproteobacteria; order Hyphomicrobiales; family Phyllobacteriaceae; genus Mesorhizobium; species Mesorhizobium sp. CCNWLY176. Next base: position 167,165 of record NZ_JBBBDZ010000004.1, read on the forward strand.
GAACGATCGTACGGCTGACGCCGAGCTGGGTGCAGAGATCACGCTCCACCAATCGCGCACCGGGCTTGAAATGCGAGTCCAGAATGGCATCGCGCAGGCTCTCCAAGGCGAGTTCCCGCAGCGTTTTTTCAGGACGGTCCACACGCAACGAACGTTTGGCAATGGTCATCTATGGTCCTCCCTGATGTCGCACGGTTCTTGGAATACCATATTATACCAATTGGGCAAGGTTCATTCCCGCCAGTTGGCTGGCCAGGTCACAAGTGAAAAACGAGTACAGACAAACAGCGAAGCCGAACCGTGCCTCGGGCACAGTTCGGCTTATGACAGGAAGGGAAAGCAGCCGCAGGAGACCTTCCTGCGGCTGCGAAGTTTCAGTGAGGCGCCTCGGTAACGGGCGCCGGAAGCGTCGCTTCGCCGCTCTGCTTGAGCGGCCGGTTGCCGGTCAGTCCACGCATCATCACGTAGAAGACCGGCGTCAGGAAGATGCCGAAGGCCGTCACGCCGATCATGCCGGCGAACACCGCGACACCCATGGCCGACCGCATTTCCGCGCCCGCACCGGTGGAGTAGACCAGCGGCACGACGCCCATGATGAAGGCCATGGAGGTCATCAGGATCGGGCGCAATCTCAGCCTGCTCGCCTCGACCGCAGCCTCCCTTGGCGTCATCCCGGAAAACTCCAGTTCGCGTGCGAACTCGACGATCAGGATGGCGTTCTTGGCGGACAAGCCAACGAGAACGATGAGGCCGATCTGGGTGAAGATGTTGTTGTCGCCATTGGTCAGCCAGACGCCGGTGAGAGCCGCCAGAATACCCATCGGCACGATCATGATGATCGCGATCGGCAGAGCCAGGCTCTCATAGAGTGCGGCCAGCACCAGGAACACCAGGACCAGCGCCAGCGGGAAGACGAGCACGCCCGAATTGCCGGCGAGGATTTCCTGATAGGTCAGGTCGGTCCATTCGAAGGCAATGCCCTTCGGCAAGGTCTCCGCGGCGATGCGCTCGGCGGCAGCCTGCGCCTCACCCGACGAATAGCCCGGCGCCGGCCCGCCATTGATGTCTGCCGACAGGAAGCCATTGTAGCGGATCGCCCGTTCCGGCCCCGCACTCGGCTTGACGTTGAGCAAGGCCGACAGCGGTATCATCTCGCCCGATTGCGACCTGACCTCCAATCGCCCGATGTCGTCGGCGCGGCCACGGTAGGCGGCATCGGCCTGGACACGCACCGAGTAGGTGCGGCCGAACTGGTTGAAGTCGTTGACATAGAGCGAGCCGAGATAGATCTGCAGCGTATCGAAGACATCCGTCACCGCGACGCCGAGCTGATGCGCCTTGGTCCGGTCGAGATCGGCATAGAGCTGCGGAACATTGACCTGGAATCCGGTGAACATCCCGGTTAACTCAGGCGCGGCATAGGCTTTTGCCAGAAAGGCCTTGGTCGCCTCGTCCAGTGCCTGATAGCCAAGCCCATTGCGGTCCTCGATCTGCATCTTGAAGCCGCCGACCACGCCAAGACCCTGCACCGGCGGTGGCGGGAATATGGCGATGAAGGCTTCCTGAATACCGCCGAACTGACCATTTAGCGCCTGCGCGATGGCACCGCCCGAAAGATCTGGCGTCTTGCGTTCCTCGAATGGCTTCAGCGAAAGGAAGATGATGCCGGCATTGGAACTGTTGGTGAAACCGTTGATCGACAGGCCCGGAAAAGCAATGGCGCTTTCGACGCCAGGCTGCTTCAGGGCAATGTCGCCCATGCGCCGGATCACCTCCTCGGTACGGTCGAGCGTGGCACCATCGGGCAACTGCGCGAAGCCGACGAGATACTGCTTGTCCTGCGCCGGCACGAAGCCACCGGGCACGGTTTTGAACATGCCGAAGGTGGCAGCCACTAGCACAATATAGAGGCCCATGATCACGGTCTTGCGCGACAGAAGCCGCCTCACGCCACCGCTATAGGCCTTGGAGCCGCTGCCGAAGGCACGGTTGAAACCGCGGAAGAACCAGCCGAACGTCTTGTCCATCGCGCGGGTTAGCCAATCCTTCGGCGCATCGTGTCCACGCAGCAGGAGGGCCGCCAGGGCCGGCGAAAGCGTCAGCGAATTGAATGCGGAAATCACCGTCGAGATTGCGATGGTCAAGGCGAACTGCTTGTAGAACTGACCGCTCAGACCGGAAATGAAGGCCAGCGGCACGAACACCGCAACCAGCACCATGGCGATCGCAACGATCGGCCCGGAAACCTCACGCATGGCGCGGTATGTCGCATCGCGGGGTGAGAGCCCTTCCTCGATATTGCGCTCGACATTTTCGACGACGACGATGGCGTCATCGACGACGATACCGATGGCGAGCACCAGCCCGAACAGCGTGAGCGCGTTGATGGAGAAGCCGAAGACATACATCACCGCGAAGGTGCCGATGATCGAGACAGGCACCGCGACCAGCGGGATGATCGAGGCACGCCAGGTCTGCAGGAACAGGATGACGACGAGCACGACGAGCACTATGGCTTCAAGAAGCGTATCGACCACCGCCTCGATCGAAGCGCGGACGAATTGCGTCGTGTCGTAGACGATCTTGTATTCCACGCCGTCGGGCATTGTCTCCTGAAGCTCTTCCATCACCTTCTGGACATTGTCGGAAATTTCGATGGCGTTGGAACCGGGTGCCTGAAACACTGGAATGGCGACGGCCGACTTGTTGTCGAGCAGCGAGCGCAGCGCATATTCGGCAGCGCCCAATTCGATGCGGGCAACGTCGCGAAGGCGTGTTACCTCGCCATTCGCGCCGGTCTTGACGATGATGTTGCCGAACTCTTCGACACTCTGCAGGCGTCCTTGAGCGTTGACGGAAAGCTGCAGGTCGAGGCCGGGCGCTCCCGGCGAAGCGCCGACGACACCGGCGGCAGCCTGAATGTTCTGCTCGCGGATCGCCTGGACGACATCGCTTGCGGAGAGGTCGCGCTTGGCCACCTTCTGCGGATCGAGCCAGACGCGCATGGAATAGTCGCCTGAGCCGAAGACCTGCACCTGGCCGACACCGTCGATGCGGGCGAGCCGGTCCTTGACGTTGATAACGGCATAGTTGCGCAGATAGGTGATGTCATAGCGGTCATTCGGCGACAGAAGGTGCACGACCATCATCAGGTCGGGCGAGCTCTTGACCGTTGTGACGCCGAGACGCCTCACCTCCTCCGGCAGACGCGGCTCGGCCTGGCTGACGCGGTTCTGCACGAGCTGCTGTGCCTTGTCCGGGTCGGTGCCGAGTTTGAAGGTCACGGTCAACGTCATCAGGCCGTCCGTGGTGCCCTGGCTCGACATGTAAAGCATGTCTTCGACGCCATTGATGGCCTCCTCGATCGGTGTCGCCACCGTTTCGGCGATGACGGTCGGGTTGGCGCCTGGATATTGCGCCCTGACCACGATGGAGGGCGGCACGACATCGGGATATTCCGAAATCGGCAAAGCGCGGAGGCCAAGCAGGCCGCCAATCAAAATCAGGACCGAAAGCACGCCGGCAAAGACCGGCCGGTCAACGAAAAATCTGGAAAAATTCATGTCAAATCCCGCCTTCCGGGCGCAAATGGGCGGATAGCCCTCGACAAAGCCTTTCGGCATTGGGGCCATCGGCAAAATTCAATGTGTCGACTGCCGGCGGAAACGGGTGGGAAGCCCCCATTTCCGCCGGTCTGTCAGATCGCAGCGCTTCCCTTCGGAGGCACGAAGCACGACCCAACGTTCTGAATGAGCACCGGAATATTCGAAGAAACGGTACTCACTTTTCTGCTCTACTGCGCTACCGCGTTGGCTTCGGCCAGCGCCTGTTCATTTGGCACCATGGCAACCAGCTGGGGATCGACCAGGGCACCCGGGCGAACCCGCTGCAGGCCGTTGACGACGATCCGCTCGCCGGACTTGAGCCCGCTCTTGACGATGCGCAGCCCTTCGACCGAAGCGCCGAGCGCAACCTCGCGGTAGGCGACCTTGTTGTCCGCCTCGACTACCAGAACGAACTTCTTGTCCTGATCGGTCCCGACTGCCCGCTCGCTGACGGTCAGCTCAGGCGCCGGCTTCGGCTGACCCATGCGCACCCGCACGAACTGGCCCGGGATCAGGCGGCCATTGGGGTTGTCGAAGACTGCCCTGACCCGCATGGTGCCGCTGGCCGTATCGACCTCGTTGTCGATGAGCTGAAGCTTGCCCCGGATCGGCGTGCCGTCGTCGCTCGCCGTGCCGATCTCCACCGGGATCTGCTCGACCGCCAGCGCTCCGCTTTCCGTCACCGGAAGCTCGGCCGAGGCGCGCGCCAGAAGCTGCTCGTCGATGCTGAAACTTGCATAGATCGGATCGACCGAGACCAGCTTGGCCAGGATCGGCGAACCGGAGCCTGCGGCGACGAGGTTGCCAGTCGTGATCTCGATCCTGCCCAAACGGCCCGAAATCGGCGCGCGAACCTCGGTGTAGCCAAGATCGAGCTTTGCTGTCTGCAAGGCGGCCTGAGCGGACCTGAGATTGGCTTCCGCTTCGTGAGAAGCACTGAGCCGCTGGTCGAGATCGCTTTGCGATACCGTGCGGTTCTCGACGAGCTTGCGGCCACGCTCGAGTTCGAGCCTGGTCAGCTCCACGCGCGCTTCGGCTGCAGCGACAAGGGCCTCGGACTGTGCCACTGCCGACGCGAAAGGCGCCGGATCGATCGTGACGAGCAGGTCGCCCTGCTTTACCAGTGCGCCTTCGCGAAAATGCACCGACTGTATGGCGCCAGCGACACGCGAGCGAATTTCGACGCGGTCCACCGCTTCAAGGCGGCCGGAGAACTCTTCCCAGGTCGTAATCTCACGCGGTTCGACGACCGCGACCGAGACTGGAGTTGCCGGCGCGGCCGCCGGTGCCGACACTTCGGCCTTGGCGTTTTCCGGCAGGTTGGTGATTGTCGCTACGCCGAAAATCAGCGCAACAAGGGGTAGGCCGGCGCCCCAGAGGAGCCGGCGAGTGGTAGTCTTCTTCATAATGATCTCCTTAGCGGCGCTCAGGCCGTATAGGTTGGAAACGGTCCGTCAGTGGGGTAACGCTCCGGTCTCTTGGAAAAACTCGACAAACTGGCTGCGAACAGTCTCCCCCCATCCCGGCTGAACGGCCGGGCATCTCGAATAAGTGGCCGGCCATCCCGTCGGGATGCTCAACACACTTTCACGGACGATCACGCCCGCATCATTCAATCGCCGTGCATATTTCAGGCTTTCGTCGCGCATCGGATCGTCCTCCGCGGTCACGATGAGCGCAGGCGCGACGCCGGCGAGGCGCGCGCAATATGCAGGTGCGGCATAGGGGTGGCAGGCATTGGCGCCGAACCCCAGATAACGGTTCCAGCCGTCCGACCATTGGCAGCCGGTAGGCTTGGCTTCGGCCTTGCGAAACGATCCCGTCGCCATGAACGGATCAAGCATAGGCGAGAGCAGTATCTGCCCCTGCAAGGCGCCAAAATGCTGGTCGCGGCACATCAGCGCCAGCCCCGCGGCAAGATTGCCGCCGGCCTCTTCGCCGGCAACGAACAGTGCGGATTTCTTGTCCGCCCACTTCGCCCGCTGGCCGCACACACGGCCAAGAACTTCGTAGGAAAGCTGCAGCGCCCGTGGGAATGGATGCTCGTTGGCGCAGGAATAATCGGCTGAGACGACGACCGCGCCAGCTTCGGCAAGCAGGGTGGCGATTGCCTGCCCGGTTGCAAGCGAGCCGCCGAGAAACGAGCCACCATGCAGATGCATGACCAGCGGAGGCGCTTTTGCCAGCGCATCGCCGCGATAGAGGCGCACCGGCACGCGGCATGCTCCACCATCAAGCGATTCTTCTGTCCAACTGGCTTTCATGACCCCTGAAAAACTCGTCCTGTCATCCGATCGATCAGCCATATAGGACCTCAACCTAAGTTGAGGTCAAGCGGCTGATCTCTCATATCTCATATGCCTCCTGACAGCATCTTGTCAGGGGAAGCGCAGTGTCCCCGCGCGTCTTCAATAAGATGGGATTGTTGCTACATACGGAAAAGTAGGCGTTTTGTAATTTCACTGTTTCTGCTAGTGAATAATAAAGCAGATTTCAGAAACTTGGACAGGATAAAACGATGGACCAGCTTGCCGCCATGCGAGCCTTCGTTCGCGTCGTCGAAGTCGGCAATTTCAGCCGGGCGTCAGAATCACTGGCCACGCCCAAGGCCACCGTCACCAAACTGGTTCAAGGCCTAGAGGCGCATCTGCGCACCAAGCTCCTCAATAGAACCACCCGCCGCGTTCTGGTGACGCCCGACGGGGCGCTCTATTACGAACGCGCACTCAGGTTGCTTTCCGACATCGACGAACTCGACAGCAATATGGCGACTTCGCAGGCCCTGCCCAAGGGCAAACTGCGCGTCGACATGGCGGGAGCGCTGGCGAAGCTGATCGTCATTCCGGCGTTGTGCGATTTCTATGACCGCTATCCCGACATCCAGATCGACCTTGGCGTATCCGACCGGCAGATCGACATTCTGGCTGAAAACGTCGACTGCGCCCTGCGGACTGGTGAAATCAACGACCAATCCCTTATCGCTAGGCGCATTTCCGAGATGAGCGTCGTCACTTGCGCGGCACCGGCTTATTTCGAACGGTTTGGTGAACCGCAGCATCCGCTGGATCTCGAGAAAAACCATTATGTCGTAAGCTTTTTCATGCCGCCGATGGGTCGCCAGCAACCTTTCCTATTCAATCGTGGCGATGAGAAGCTGGAGATCCTCGGGCGCTGTTCGATGGCCACCAACGAGGCAATCACCTATGTCGCGGCGGCCGAGGCAGGAATGGGCATCGTCCAGGCGCCGCGTTTTCTGGTCAAGGAAGCGTTCAGCAAAGGCACCCTGCAGCCGGTGCTGCGCGAATGGAGCCGCGATCCCTTGCCGCTCTATGTCGTCTATCCGCCGAACCGGCACCTGAGCAACAAGCTGCGGGTCTTCGTCGACTGGGTCGCCAACCTCTTCGCCAATTCCGGCATAGACGAGCCACATCCATCATCCTGATCCCACAACGGATGCGGGATCAGGTACCGGCCGAACGTCTCATTCCGCCGCCAAAGGCCGTATCTCGCCCAGCGGCGTCACGGTGCTGACCGGTTCGGCCGGGCCGACCGGTTCAGCCGACTTCTTCTTCGGCTCCTTGCCGAAGAAGAGCGCATAACCTGCTGGAAGAACAAGGATGGTCAAAACCGTCGCCACCAGAATGCCGCCCATCATGGCGTAAGCCAGCGGACCCCAGAACACGCCGCGTGAAATCGGGATCAGCGCCAGAACGGCGGTCGCCGCCGTCAGCATGATCGGACGGAAGCGGCGAACGGCGGCACCGATGATCGCCTCCTGCCTTTCCATGCCGGCGGCAATATCCTGGTCGATCTGGTCGACGAGGATGATCGAGTTGCGCATGATGATGCCGAGCAGCGCGATCACGCCGAGAATGGCGACGAAGCCGAACGGAGCCCCGGTTATAAGAAGAGCCATGGCAGCGCCGATGATGCCGAGCGGACCGGTCGCCAGCACCAGCATGGATTTGCCGAAATGCTGCAACTGGATCATCAGAAGCACGAGGATGACCAGCAGCATGATCGGCGCCTTGGCGGCAATCGAAGCCTGGCTTTCCGCGGATTCCTCCGCACCGCCCTGGATCTCAACCTTGTAGCCTGCAGGGAGTGCGGCGCGCAGATCACTCATCCCGTTGAACATGGCTGTTGCTACGTCGTTGGACTGAACGCCATCCGGCAGCGTGCCGCGAACAGTAATCGTCGGCAGACGATCGCGACGCCACTCGATGCCTTGCTCCATCACCGGCACAACCTTGGCGATCTGCGAGACCGGCACGAAGCCGCCGAAATCGGTCGGGATGTAGACCGAGTTGACCGACGAAAGCAGGTGACGGGCAGCTTCCGGCTCCCTAGCCACGATCGACACGGTTTCCTCGCCGTCGCGGAAATCGTCGAGCGGCACGCCGGACATCGTCGCCTGAAGCATCTGGCGAACGCGCTGCGACGTCACGCCAAGCATCCGCGCCCGATCCTGATCGATGACCAGCTTCATGGCAGGTACCGGCTCCAGCCAGTCGTCATGGATCGCACCGATCCTCGGATCAGCATGGAACTTCTGCTTCACCTCATCCGCGATCTTGCGCACTTCCTCCCGGTCAGGCCCCGACACGCGCATCTGCACCGGCCAGCCGACCGGCGGTCCGAGGAAGAGGCGATCCACCTTGGCGCGAACCGTCGGGAAGTCTTCGGCAAGGATGCCGCGCAGCTTGGCGATGATGCGTTCGCGCGCAGGCTCGTCATTGGCCATGACGAGAAGCTGCGCGTAGTTCGGATTGCGCAATTGCTGGTCCAGCGGCAGGAAGAAGCGCGGTGCGCCCTCGCCGATATAGGTGGCGATGAACTTCTTGTCCGGGTCGTCCATCATGCGCGTCTCAAGCGCCTTCGCCTGGTTCTCGACTTCCTTGATGCTGGTGCCTTCCGGCAGCCAGAGGTCGACCAGGACTTCGGGCCGGGACGATTGCGGGAAGAACGCCTGCGGAATGAACTGGAAGGCGTACAGGCTGCCGGCAAAGGTGGCGAGCGTCAGCGATAGCACGATGATCCGGTGACGCACTGCCCATGTCACCGTGGAGCGAAGCCGGCGGTAGAAGCGCGTGTCGAAGACGTCGTGATGATCCTGTCCGGCATGTGCGCGCTGCTTGAGGATCATGTGGCCGAGCCATGGCGTGAAATAGACCGCCACGAACCATGACACCACAAGGGCGATCCCCACCACATAGAACAGCGAGCGTACATACTCGCCAGCCGTCGACGCCGCGAAGCCGACCGGGATAAAGCCGGCGATGGTGATCAGCGTGCCGGTCAGCATCGGAAAGGCTGTTGAGGAATAGGCGAAACTGGCGGCGTCGAGCTTTTCCAGCCCCTCCTCCAGCTTTCGCTCCATGAGTTCGACGACGATCATGGCGTCGTCCACCAGCAGGCCAAGCGCGATGATCAAGGCACCGAGCGATATGCGCTGCAGATCTATTCCCAGCTCGTACATGATGGCAAAGGTTGCAGCCAGAACGAGGGGGATGACGATGGCGATGATCAGGCCGGAACGCCAGCCGATCGACAGGAAAGAGACGACAAGCACGATAATGAGTGCTTCGACGAGCGCCCGCATGAACTCGCCGATGGCTTCCGACACCACTTCGGGCTGGTTGGATATCTGATCGACAGACACGCCGACCGGCATCGATTCCTCGAACCGCTCGTAGGTGGCATCGACAGCTTTGCCTACATCCGTGACCTTGAAGCCGTTTGCCATGACCACGCCGATCTGAACGCTGTCATGGCCATTCATCCGGAACTTGCGCGCATATGGGTCTTCGAGACCGGAGGAAACGGTCGCGATATCGCCCAGGCGTGTCACCTGATTGCCGGCCTTGATGCGCAGCTCGCGAATGTCCTCGACCTTGCTGACATCGCCTTCGACCGCGATGCGCACAGACCGCGTTCCCGTTTCGACCGACCCGGCCGGATCGACATTGTTCTGGCCTGCAACTGTGTTGCGAAGGTCGGTCAATGTCAGGCCGCGCTCGGCCAGCGCCTTGGACGAGACGTCGATATAGATTTTCTGCGGCTGGTCGCCGAGGATCACGGCCTTTTCGACACCCGGCGTGGTGAGCAGCATGTCGCGGGCCTGGATCGCGAACTTCTTCAATTCGGGATAGCTGAAACCGTCGCCGCTGATTGCATTCAGCGTGATGAAAGTATCGCCGAATTCGTCGTTGAAGTAGGGCCCGAGCAGACCTTGCGGCAGCTCGCTGGAGATGTCGCCGACCTTCTTGCGCACCTGATAGAAAGCGTCCTTCACCTGTTCGGCGTTGGTATCGCCCTTGATCTGCACGGTGATGATAGCGCTGCCGGCCCGAGAATAGGACCGTACGAAATCGAGATGCGGCGTTTCCTGCAGCTTGCGCTCTATCTTGTTGACGACCTGGTCCTGCATCTCCTCGATGGAAGCGCCGGGCCAGACCGCCTGCACCACCATGACGCGGAAGGTGAAATCGGGATCTTCCTTCTGCCCCATCCGCATCAGGCCAAAGGCACCGGCGACAATCAGCAGCACGAACAGAAAGCGTGCGATGCTCGGGTGCGCTATAGCCCAACGCGAAAGATTGAACGGCTGGCGTTCCCTGGAGGAATTGCTCATGGCCTTACTCACGCTTTGGAGTTTGAAGAAGGGCTACCGGACAACCCCGGCGTCAGGAACGACAGCGGGTTCCACTGCCGCAGCCTTCTGGTCACCGGTTTCCGGAAGCTTCACCTTCATGTTTTCCGACATGAACTGTGTGCCGGCGGCGACAACGACATCGCCGGGCCGCAAGCCGTCAGCAACGCGGACTCCATCATCGGAAAAGTCCGCGACTTTGACCGGGCGCATGTGAACCGTTCCGGCAGCGCGATCCACGAGCCATACGACCGACGCGCCGTCTTTCTGGCCAAGCGCGCTCAGCGGAATGGATATGGAAGCATTGGCATTGTCCACTTTCGCTTCGATCGTTGCCGTCATGCCCAGCAGAACGCGCGGATCGGCGGGCAGGCTGACGCGCACCGCAAAAGTCCGCGACTGAAGATCGGCACTGCCGGCGACCTCGCGAACCTTGCCATCGAGCACCAACGCATTGTCCGACCAGAAACGCGCCTGAACGGACTTGCCGATGCGGAACTGCGCAATATCGGTTTCCGGCACGGCGATCTGAACTTCCTTCTCGCCATCGACAGCAACCGTCACGACCGGCGTCCCGGTGCCCACGACCTGCCCGACATCGGCATTGATCGCCGTCACGATGCCGTTCAGGCCGGACATCAGATCGGTATAGGCAACCTGGTTCTTCGCCTGCTCCAGCGATGAGGCTGCCGCATCCCGGCTTGAAACCGCCTGCTCATAAGCAAGCGTCTGGGCCTCGAGCTGTGACTTGGATGCGAAGTTCTTCGCAAAGAGCTGTTCGGCACGCTTGCGCGTCAGGTCGGTGGTTTCGACCTGCTTCTGCGCAGCCATCAAGGATGCCTGCGCACTGCGCGTGGCAAGCTCGTAATCATTGGCGTCGACGCGAGCCAGAACGTCGCCCGGCTTCACCCGGTCGCCTATATCGACATTGCGCTCGATGACCTTGCCGTTGATGCGGAAGCCGAGGCTCGTCTCCGTGCGGGACTTTACCGAGCCGGAATAATCGAGACGCCGCGTGTCATCCACCTTGGCGATCTCCACGACCTTGACCGGACGGATCACCTCCATGGTTTCGGCCTTTTCCTGGGAGCAGGCCGAAAGCGTGAGACCAAGCGCAACGAAGAGCGCAAAACCGGGTATAGACGGCCTCTTCGACCGGGCTATGTACAGCGAGACCATGTCCGCACTCCGATAAAACTGTTCAATGAACGATTGCCGTTCCGCTTCCGGAACGGCTTATTTCTTCAGGGCCCGGATCGCGAACTCTATCAGCTCGTCCGCGGTGGCCCGGTTTTCCTTGTTCATGCACTGGGCCGCCACCTGGGGGTGGCACAGAGCGACCATAGAGGCGCCAAAACATCGCGCCGCGATCTCCGGATCCTGTTCGACAAATTCACCAGCGGCGATGCCATCGCTGATGATCTTGGCGAGAACGATGTGAAGCTGGTCGATATGTTTTTCGATAACGCCCCATTGATGCTCCAGGGCGACGACGACCATCTCATGCACCTTCTTCTGGTCGGTCAGAACATCAATGGTGAACTTGTGCTCTTCATGCCCATAACGTCTCAAACGCTCTTCCGCGCTGATCGGGAGATTGGCGATTTCCATCGCGAGGTCGTTTCTGTAGGTCAGCATGCGCTCCATCAGCGCCTGATGGATTTCGGACTTTGAACCGAAGAAGCGATAGATGTTGGCCGGCGACATGCCGAGGTCGCGGGCAATGTCGGCCACGTTCGTCTTGCTGTAGCCATAGTGCCTGAACAATCGGTCAGCCGCATCGAGAATGCGGTTCACGTTTTCCTGGCGACTTGAGTCGGCAACCCTGTCGGCGATATCGCTCACGCTTGGCCTCCGGTTACGAGTGACGATTTTCAATTTTCGTCAGTCGTAATCCATCATTTGACACTTGTCAAACTCCGGTTCCGAAATAGCGGGCACGTTGACCTGCCGTCCTACTCCTTCACCGCACCGGTCATCGACGACACATAATAGTCGACGAAGAAGGAATAGAGGATCACGACCGGAAGCGAACCGAACAGCGCGCCCGCCATCAGCGACCCCCACTCAAACACATCGCCACGAACCAGCTCGGTGAGTACACCCACTGGAACGGTCTTGTTTTCCGACGACTGGATGAAGGTCAGCGCATAGATGAACTCGTTCCAGGAGAGCGTGAAGGCGAAGATGCCCGCGGAGATCAACCCCGGCACCGCAAGCGGCAGGATGATCTTTGTCAGGATCTGCCAGCGCGAAGCGCCGTCGACCAGCGCGCTTTCCTCGAGCTCGAACGGGATCGAGCGGAAATAGCCCATCAGCAGCCATGTGCAGAACGGGATGAGAAAGGTCGGATAGGTGAAGATCAGCGCCAGCTTGGAGTCATAGATACCGAATTTGAAGACGATGAAAGCCAGCGGAATGAACAGGATCGACGGCGGCACTAGATAGGCAAGGAAAATCAGCAGGCCAACCGACCGCGAACCGGTGAAGCGCACGCGCTCGATCGCATAGGCGGCGAATACGGAGGCAGCCAGCGACAGCACCGTTGCGCCGACCGCGACATACATGGTGTTGAGCAGCCAGCCCGGATAGGAGGTTTCGAACAGCAGATATTTGATATGGTCGAGCGTCGGGCCCACCACCCAGAACGGACTATAGTTGTTATAATCGGTGAGCTGCGAGTTCGGCTTCACCGCGGTGATCGCCATCCAGTAGAACGGAAAAAGCAGCACGAAGACAAACACCGCCAGCGGCAGGTAGATCGTTACGACCCGCCGCGGCAGATTGTTCAGATAGCCCATGCCCTCGACATTGTCGGTCAGCGGGGAAATTGCCGGATTTGAGGTGTTCATCGTCATCTCCTAATCCTGCCCGCCCTGTTGCCACTTGCGCCGCTGCAGCCCGAAGAAGCTGAACAGGATCGAGGCCAGCAGGAAGGGGATCATGGCGACGGCGATGGCCGCGCCCTCGCCCAGCTGTCCGCCGGGAATGCCGCGCTGGAAGGAGAGCGTCGCCATCAAATGCGTGGCGTTCACCGGCCCGCCCTTGGTCAGCACATAGATCAACTGGAAGTCTGTAAACGTGAACAGCACCGAAAAGGTCATCACCACGGCAATGATCGGTGTGAGCATCGGCAATGTCACATAGCGGAAACGCTGCCAGCTCGTCGCGCCGTCGAGGGAAGCAGCCTCCTGCAACGACGGCGATATGGTCTGGAGGCCGGCGAGCAGCGAGATGGCGACGAAGGGAATGCCGCGCCAGACATTGGCAGCGATGACCGAGGCACGCGCATTGACCGGGTCGCCCAGGAAATTGATCGGGTGGTCGATCAGCCCGAGTTGCATCAGCGACCACGACACGATCGAGAACTGGGCATCGTATATCCACCAGAAGGCGAGCGCCGACAGCACCGTCGGCACCACCCAGGGCAAAAGCACGATCGCCCGGAAAAAGGATTTGAACGGCAGGTTCTCGTTGAGGATCAGTGCCAGCCAGAGCCCCAGCCCGAATTTGAGGATGGACGCGACGAATGTGTAGAGAACAGTGTTGAACACCGAGAGCCAGAAGACTGAATCGCCCCAAAGGAACTCATAGTTCTCCAGGCCGATGAAGATGCCGTCGCGGCCGATTTTCGTGTCGGTGAAGCCGAGCCAGACACCCAGCCCAAGCGGATAGGTCAGGAAGCAGACCAGAAAGACCGCAGCAGGCAGCATGAACATGACGCCGAGCGCATTGTTGTTCCGAAACAGCGACGTAAGGAAGGACGGCCGCGTTTCTGACGATGTGGTGCTCATCGAACGTCTCCAGTTGGAAGGCCGCCTCCCACCGCAAGCCGGCGGGAGGCTATTCGATTGCCTAGACGCGGTAATAGCGGTTGGCGCGTTTTTCGGCCTGCTCGACCGCTTCCTCGGGCGTCATCTGCCCGGTGACTGCGACCGCAAACATGTCGACAAGCACGTAGTCCGCCATCACGCCGGCTGAGGCGTAACCGAGCGGGCCGGCATAACCGTTCGGACGCAGTGTCTCCGAGGCTCGGGCATAGGGCGCGTGGATCGGATCGGCCGTCCAGACGGGATTGCTTGCAAACGCCTTGAGCGGCTGACAGCAATAGGCGCTGGCACCGGTGATCCAGGAATTCATCTGGTCGGCTTCCATCATGAACTTGATGTAGGCCTTGGCGGCTTCCGGATACTTCGTGTGACTGAACAGCAGCAATGAACTCGTCTGGTGAAGCTCCACGCTCTGTCCGACGGGACCGATCGGAAAATTGGTCGAACGGATATCGGCAGCAATCTCCGCAAGCGCCGGATCCTTCTTGGCTGCATAATAGACGGAGACACCATTGGCGATCAGCGATACCTGACCAGCGAGGAAGGCGCGGTTGTTGTTGATGTCCTGCCAGCTTTCGGTGCCCGGGATGAACGTCTCGTAGAGCGCCTTGGCGTAGTTGATGGCGGCGATTGTCTCCGGGCTGTTGATCGCGACTTTGCCGCCCTCGTCGACCATTTTGCCGCCATGGCTCCACAGCAGCCAGTGGGCGTAGTTGTTGCCGTCACCAACCGCCTTGCCGTGTGGGAAACCTGCGGGCGTGCCCTTGGCTTTCATCGCCTTGCAGAGTTCCAGGAAGCCGTCAGTGTCCTTCGGGAACTCGTTGAAACCGGCAGCCTTCATATGACTGTCGCGGTAGACAACGGCGTTGCCTATAGCCGCCAGGGGCAGAGCGATGAACTTGTCGTCGCGCACAGCATAGCCGCGCATACCTTCGTACCAGCCGCCATATTTGTCGCCGAGATAGGTGGCGAGATCAGTCATATCGACGAGCTTGTCGGGATATTGATGGGCATCGTCGAACCAGCACATGACCATGTCCGGGCCGGAACCGACGTTCGCCGCCACCGCCGCTTTCGGACGAATGTCTTCCCAGCTCTCCTTGTCGACACGGACTTCGACGCCAGTGGCCTCGATGAACTTCTTGGTGTTGGCGAGCCATGCGTCCTCGTCACCCTGCACGAAGGGTGTCCAGCGCAGGAGGCGCAGGCTGGCGCCTGCTTCCGGCGTGTATTTCGGCTCCGCGCCTTGTGCGAACGCAGGCGTCATTCCAAATTTTCCAAGGCCGCCCGCCGCCACAATGCCGGCGGAAGCGGCGAGTAAATCGCGTCTGTTGATCGTCATCGATTTTCCTCCATCTGGGTTTACGGGATCTGGTTATCTGCCAGCGTCGCACCGTCCCGAAGCGGCGCATGCCGTAATGAAACCTTTCAGGAAACGGCCTAAAGCCGGCGTCCGCTTTCGGCGTCGAAGAGATGCGTGGAACCGGTGTCGATCGCCACGTTAATGGTATCCCCGGGCTTGGCCGCGACACGTTCATGGAAGACGCAGGCGACGTCGACGCCTGCGAGTTTCGCCATTATCTGCGTTTCCGAACCGGTCGGCTCGATCACGATGACCGTGATGGGAATGCCCGAACCGTCAAGCCGCATGCTTTCGGGCCGAAGGCCATAGATAAGGTCCTTGCCCTTCGCCGCCTCAACAGGCCTTCCGACCGGAAGCACCGTGCCATCCAATGCAATGAAGCGGCTGGCATTTTCCGGATCGAGGCGGCCCTTGATCATGTTCATCGCTGGGGAGCCGATGAAGCCGGCGACAAAGAGATTAGCCGGCTGATCATATAGCTCGAGCGGCGCGCCAATCTGCTCGACAATACCGTCATGCATGACGACGATCTTGTCGGCCATGGTCATCGCCTCGATCTGGTCGTGCGTGACATAGACCGTCGTCGTCTTCAGTCTCTGATGCAGTTCCTTGATCTCGGCGCGCATGGCAACGCGCAGCTTGGCATCGAGATTGGACAGCGGCTCATCGAACAGAAAAACCTGCGGATCGCGAACGATGGCGCGGCCCATGGCAACGCGCTGGCGCTGGCCGCCGGAGAGCTGGCGCGGATAGCGGTCGAGAAGGGCCGTAAGCCCAAGAATTTCGGCGGCGGGTTTCACCCGCGTCTCGATCTCGGCCGTCGAAGCGCCCTTCAGCTTCAGCGAAAAGGCCATGTTCTCGGCCACAGTCATATGCGGGTAGAGCGCATAGTTCTGGAACACCATGGCGATGTCCCGCTCCTTAGGTGCCAGCCGGTTGACGACCTTGTCGCCGATGCGGATTTCACCTGCCGAGATGTTTTCAAGACCTGCCAGCATGCGCAGCAATGTCGACTTTCCGCAGCCCGACGGACCGACCAGAATGACGAATTCGCCGTCGGCGATTTCGACATCCACTCCTTTGATCACCGGATGCGATCCGAACGATTTCTTGACATTCACGAAGTCGACTGACGCCACGCTATTTCCTCCCAGAATTGCTGTGCAGATTCGGCTGTCGTTATCTTTTCAAGCGGCTCTCCTGTTCAAGCTCTCGTGGTTCGCTTCATCCGCGGCCGACCAATGGCATCTTCGTCGCCATGACGGTCATGGTCAGGACATTGGCCTCCAGCGGCAGGCTCGCCATATAGACCACGGCATCGCCGATGTGGCTTGCCGGGATGGTCGGCTCGCTTGCCATCTCCCCGTTCGCCTGTTGCACGCCGCCTGCCATTCTCGCGGTCATCTCGGTTGCAGCATTGCCGATATCGATCTGCCCGCAGGCGATGTCGAAAGGCCGACCGTCAAGCGCCGTCGACTTCGTAAGCCCGGTGATCGCGTGCTTGGTCGACGTATAGGGCGCGGAATTGGGGCGCGGGGTCTGAGCCGAGATCGAGCCGTTGTTGATGATGCGTCCACCCCGCGGCGCTTGAACCTTCATCAACCTGAACGCCTGCTGCGTGCAGAGGAACGCGCCGGTGAGATTGGCACCCACGACGGCACTCCACTGTTCGAAGGTAATTTCCTCCATCGGCACAGCGGGCGCGCCCATTCCGGCATTGTTGACCAGAAGGTCGAGCCTGCCGAACTCCGCCTTAACCGTCTCGAAAAGTGCCGCGACGGAATTGGGGTCGCCGACATCTGCCGGGATCGCCCGAACCTTGCCGCCCGCGGCCCCTGCGAGCTCGCTCGCAGCCTTGTCCAGAACGTCCTGCCGCCGACCGGTGATCACCACGGTGAAGCCCGCACCAAGGAGTGCCTTGGAGATGGCCTTGCCGACACCGGTGCCGCCACCGGTAACCAGGGCGATTTTGGCCTTTGCCGGTTCGTCCGTCATGATCAGACCTTGCCTCCCAATTCGTCCTCGATATGCGCCTTGATGATATCGTCGAACCGGGTTTCAGCCTTGAAACCAAGGCTCGCTGCACGTTGCGCGTCGAAATCACAGGGCCATCCGGCAACGATCCTGCGGATGGTTTCGTCCGGCTCACGCCTGATGAGGCGCGCTGCCTTGTCGCCCGCCACCCGGGTCAAAGCCGCTATCTCCTCGCCGACGGTCGCGGAAAGGCCGGGCATCGTCAGGTTGCGGCGGGCTCCGACCTTTTCCAGATCGAGCCTGGCGGCATGGATGAAGAAACCGGCAGCCGAGCGCGGGCTTGCGAACCAGTGGCGCACGCTCTCTTCCACCGGAAGCACCGCTTCCTTTCCGGCCAGCGGCTCGCGCAAAATATTAGAGAAGAAACCGGAGGCGGCTTTGTTGGGCGTTCCCGGACGGATGCAGATCGTCGGCAGGCGAATGCCGATGCCATCGAAGATTCCGCGACGGCTGTAGTCCGACAACAGCAGTTCGGTGATCGCCTTCTGGGTGCCGTAGCTGGTCAACGGCGTGGTGAAAAACTCGTCGCCGATCTTGTCCGGAAACGGCGCACCGAAAACCGCAACCGATGAAGCGAAGACGACGCGCGGCCGATACGGTGACTTCATACCTTCGGCGCGGATCGCATCGAAAAGGGCACGCGTGCCGTCGAGATTGACACGGTAGCCCTTGTCGAAGTCGGCCTCCGCCTCGCCGGACACGATAGCGGCCAGGTGAAAGATCATGTCGGGGCGTGATGCAATCAGTTTGGCAGCCGTACCGTCATCGGAAAGATCGACCGCGAACGACTGCGAAAAATCGGCCAGAAGTGGCGGTGCGACCGGCTCGACGACATCGACCAGCGACAGGCGCGTCACCTCGCCGCCAAGAACGCCGTCTTCCCCGGCAATTCGATCCAGAAGTTTGCGGCCGACCATTCCCGCCGCGCCGATGACGAGCACATCCATATGCCTAGTTTCCTCCCGGGGATGCAGCTTCGATGGCGCATCCTGATTCTTGAATTCTCAACGCCCTTCGCCTCGGGCGACGTGGCCTTCCAGCATCTCCTTGGTCGTGTCGTGAATGCGCTGCAGATGTCCCTTGAAGGCCAAGACGACCGCTTCGCGGTCATGCGCCCTCAGGGCCTCGACGATCGCAACGTGATCGGTATAGCTCTCATCGATCGCGCCCGCCCTGGCCATGGCATAGCGGCGGTGCTCCATCATGTAGGTGTAGAGGTCGGTGACGAAATCGGCCAGAAGCGGGTTTCCGCAAGCACGATAGACCGTGACATGAAACTCCCGGTCGCAGATCAGGAAGCGGACGGGATCGGTATTGGCCACCCGCTGCGCGGCGAGCGAACTGTCCAGCCGTGCCAGATCTGCTTCCCCGATCCGATCGGCGGCATCGCCGACCACCTTCAATTCGATGAGCAGGCGGGCTGCGTGGACGGAGTTCAAATCGTATCTGTCGATCGCGCTTGGTGCTGCGATCGTCACCGGGACATGAGTAAGATCGATATTGGCGACCCGCGTGCGGCTGCCTTGCGAGACTTCGACGATGCCGCGCGCCGAGAGCGCCTGTATGGCACCGCGAACGGTTTCGCGGCTGACGTCCAGCGCCGTCGCCAGTTCGCGCTCTCCGGGCAATTCGTCGCCGGCGGCAAGAACGCCTGTGGCGATCAGAGACATCAGTTTATCGGCAATCACATCACGCGCCGTACGACGCGTCAGGCTGGGCCTGAGGTCGGGTACCTGCGCCAGAATGTCGTTGCCGATCATATCCACAAGCACTCACTGATATACTGGTTGGTCCAGTAGACAAGTTAGACTAGTCGCATCGGAACGATGCTGTCAACGAGCAGAACGGCAGCAAAAACGAAGTTGTCAGCAGCAAGTGGGCCGCGTCCGTTCAAAACGCTTTTCATGTACATAAAATTATGAAATAGTTTTCTCATGTCGAAGGGAGAACGGGCTAAATGCGCAAGACTGGCGGGCACGGAAAGAAACTGTCCTACTACGATTTCGGGCACACCACCGTTTATGCCTCGCGCATGGACCAGCGTTTTCCCTACTGCGCTTATGTACCTCAAGATTATGAGGAAGATGGCGACAAGACCTATCCGCTCGCAGTGATCGTCCACGGCACGGAGCGGGGCATGCAGGCCTATCGCGATGGTTTCGCCGATTTCGCCGAGGAGAACGGCGTCATCGTCCTGTGCCCGCTGTTCCCGACCGGCATCTGCTTTCCCGGCGATCTTTCATCATACAAAATGCTGCGCGCAGGCGATCTGCATTATGACGCCATCATGCTCGATATGATCGAGGAGATGCGCGAGCGCTACCGCATCATGGGCGACCGCGTCATGATGTACGGCTTCTCCGGCGGCGGGCATTTCACGCATCGCTTTTTCTACCTGCACCCCGAACGATTGATGGCTGCCTCGATCGGCGCGCCCGGAGTGGTGACACTGCTCGATTTCGACCATGACTTCTGGGTCGGCGTGCGCGATTTCGAGGCTGTGTTCGGCAAGAAGATCAATCTCGAAGCCATGCGCAACGTCGCTGTGCAAATGGTCATCGGCGGCGACGACCACGAGACCTGGGAAATCACCATCACCCCCGAAGACGCGTGGTGGATGCCGGGCGCCGATCTCGCCGGCGCAGATCGCAACGACCGCATGCGCTCCCTCAAGAAAAGCTTCGAACAGCACGGCATCGGCGTGCGCCTGGATGTCGTTCCGGGCGTTGCCCATGACGACCGGCTGCTGATCGCCAAGGTCAAGGACTTCTTTAAGCAATCGCTGAGCGCTGTCCGCGCGCCGGCCTGACAAAACAATCAGCGGACGGAACACCTGGAGATAAACATGAGCTGGAAGAAATCGATCTTTTCGGCCGCGCTGGGCGTTGGCCTGACGCTGGCCGGCGCGGCCTATGCGGAGGAGCCCCAGACCGGCGGCACGCTTAACATCCGTATCAACTCGGATATTCGCGGCACCGAGGGCCTCAATCGTGATGCGAATACAGACACCGTCATGCATCACATTTTCGAGACCCTCGTCGCTTATCGCGAAGACCTGACCATCGGGCCTTTGCTGGCGGAAAGCTGGGAGATTTCGCAGGACGGCAAGACCTACACTTTCAAGATCCGTGAAGGCGCCACCTATCACAATGGCGACCCGGTGAAGGCAGCGGATGTGAAGTGGAACTGGGACCGCCGCGTGGCGGCCGGTGAGGAATGGCTGTGCAATCCTATCTTCGATGGTTCACGCGGCCTTAAAATCGAGGGGGTCGAAGCGACGGACGATCGCACCGTCGTCTTTAGGATCAACGAACCCAACGCCCTGTTCCTTGCCCAGCTTGCCAACATCCAGTGCAGCACCTGGGTGGCGAGCCCCAAGAATGTTGGTGCCGACGGCAAATGGAACCCCGAGCTTGCGATCGGCACCGGCCCCTTCAAGCTGAAGGAATGGCAGAAGGGCCAGTATGTAACGCTTGAGCGCAACGCCGATTATAAGCCGGTGAAGGAAAAGATGAGCGGCTTTGCCGGCGATCGCACCGCTTATGTCGACGACGTGAAGTTCCTCGTCATTCCGGATACGTCAGCTTCCGAAACCGCCCTCTTCGCCGGGCAGATCGACATTCTGCCCAATCTCGAGGCGAGCCGCATCGAGGAGACAAAGGGGCGCGGCGTCACCGTGTTGTCCACGCCGGGCCTCGCCTTCACGCCGCTGTTGATCCAGACAAATGACCCTCTGCTGTCGAATGTGAAAATGCGGCAGGCAATTGCCCATGCGATCGATTTCGCGCAGATCGCCAACGCACGCACCAATGGAATGTCTGCCTTCAATCCATCCGGCGTGGCGCAGGCCAGCGCCTTCTTTGACGACGATTTCCTGAACTGGCCGAAATACGATCTGGAAGCCACCAAGGCGCTGCTGGCAGAGGCCGGCTACAAGGGTGAGACCATCAAGATCCAGACCAACACGCGCTATCAGGGCATGTATGAGAACGGCGTGCTGGCGCAGGCGATGCTTGCCGCAGCCGGCATCAATGCCGAGCTCGAAGTGCTCGACTGGGCAGCGCAGCTCGACAATTATCTCGCCGGCAAGTTCCAGATCCAGGCCTTCGGCTATTCGGCGCGTCTTGATCCATCGCTTATGTACGGCGTTCTCCTCGGTGACAAGGCGACCGACCCGACCTCGCAATGGGACAACAAGGAAGCCTTCGACCTCTATCTGAAGTCGACCAAGACGACGAACTTCGAAGAACGCAAGGCGCTGTTCAAGCAGATCCACACACTGATGGCCCAGGAGGTTCCGATCCTCGGCCTTTACTACGAGCCGGTTACCGATGCGGTGAATGCGAATGTCAAAGGCTACAATGTCTGGCCCGCCGACAAGACGCGCGCCTGGGGCGTGTGGAAAACCAAGTAGCTTCTGCAAATATGCCAAATGAAAAGGGCGGGGAATTCCCCGCCCTTCTTTTTGTCAAAGCTGCCAGAACCAGCAGCCCGACCTGTCAGAAAGCCACCGCTTTTGCCTTGACGGCATCCATGGCCGCGAATTTCCGGTCGAGCAGCATCGCGGCATCGAGAAGCCGCTTGGTGTATTCATGCTTGGGCGCATCGAACACTTCGTCGCGCGCGCCGACTTCGACGATTCGCCCGTTCTCCATGACGGCGACGCGGTCGGCTACCTGTTCCACCGCGCCGAGATCGTGCGAGACGAAGAGACAGGCGAAGCCGTGGCGCTCCTGCAGGCTGCGGATCAGCTTCAGGATCTGTTTCTGCACGGTCATATCGAGCGCCGACACCGGTTCGTCCGCGACGACGAAAGCAGGCCGCCTCACGATCGCCCGTGCAATGGCGACGCGCTGGCGCTGGCCGCCGGAAAGCTGATGCGGCAGACGGCGGGCGAACTCCGGCCCAAGGCCGACTTCCGAGAAAACCTCCTTCACGCGCTCGGCCCGCTGGCGACGGTCCATCGTTGGGTCGAGCTTGAGCGGTTCAGCGACGATATCCTCGACGCGCTGGCGCGGATCGAGCGACGAGTACGGGTCCTGGAAGATGATCTGCATCTCGCGGCGTTGAGCGGCAGCACCCTGATCCAGCAGCGACTGGCCGCGAAAAGTAATCGCTCCGCTAGTAGGCTGAACCAGACCGACAATGGCGCGGCCAAGCGTGGTTTTGCCGGAACCCGAAGCGCCGACCAATGCCAGCGTCTCGCCCTTGCCGATCGTCAGGTCGACGCCGTGCACCGCACGTTTTCCGGCCGTTTTCTTGAAAAGCCCATCACGGCCGGGATAATCGATGACGATATCCCTGAGTTCGATCAATGGCTCGCCGGCGCGATCGGCGCGGGCACCGCCTGCGGAGCGGCGCGGCAGCGCATCGACAAGGCGCTTCGTATATTCGTGTTTCGGGCCATGCAGCACCTGTGTGCTTTCGCCCTGCTCAACGGCAAGGCCCTTGTGCATCACCACGACATTGCGCACGTAATGGGACACCATGCCGAGATCATGGCTGATGAGCAGGACGCTGGTCTGGTTCTCCGTCGTCAGTTCCACCATCAGGTCGAGCACGTCGCGTTGAACCAGCGTGTCGAGCGCCGTCGTCGGCTCATCGGCGATCAGAAGATCCGGCTTCAGCAGCATCACCGAAGCCAGCATGATGCGCTGGCGCATACCGCCGGAGAACTCGTGCGGGAAAGCCGCCAGGCATTTCGCCGGCTCATGGATGCGGATGCGCTCCAGCATCGCCAGGCAACGGTCGCGGATTTCAGCCTTCCCAAGCCGCTGGTGCAGAAGCAGACCTTCCGCCATTTGGTCGCCGACGGTCATCGAGGGGTTGAGGGAGACCATCGGCTCCTGAAACACCATGCCGATGCGCGCGCCGCGTATCTTGCGCATGGCCGCCGGTGGCAGGCGGGTAAGCTCGGTGTCGCGAAAGCGGATGCTGCTGTCCGGCGTCACGATCAGCGGCGGCGGGAGCAATCCAAGAACGGCGCGTGCGGCCATCGTCTTGCCGGAACCGGATTCACCGACGAGTGCCAGCATATCGCCCGGCGCGATCGAGAAACTCAGGCCGTCGACGACCTTGTTTCCAGCCGGGCCTATCTGCACGGAGAGATTGTCGACGGCGAGGATCGGCGAAGGCATATCTGGTTGCGGCATGATCAGCTCTGCATCTTCGGGTCAAGGCGGTCGCGGATTGCATCGCCCAGCATGTTTACGCCGAGCAGCGTGATCGAGATGCACAGGCCGGGCAGGATGATGAGATGCGGCGACTGGCTGATATAGGGCCGCGCCGTTGCCAGCATGTTGCCCCAGCTCGGCGCCGGCGGCGGCACGCCGAGGCCGAGAAAGCTCAGGGCGCTTTCCGAAAGAATGATCCAGCCAAACATGGTGGTTGCCAGAACGGTGATGGGCGCGACGCAATTGGGCAGGACATGCCGCGCCATGGTGATGATCTCGCTGTTGCCCATGACGCGCGACGCCTCGACAAATTCGCGCTCGCGAATGGACAGGACGGCGCCGCGAACGACACGCACCACCACCGGCAGATAGGCAAGGCCGAGCGCTATGATGATGCCGTTGCGGCTTGCACCGAACACAGCCATGAAGCCCAGCGCGAGCAACAGTCCGGGGAACGCCAGCAGCGCATCGTTGAACGTCATGAGTATGCGGTCGGTCCAACCGCGCAAAAATCCGGCGAGGACCCCGACGATCACGCCGAAGAAAATGGCGAAGGCGACGGTGGAAAATGCGATCCAGGCGCTGGTGCGCGCGCCATACATAAGACGGCTCAGAACATCGCGCCCGAACTCGTCGGCACCAAGCAGATGCGCCGACGACGGCCCCTTCAGGCGCGACATCAGGTCGAGCTTGAGGGGATCATAGGGCGCAAGCCATGGCCCGGCGATGGCGATGAACAGCAGCATCGCCACGACGATGCCGCCGACCAGGCCGTTGAAGCGCAGACGCGGCAGTTTCAACGCCCGCGCGATCATGTCGTAACCCTCGGATCAAGAAGCGGATAGACGAGATCGACGGCCAGATTGACCACGACATAGATGAAGGCGACGAACAGCATGCAACCCTGCACGACGGGATAGTCGCGGGCATAGATTCCATCGACCAGAAGCCGGCCGAGACCGGGGATGGTGAAGACGGTTTCGATGACGGCGATATTGGCAAGCAGGCTGCCCAGGATCAGGCCAATGAGGGTCCAGGTCGGCGCAAAAGCGTTCTTGAAGGCGTGCCGCCACATGACGGCCGGTTCCGACAGGCCCTTGGCGCGCGCATGGGTGATGTAGTCCAGCCGCGCAACTTCGATCGTGCTGGCTCGGGCCATGCGGGCGATAGAGCCTGATTCAACCATGACCAGTGTCGCGACGGGCATGATGGTGTAGAGCAGCGCGCCGGTGAAATCGCGCCCGAAGGGAACATAACCGACCACAGGCAGCCACCCCAGCCAGAGCCCGAAGACCATGAGCATCATGAGGCCGAGCCAGAAACTCGGGATCGACAAGAGCAGCGTCGATGTCGCGATGACCGCGATGTCACCGAAACGGTCCTGCCGCCAGGCGGCGAACATGCCAGCAGGCACTGCGATCAGTGATGCAAGGAAGACGGCCAGAAGAACGATCGTTGCCGACACTGAAAAACGTTCGAGAATGAGCGGCAGGACTGCCTGGTGGGTGGAGATCGATTGACCGAAGTCGCCCGAAACGACATTGCCGAGCCAGATCAGATATTGAACGATGACGGGCTGGTCGAGGCCCATCTGATGGCGCAACGCCTCGACCTGTCCCGGCTGCGCGAGATCGCCCAGCATCAGTGTCGCGGGGTCACCCGGAATAAGCCGTATCAGGGCAAATACGGTGATCGAAACGATCAGCAGGGTCGGGATCGCCGTGGCGAGCCGGCTCAGGATGAAGCGGACCATCGTTTCTCCCCGTGTTTGACAGCGGCGCCATTTGCAAGGCCGCCTGTGCTGGAAAGCCTGGCAAGCAACGCTTCGTCCATTCTCAGATCATAGCGGGTGAACGCCCGATTGATCGCTGGCAGCGGTGCAATTTCCATCATGCCTTTCGCCGGCTCGCAGACGATCATCGCGACGGTGGCGGAGAGGTTGCCGCCCTCCTTCTTCATGGGCGCGCGGCAGACGCAGAAAGGTGCTGCAAAATCGTCGAACAGCGCGTTCTTCAGATCATCGGCGACGATGTCGCCGCTGCGCGCAGACAGAAGTTTTTCGACGCGGTGGTCGCGATAAAGACTGTCCGGCACACTGGCGAGACCGGTCTCCCTGAGCTTCGAAAGCGCCACCTGGCTTTGCCAGTGATTGGCGTGCACGATCATCCCGTTTCTGGGATAGATCGGAAAGGCCTCGTCCGGCGCACATTCCAGATCGACCGCGTAGCCTTCGGCCGTGCTGACCATCATGTTGTTCGAGCCGGATTTGGGCGTGATGGCAACGACGCGGAGCGCCAGGGCGAAATGCTGCGCCTCCAGCGCACGCCGGCGAATGAACGGCAGGGGGATGCCGATGTCGCGATAGTCACGATCGGATTCGAGATAGTTGGCCGTTACCGTTATGCCGGCCGAATTGAAACCGCTGCGCGCCAGGCCGCCAGCTTCGGTGAAGGTCAGCACATCGGGCCCGTCGTCGCGCAGGATTCTCAGCACGACCGAGGTGTCGGCGCATTCGGCCTTCCAGTCCCAGTTCTGGCCATGAATGAGTGCGCCATCCCGGGTCGCTTCGGGCAGGATGACGGCGCCGGTGCAGCCATCCGGCTCGTCGTCGCCAACACCCTTCTCGCGGCGCGCCAGCTGAAGCACCTCGGTTCGCGCATTGACGAGCACGACGGAGGTGAGATCGACAGCCGCGCCGGCTGCAATTCCTTCCATCTCCTCAACGAGATCGGGCGCCCATGCCTTGATGTTCGGCAGGAATATCGTGACGAGCCGGGATACGTCTTCCGAGCTGAAACCAAGCCGACGCAGTTGCTCCTCGTAGAGGCTGGCGGAAAGTCTGACGCGCTCACGCGCCTGTTCGCCATACATGCGCCCGCGCTCGCTTGGCGTTCCCCGGACTTCAACGAGAGGGAAAGGGGCAATGTCAGTCATCAGGTTAAGCCTCAGCGGTCGCGTTCCAAATCAGCATAGTGCATTTTGATCAAATGAAAAGCACAATTTCGCGCAGTTTGAGGGGTTCGCGTTGCGTTGTGTTGCATCTATAATGCGCTTCGCACGGGGAGAACTCATGAACCAGACGATGATCGATGAGCACGAGCCTGCGGAAGGACCGAGCCCGCTTCAGATCGATCTGGCGCGGCGCATCCTCGAGCGCATCCGCGATTTCGAGCTGGGCGTCGGCACCCGAATATCAGCGCCGGAACTCGCCCGTGCCTTCGGCGTGTCGCGGTCTCCGATCAGCGCCGCGCTCGACATGCTGGTGGAAAAGGGCGTGCTGCAGCCGACGGAAAAGCGCGGCCTTCGCATCGCCTCGGACATCTCGGGCATAGACATCCACGATCTGCTGCCGAGTTCGCCGATCGAAGATTTGTATCGGCGGATGATGCGCGAACGCGCGTCAGGCGAACTGCCGCAGGACGTATCCGAGGCAGAGCTGATGCCGCGCTACGGTGTTTCGCGAGGGATCGTGCGCAAGCTCCTTATGCGTTTTGCCGCCGAGGGACTGGCGCAGCGGCTACCCGGGCATGGCTGGCGCTTCGTCGACTCGCTGGTTGGCGACCAAGCCTATCGCGAGAGCTACGAGTTTCGCATCGTCGTCGAATGCGCAGCATTGCGGGCGCCGGCGTTCAACGCCGATCCTGAACATCTGGGACAGGTCCGCCGCGCGCATGAGCGCATCCTCAGGGACCCCCAGGCCAGCACTGGCGGCGACGAGTGGTTTCGCGTGAATGCGTCGTTCCACGAAAGCCTGGCCGCCTGTTCGGGAAACCGGTTCCTGGTGGACGCTGTGCGGCAGCAGAACAATCTGCGGCGCATGCACGAGTCGGGCGTCTTCCTCGAGCTTCCGGTCGAACGCATCGAGCAGTCCTGCCGCGAGCATCTGGCCATTCTCGACGCGGTGGAGGCGGGCGACATGGAATGGGCGGAAGCGATGCTGCGCCAGCATTTGCGGCAGGCTTCCGAATTCCGCTGGCCACCGCGAACGCCTCAGGATTCCTGATACCTCACGCCTTGTGGTCGAGATAAGCGACCAGCCTGTCTCCAATCCATTGGATGGCGCAGACCATGACGATCAGCACGACCACGACCGCGATCATGATATTCGTCTCGAAGCGCTGATAGCCGTAGCGGATGGCGAGATCGCCCAATCCTCCGGCGCCGATCGCGCCGGCCATGGCGGATGCACCGACGAGCGTCACCAAGGTTACCGTGAAACCGGCGACAATGCCCGGCAGCGCTTCCGGCACCAGCACCTCGCGGATGATCGTCCAGCGGTTGCCACCCATGGCGCGCGCCGCCTCAATCAGCCCGCGATCGACCTCGCGCAGAGACACTTCGGCGATGCGCGCATAGTAAGGTGTGGCGGCAATGGAGAGCGGAACGATCGCCGCCCAGGTGCCGATCGAGGTGCCGACGATCAGCCTCGTGACCGGGATGAGCGCCACCAGCAGGATGATGAACGGCACCGACCGGAAGCCGTTGATGACCGCGCCGAGAATGCGGTTGACCCACAGGTTCTCGGCAATGCCGCCGCGGTCTGTGGCGATCAGCGCAAGGCCGAGCGGCAGGCCGACGACGAGCGAGATGATGCCGGATGCGGCGGTCATCAGCACCGTTTCCCACAGCGAGCGAAACAGAAGATCAATCATTACCGGTGACATAACCAAGCACCTCCACCCGGGCATTGCGGGTCTTCAGGAATTCGACAATTCTCGCGACATGATCAGCCTTGATCGCAGGCACGCCGAGAAACAGGCTCGCCACCGGCTGGCTCTGGACATGATCGACGCCGCCATGGATCAGCCGGAACGCGCCCGGGACCTCAGCAACCAGATCGGAAAGCAGCGGGCCTCGCGCCGCCTCTCCGGCGACATCGATCCGCAAGATCGCCTCCTTGCCGGCCGGCTTCAGCAGCACCGCGATCTCCGCCGGCAGTTGCGGGCGGATGCCGCCGAGCAGGCTCTGTGTGATTTGCGATTTCGGATCGGCAAAGACCGACCAGACAGGGCCTTCCTCGACGATCCGGCCGGTATCGATCACCGCGACGCGGTCGGCGATGCTGCGGACCACTTCCATCTCATGCGTGACCAACAGGACGGTCAGGCCGAGTTGCCGGTTGATGTCCTTGAGCAGCACCAGAATAGACCGCGTCGTCTCGGGATCCAACGCCGAGGTGGCCTCATCCGACAACAACAGCGCCGGTCTAGCCGCGAGCGCGCGGGCAATGCCAACGCGCTGCTTCTGGCCGCCGGAAAGCGACGCCGGATAGGCCTTGGCCTTTTCCGAAAGGCCGACCAGTTCGAGGAGCTCGGCGGCACGCTTGCGGCGCTCGGCCTTGGAGCGCCCTTCGATCTTCAGCGGCAGCGCCACATTGTCCTCGACTGTCTTGGCCGAAAGGAGATTGAAATGCTGGAAGATCATGCCGATGCGCCGGCGCAGCGGCTGGAGATCGCGCTCGCCAAGCTGGGCAATATCCCGGCCCTCGATGAATATCTGGCCGGAATCGGGGCGCTCCAGACCGTTGAGGCAGCGGATCAGCGTCGACTTGCCTGCGCCGCTGCGGCCGATGATGCCCAGAACCTCGCCCTTGCCGACCGAGAGCGAAATGCCATCGATGGCCGGCGTCGTGCCGAACCGGCGCTTGACATCGACCAGGCGAACGACCTGCTCGGCCTGCTGCGGATCGGCCTTGGCCGGCGGTTCGCCGGCCTCAGTGATGGCAAAGTGCTGGGTCATTTCGGGTTCCTTTCCCGACAGCCGGGAAGCCGGCTGTAAAACGCAGAATGAGACTGCCCGCAGCCTGAGCCGCGGGCAGTCTCATGATTGGAGCAAAGGCGCTTCGGCAAGCGTCAATAAGCGCTGATGCCGGTGCCCTTGTAGACGCGGTCGAACTCGGCTTTCACGGCCTCATTCTGATACGACGCGACCAGCGCCTTGACCCATTGTTCGTTTTCGCTGCCGGCCTTCACCGCGATGAAGTTGCGATACGGGTTGTCGGCCACCGGCTCCTGGGCAATGCGGTTTTCCGGCGAAAGCCCGCTCTTCAACGCCCAGTCGGTGTTCACCACGGCTGCGTCTAGATCCTCGATGGCGCGTCCGACGACGCCGGCATCGAGCTCCTTGATGTTCACCTTCTTCGGGTTCTCGGCGATGTCGGCGATCGTCGCCAGAATGCCGGTGCCGTCCTTGAGCTTGATGACGCCCTCATTCTGCAGCACGCGCAGCGCGCGGCCCTCGTTGGACGGATCGTTCGGCACGCCTATCACGGCACCCTCCGGCAGATCGGCGATCTTGGTGAACTTCTTGGAGTAAAGGCCGATCGGCCAGACGCCGGTGTAGCCGACCGAAACGATGTGGTAGCCTTGGGTCTTGATCTGGTTGTCGAGATAGGGCTGGTGCTGGAAGGCGTTTGCGTCGATCTCGCCGCGCTCCAACGCTTCGTTGGGCTGGGTGTAATCGTTGAAGACGACCGTCTCGATCGTCAGGCCGTTCTTGGCGGCCTGTTCGGTGACGACGCGCCAGACGTCCTCATCCTCACCACTGATGATGCCGACCTTGATCGATTTCTTGTCCTCGGCGAAGGACGGCGACGGCCCGGCGATGCTGACCAAAGCGACGCCGGCGGCGAGCAGTCCCGCGAGAGCCGCGCGGCGGGAAATAGCTTGCGAGAACAATCGGAGCCGGGTTTTTGCGAATGCGGTCATGGTGGATTCCTGTTGAAACCTGTTGCCGGAATTGGAGGGCCACGCTGGTTGCGAAGCCTTGCCCATATCGTCTGGAATGCCCGCCGTTTAAGCAAAGGACTGTTTTTTGCGCATTTCGCAAAGGCGAGAATATCGTCTTAAAAATGTTGCAGGTGCGAGCAGAACGAACCTGCGAACGAGGTGCAACGTCTCCCTCCCCCTTGAGGGGGTGAGAAAACGCCGGCGCGCTTCATCATCGCCACGCCTGCTTTCGCATCTGGCCATTGTCAAAGAACTGGGAACGCGGGGCGCAAAGGCCTTGCCTTCCTAGTTTGTAAATTCGTGGCGCAGCCATTGCGCCCCGCCAGCGCTCTTGTCCCGCTCAGTCGCCTCCACATTCGCGTGCCCAGCCGTAACTAAGACCCGGGCTTAGGGGTTCATCACCCAGCAACACTACCGCAGTGCCACCAGCCCGGACGCCGACACTTCCCCCTGATACCCGGTGCGCACCAGGGATCCCGTTGGAAGCGGATTTGCACGGGGAAGTATGCGCGAGGCTGGAAAGAGGGGGATAGATCGGGCGTGAAAAAATCTGTGTCGCGTGAGGGAAAACAACAGGTTAGAAGGAAATCAGGCGAAAATCTTTCCCACAGTTTTCGCTGGTTTCAGCTTCGGTAGTTCTGCACCGCAGAAGCCGTCATAGGTGTTCCGGCATGGATCCCCGGGTTCCTCCACCTCACTTCGTTCGGCTCCGGCCCCGAGGATGACGAACTTGTTATTTGCGCGTCTGCAAACCGCCAACGTTTGGGATTGGCGACAACCCCCAAATGCAATTCGTCATTCTCGACCTCGTGAGCGAGGAACGAGCGGAGAGTGTCGGGAATCCATGCCGGAACGGTGAGGAGCTTCGGCGGTGCATAACGCGCGTCAACATCAGGATCGGGCCAGACGATGTTGCGGCCGACGGATCCCGGATAACCTGCGCTTCGCTCCGGTTATCCGGGATGGCCAACTTCATCCATGGTTGTCACCGCTAATCGACAAGGTCGACGAACTGCATGTTCTGCCTTCGCCAATCGTCAATGGGGACGAGAGCTTGAGAACCTCACAACGGTTGCTACTGGTCCCGACCTCAACAGCGGCACGAAACCTTCCGCTGTCACCTTAGCGAAAATCCGCTATCGTCGAAAAAACGTTAGTCAGGCTAAATGGTTCAATCATGCAGATACCGATCAGAGCGATCTGGGTGTTCCACACCGCAGCACGCGCCGGCAGTATTTCCAAGGCGGCGGAGGAACTGAGCGTCACGCCGTCGGCGGTCAGCCAGCAGATACAGGCGCTGGAGGTGCAGCTTGGCGTGACACTGATGACCAGGATGGGTCGCGGCATCGTGCTGACGGAGGCGGGCGAGCGCTACTTTGCCACCATCACCGACGAGATCGAGGGCATCGCCGAGGCGACGAACACCATTCGCGGCTATCGCTCGATCACTGCGCTGACCGTGCGCGCCACGCCGACATTTTCGGCCAAATGGCTGCTGCCGCGCCTCGGCTCGTTCCTCGACAACCATCCTGATCTGGAGATGCGGCTCGACGGCACAAACGAGCCGACCGACTTCAACCGCGAACTGGTCGATGTCGAGATCCGCCATGGCGACGGCCGCTGGCCCGGCCTGTTCGTCGAAGGTGTGGCGGAGGAGGAGTTTCTGCCGGCCTGCGCGCCGCATTATGCGCCAGCGGGCAGCATCGAGGCGGCCGACCTGCCGGGTCACCGCCTGATCCATTCGGTGAAGTCGCAGGCGCAGTGGGGACGCTGGCTTTCACTCGCCGGCGTGGACCCAAGGGAGCGCTGGCGCCGCGTGCTGTTCGACCGCAGCCATATGGCGATCGACGCGGCTGTGGACGGCATGGGCATAGCGCTGGAAAGCACGCTGATGATGGAAAGCGAGTTGGCAAGCGGGCGGCTGGTCTGTCCTGTCAGGACACCGCCACAGGTGCGGCTGATCACGCAGTGGATCGTCTGTCCGCGCGACCATCTGCGGCAGAAGAAGGTGCGGCTTTTCCTCGATTGGCTGCGCAGCGAGGGCAGCGCCTGGCAGGCGCGGAACCTGCCAGCTGCGTGAGTACCTACCCGGCGCGCAAGACAGCCACGGCCTGCGCAACGATCTCGCCCGGCGTCAGCGCAATATCGAGGCGGATCGGCGCCTCATCGTCTGTGGGCGGCTCCAGCGTCGCAAGCTGGCTCGCCAGCAGCGTGGTGGTTGCGAAGTGGCTCTTGCGCGCGCCAAGTCTCTGCTCGATCAGGTCGGCAGGGCCGTCGAGAAACAGGAACCGGACGGGGCCGAGCCTGTCGCGCATGAAGTCGCGATAACGAAGCCGCAGCGCCGAGCAGGCGATGACCACCGGGCGGTCCGGCTCTGCAAGGGCGGCATCGCAGATGGCAGCGAGCCACGGCCAGCGCTGCTCGTCGGTGAGGCCGATGCCCTGCCGCATGCGCTCGACATTTTGGGCACTGTGCAGCCTGTCGGCCTCGATCCATTGGCAGGCAAGGGCTTCGGCAAGACGGCTGGCGATTTCCGTCTTGCCGGTGCCGGCTATGCCCATGACGACGAGGAAATCCGATCTGGCGGCAACTGCGTTCTTCATGCCGATGGTCATAGCCGGTCTAGTAAAGCCCGAGCAAGCGGATCGGCCCGAGCGTCAGCACGGGAAACAGCACCAGCGCCAGGATAGCTGCGACCAGCACCGACATCGGAGCAAGCGAACCCTTGATGACGTCCTCGATCGACATTTTTGCCACCTGCGCTACTGCGAAGAGGCAGACACCTACCGGCGGCGTGACAAGGCCGAGGGTCAACGTGATGACCATGACGATGAGGAAATGCATGGGATCCACCCCCATCGAGACGGCCGGCGGCATCAGCACCGGAATGAGGATGAACATCGCGGCAATCGCGTCCATGAACATGCCGACGACGATCAGGAACAGAAAGATCAGCACCAGCGTAGTGGTCGGTCCGTTGCTGATATGGCTGAGGAAGGTCGCGACCTGCGCCGGCAGGCCGTCATAGGTGAAGACCCATGCGCCGAGCTTGGCGGTGGCGGCGATGAACAGGATGGTGCCGGAGACACGCGCCGTTTCCATGAAGATGCCGGGCAATTCCCTTAGCGGTATCGTGCGGTAGAGCACCACGGCCAGGAACAGCGTGTAGAGCACGGCGATCGCGGCGGCCTCGGTCGGCGTGAAATAGCCGTCGACGATGCCGATGAGCAGGATGACCGGTGTCAGCATCGGCAGGATGGCGGCAAGGCCGGTGGTGATCACGAGACGCAGGTTGAACGGCGTCGGCGGGTTGTAGCCATGGCGCACGGCGTAGAAATGGTTGAACACCATGAACATGAAGGCGATGAACAGGCCGGGGATCAGCCCTGCCACCAGCAACGTGCCGATCGAGACATTGGCGATAGAACCGGCGATGACGACGAGGATCGATGGCGGGATGATGGACGACAGCGTCGAGGTGCACAGCGTCATGCCGACGGCATAGCCCTTGGGAAAGCCGTGGCGCTCCATGGCCTTGATCTCGATGGCGCCGATGGAGGCGATGTCGGCGACCGACGAGCCCGAGACGCCGCCGAAGATGACGGAGGAGACGACGTTGACGTGGCCAAGGCCGCCCGGCATCCACCCGACCATGGCGCCGGCGAAGTCGAACAGCTTTTCGGCAACGCGGCCGCGTTCCATGAGTACGCCGACGAGGATGAACAGCGGCACGGCGACAAGGAGGAAGGAGTTCATCGCCGAGAACATGCTCTGCGACAGGAGGTCGATCGGCGTCGAGGTGAACATCAGCATGGCGGCGACGCTGGCGAGGCCAAGCGCCACGGCGAGCGGAACGCCAAGCGCGGAAAGAAGCAGGAAGATGACGAGGAGTGCGATGCTCATGACGGCTTTCCTGCATTGGTGACGACGTCGGCGTCTTCGGTTCGGATTGCCGGGAACGCATCTTCAGGCAAGGCGATCAGGTCACGCCGGGTGCGCAGCGATTCGATGATGGCAAGGATGGCGAGCACCGCCGAGACGGGCATGATGATGCCGATGACCCACATGGGAATGGCGAGGGTTGCCGCAGTCTCGTTCATCATCAGCTGCTGCTTGACCAGCGTGATGCCGGTCCAGCCCATGAGGATGAAAAACAGGACGGAGGAAACGACATAGATCGGCACCGCCAATCGCCGGAACAGGCCGGGCACCGCACCGATGAACACTGTAACGCGCGCGGTCTCGACGGTACGGAAACCGGCGGAGAGGCCGAGAAAGATCATCCAGACGAAGAGATAGCGCGTGGCCTCCTCGGTCCAGGAGACCGGCACGCCGAGGAGGCGGCTCG
This sequence comes from Mesorhizobium sp. CCNWLY176, assembly GCF_037153935.1. Taxonomy (NCBI): domain Bacteria; kingdom Pseudomonadati; phylum Pseudomonadota; class Alphaproteobacteria; order Hyphomicrobiales; family Phyllobacteriaceae; genus Mesorhizobium; species Mesorhizobium sp. CCNWLY176. The sequence continues at coordinate 201,898 of NZ_JBBBDZ010000004.1, forward strand.
ACACCTGCAGAAGCACGACGACGAGAACGCCGAAGACGGCAATGCCGGCGGCCACGTCGGTCAACAGCGTGACGATCTTGCCGAAAGTGGATGTGTTGCGGGCCATGACGCCTCCTCCCTTTCCGGACCCGCCTGATGGCAGGTCCGATCAACCGGGTTTACTACTGCTTGCCGACGGCCGCGACCGTCTTGTCGAAGAAGGCCTGGTCCTTGACGAGGCCGGCGAAGACCGGGAACAATTCTTTGGACACGGCGACGAAGGCCTGCTGCTGCTCGGGCGTCAGGCGGTTGGTCTGCATGCCGTGCTTTTCGAGTTCGGCGATCGAGGACTCAGCCGTTGCCGCATCGTTCTCGACCTTCCAGGCTTCGGCTTCCTTGGCGGCCTCGGTGAGGGCGGCCTTTTCTGCGTCGCTCAGCGCATCATACTTGGCCGGGTTGATGCCGAGCACCCAGCCATCAGCCATGTGGTTGGTGATCGAGACGTATTTCTGCACCTCGTAGAACTTGGCGCTGACCGGCACGTTGATCGGGTTTTCCTGACCGTCGACTACCTTCAACTGCAAGGCGTTGTAGACTTCGGCGAAAGCCATCGGCGTCGGTGCGGCGCCAAGCTTCTTGAAGAACTCGACCCAGAGCGGATTGTTGGGCACGCGGAACTTCATGCCGGCGAGATCGGCCGGCTTCTCGATCGCATGGCGCGAATTGGTCATCTGGCGGAAGGGGCGCGTCCACAAATTGATGCCCTTGATGCCGATGTTGTTGAGATCGGAAATCAGCTCCTGGCCCTGCTCGCCGGCCAGATAGGTGCGAAGCTGTGCTTCGTCATCGAACAGGTAGGGGATCGAGATGGCCGAGAATTTCGGGTTGAAATTGGCGTAGAGCGACGTCGCCAGAACCAGCATGTCGAGCGAACCGCCGGCCAGCTGCTTCACCGCAGCCGATGGATCGCCGCCATAGAGCGTTCCGTTTGGGAATACTTTCACCGTGACCTCGCCATTGGTTTTGGCGGCGACCAGTTCGGCAAATTTGTTTGCCGCAACCGTGATCTCCGAACCGTCGGGATCGGGCGTAGACAGCGTCAGCGTCGCGCCGGCGTGAGCTGCGGTTGCGACGAACATTGCGGCTGCCGTCAGCAGGCCGCGGATCGAAAGATGCTTCATTTTATTCTCCTCCACTGTAGTCCTCAGATATCTCTATTGGCTCGGGTTAGTGCCTCCGCCGGAATTTATGCGTTCCAGTTCCAGGATGACGGCGCTGTGGTCGAGGTCGCCATCGCCATTGTCCACCATCGCCTGGAAGAGGCGGTCGACATTCTCCGCCACAGGCAATGTCAACCCATGCGCGCGGGCAAGGGAGAGTGCGGTCGACGTGTCCTTGACCTGATATTTGGCAGGGCCGCCCGGCTGGAAATCGCCCTTGACCATGCGCAGCGCGTGCTGCTTCAGCACGGTGGAATCGGCAAATCCGCCGAGCAGTGCCTCGCGCACACGGGCCGGGTCGGCGCCGCCACGTTTGGCCAGGGTGAGTGCTTCGGCGACAGCGCAGATGTTCGACGCGACGATCAACTGGTTGGCGAGCTTGGTGAGTTCGCCGGTTCCAACCGGGCCGACATGGGTGACACGCCCAAGCGGTGCAAAAACGGGGCGCATTGCTTCCACTGTTTCCGCATCGCCGCCGGCCATGATGGCGAGCGTGCCTTCGCGCGCGCCCTTCTCACCGCCGGAAACCGGTGCGTCGATGTAGCGGACGTTGCGCTCCGCGGCAGCAACTGCCTGAGCCTGTGCGGTTTCGACGGGAATGGAGCTCATGACGATAAGCGTCGCGCCCGGCTTCATCGCCGCGATGACACCGCCCTGCCCCAGCAGAACCTCATCGCAGACCGGGCCGGAACTCAGCATGCAGATGACGGCATCGGCATCCCGCGCTGTGTCGGTGGCCGAGGCACCGATCAAAACGCCCTGCCCCTTCAGGGCCTCGGCCTTTTGCGCCGTGCGGTTCCAGGCCGTGACAGTGAAACCGGCCTCGGCCAACCGGCGCGCCATGTGCCCACCCATGATGCCGGTGCCGACGAAGCCGATCCTGCGTCCGGTTTGCATCATGGATGCTGCCGTTCGGAAAAGCGCGGCGGAAGCTCCACCACGATCAGTGGTGGAAAGGCGTCACGGAACCGGCCCAGATGCGGCGTTTCCAGATGGGCATCGAAATCGGCGCGGCTGTCATAGACCTCGTAGAAGACGACCGTATCGTCGGAGCCCTCCGGCCGGATGACGTCGAACTGACGGCATCCGGGCTCATCGGCCACCGAATGGCGCGCATCGTCGAGGGCCGCCTCGAGAAAGGCATCCATCTTTCCAGGCTTCACCCGGAATTCCGCGATGACGACGAATGCCTTTGCCGTATTCACTTTCGATCCTCCCCGATCTTGCCGCCTCAGGCCGCGACGCTCTTGCCGGGACGGAAGCTGTCTTCCATGTCCCGGCGAAGCTTGACGACGTCGAGATCGTTGACCAGTTCGACATCGTCGAAGCTGACGATCTGATCCTTCTTGATCGGCCGCTTGAGCTTCACATTGTGGGCCAGGCCGATCGGCAGGGCGCGCAGATCGAGGCTGCGGGTCGCCGGTATGGCATTGGCCCATACGGCAAAACCGCCCTCGCCGTCGAGCATTTCGCCCGGCTGCATGTCCTTCTTGGCGGTGGCGACGGCATCGCCGCGGAATTCCTTGGACGTACCGGTGGCTTCGCCGCGCAGAACCGCCGAAAGCACGCTGACGGAGGTTTCCAGGCCGATGATGTGGAACGGACGCCACATCGAGGCATACCAGCCGGACGGGTCGGTCAGCAGGCCATACTGCTTGAAGCAGGCGCGGGCATATTCATTGTGCGCCTTGAAGGTGACGAAGACGCCGTAGCGTATGTTGTTGAACACCTCGCGGCCGTCCGGCTCCTGGCTGGCGGCGATGTCGACCAGACCCGAGCGGGCCATGCGCCCGCCATCGGCAGCCGGGCGGAACACTTTTGCCAGATCGTGCAGGCCCGAAGGCGGGAAGGCGAGGCCGTCATCCGGGCAGTCGAGACCGGTGCCGTTGGCGACCGCCGCCATCTCGATGGCCGCCTTGGTGCCGTCGGTGAAGGAGTTGTACATTTTCGGATTGAAGTCGCCCTTGGCGACCTCCTCCTCGGTCCAGCCGAAGAAGCCCCACACGGTGTCCGGCGTCGAATAGCGATAGCGCGGCTCGAAATTCATGCCCTTGCCTGCGGCGGTCACCTCGAAGCCGGAAGCACGCGCCCAGTCGACCAGTTCGCAGATCAGCGCCGGCTGGTCGCCATAGGCCATCGAATAGACCAGACCTTTGGCGCGGGCCTTCTCGGCCAGGATCGGCCCGACCATGACGTCGGCTTCGACATTGACCATGACGACATGCTTGTTGTGTTCGATGGCACTGAGGGCATGGCGGGCGCCGGCAATCGGATGGCCGGTGGCCTCGATGACGCATTCGATCTCGCCGCAGGCAAATAGCGCATTGACGTCGTCGGTGACGAAGGTGGTGCCGTTCTTCACCGCGTCCGCGGCGCTGGTGGCGGAGTAGCGCTCCTTCGGCCAGCCGACGCGATCAAACGATTCCCGCGCCTTGCCGACATTAAGGTCGGCCACGGCGACCATGTGAAAGCCTTCGATGCGCTGCGCCTGGGCGAGCACCATCGAGCCGAATTTGCCGGCGCCGATCAGGCCGACGCGGACGGGCCGGCCTTTGGCGGCGCGGGCTTGGAGCAAGGTCGAAAGATTCATGGTCTGGTCCTTGGGAGGATTGAGTTGATGGTCGGTTGCGGGCGCGTTTCAACGCTCCGGCAAACGGGCACCGCGCCGCTTGCCGTTCAGGTCACGACTTTCATGCCGGGCCCGGCGTCTAAAGACGCTGCCCGCTATCTGGACTGATGCTTGCCGGCTCTGTTTCCTCCGCACATGCGATTGCCGGATCGCCTGCGCAGGCAGCTTTTCAAGCGCTGCTTATGGATGGACCCTAAGAGGATCACCAAATTAGCACAATTTAGAAACTCAGGACGAACTGTTAGCTTAGCTAAACAGTTATGGTCGAATTGCGGCTTTCAGAACCGCAGCCGGGCCATCGCCAGGAGGTCGTGATACTCTCCATCGGTGAAGCCGGCCTTCACATGCCGGCCCTCGACCTCGAAGCCGTGGCGCGTGTAGAGCCGGATGGCCGGTTCGTTGTCGGCATAGACGGTCAGTTCCACCCGCTTCAGAGCGCGCCAGTTGTCGGCAACATCGAGCAGCGCCCCCAGTATCGCCGAGCCGATGCCCTTGCCGACAAAGGCATCGTCGAGACCGATATTGATCTCGCCGATATGCGAACGGCGCGGCGAGCTTTGCGCGATGAGACGGCCATCGCCGACGACCTTGCCATCCACCTCGGCGACGATCCACGTCGTCTCCTGACCGGACTTGGCGATGCGCCGCTCGACCTGCTCGACCATCTCGAACGGCATCCTGAGCGTGCCCCAGCGAAAGCCGGGCATGTTGAAGATGGCGCAAAGCGCTTCGGCATCGCTTGGCCGGACGGCACGAAGCTGCGGCTGCACTTTTTCGGAAGATGGAGATGTCGCGGTGGTCATGGCGTCCCGGTGGCTGGCAAAAATCCGGTTTTCACAATGCGCAGGACATTGCCGCAAAATCCAGCCGCCTTGACGATCTATGATGCCTATTGCGGGCTGTGCCGGGAAGCTGTGTAGAGTTTGAAAACACCGCTGATGCCGATCCAGCCGAACAGGGCGAGCCAGCACGATGTTCCCGTCGCGGACCAGTTTATCTTATGCACGGCAGCGTCGGTGACGGCGAGGCCGACGATGGCAAACAGGCCGATCAGGAGCTGCGCCAGGCCGAGCACCAGCAGCTCCTCGCGCGGGGCGCTTCTCCAGACGAGATAAATGCCACCCGCGCCAGCGAGGAAGATGGCGCTGTAGACCTGCGCGTGGAAAGCGTCGATCGGCCATGGCCAGAAGCTGCTGAATGTCAGAGGAAACAGCAACAAGCCGACGCCATAGAGCCCAAGGATCGCCGATTCCAGCTGCATGTAGCCGCGCCATGCCGGGTTCAAGGTCAACCCCTTGGCCGAAGGACGTGCTCTGGACCGCCACAGGAACCAGCCTGAAACAGCAACCGAGGCCAGATAGACGACAAACCAGAGCCAGGGCGCTTTGCGCGCGAAATCGAAATAGCCGAGGTTGATGAATGAAGCGACCGAGACGATGACGGTGAAGATGAAGGCCATGACAAGCACGAGCCTGCCGGGCGACCAGCGGTTCCAGACCAGCAGTGCGGCCATCACCACCATTTCGGTGGTGTAGAAACCGCCAAGGAAACGGGCGTTGAACGGGGTGACGGCCCATGGCCAGCGAGCCTTGACCAGCGCAGGCGCGAAAAACAGGCCGGCGCCGACGATCAGGACGATGATGACGGCTGCCGAGAAAAGGCGCAGGGCCGCGGGAAATGGCGGGTTGTCGGATGTCTGCATGGGAAAATTCCCAATGATTTATGCCCCGCTGCCAGCATAGAACCACCTGCGCCTGCTGGAAATGCACCGAATACAAATTCGGCTGTCAGCAGGCTCATCTATTCGAATGGCCGGATGGACCGATTCGCAGTAAAATAGAGGACCGTGACCGGAGCATCGGTCTGACAACGTTCCGGGGGCGCATTATCCGGAGCCGCTATGATGAATGAAGTTCAAGACCTGTTCTCACTTCTGCGGCAATCGAGCGATGTCGATCCGCAGGCGATCGACGCGATCAAGAAAACCGTCGCCGAGGGCGAGGATCGGGCGCTTTGCCGTATCAATGCACCGGCCTTCGCGGCCAGGCATGGCCTCGACGAGGAGCGGGTTATCGGCGCCTTTCTCCATGCGGCGCGGGTGGGCGTCTTCGATATTTCCTGGAACGTGCTGTGCCCCGGCTGCGGCGGCGTGCTCGACAGCAACGCCACGCTGAAAACCGTGCGCAAGGAGGAATACACCTGCGCGCTGTGCTCGGAAGGCTATGCGCCGACGCTCGACGAGATGGTGGAAGTGACGTTTACCGTCAGCCCGAGGGTTCGCCGGATCGCCGCGCACAATCCCGAGCAATTGTCGGTGACGGAGTATTTCCGCCAGATCTACTGGGCGTCCGGCGTCGACCTGCCCGAGGAGAATTTCGAGGAGGCCATGGCCAGCTTCGCGCTGGAGGACGTCGAGCTGGAGCCGGGCGAGAAGGGCGTGCTGTCCATCCAGCTTCCCGCCGAGTTCGTCATCATCTTTGAACCGGTCACGCATTCGGCACAGTTCATCGATGTGAAGGGCGAGCCGACAAAGGAACGCCGGAACCTGTCCCTGGTCTTCGACCGCGACCATATCCAGAGCCAAATGCTGGAGATGCAGCCGGGACCGCTGCGCATCGCGCTCGAGAACCGCACGGACACGCGCGTCCTGCCGACGGTCTGCGTTGCCGGCAACGAGCTGCACTGCTTGCTGGGCAAGCGGCGGCCGTTCCTTACGGCCAAGCGCCTGCTCTCCAACCAGACCTTCCGCGACCTTTACCGGACCGACACGCTCGACGTCGACCAACGCCTCAAGATCACCAGCCTGACATTCCTGTTCACCGACCTGCGCGGATCTACCGAACTCTATGAGCGGGTCGGCGACCTTTCCGCGTTCGATATGGTGCGCGCGCATTTTCAGGTTTTGCAGGAGATCGTGGCGGCGGAAGCAGGTGCTGTGGTGAAGACGATCGGCGACGCGGTGATGGCGACCTTCCCGACGCCGGACCGGGCGATCGCGGCGGCGCTGAGGATGCGCGATGCCATGCGGGCGCTGAACGACAAGAGTGGACGCGAGGACCTGCTGCTCAAGATCGGCGTCCATGCCGGGCCGTGCATCGCCGTGTCGATGAACGAACGGCAGGATTATTTCGGCCAGACGGTCAACATCGCCTCGCGCGTCCAGAATCTTGCCAACGCACAGGCGATCTTCGTCACCGGCTCGGTGGTCGACGACGGCCCCACCGCCGACCTGCTGCACAGGAACGCGCTGACGCCCGTGCCGCATGGCGTCTCGTTGCGGGGCATCGAGCGGGAGATCGCGGTCTATACGATCCCGTGACGACCGCTACACACGCCGATAGATGAAATAACGATCGGCCGGCACCGAAGGCGGCGGCGGAAGCTGCTGCAATTGCGGATGCTTGAGCGGCAGGCCGCTGACCGCAATGCCGCCGACGCGAAGCAGGCGCGCGGAAAGATCGGGAAGCCAGGTAAGGGTCACCGCATCGCGGTCTTCATAACCGGTGCCGATATCGGCATGGACGAGCGCTGCTTCGATGCCGACGAAAGTGCTCGCCGTCTCGCGAATTTCGCCGAGCACGAGGTTATCGGCATCGGGAATGGAGCTGGCGTGTGCGGCAAGCTTGCGGTCGAAGGCCACGATCCGGCGTCCGGGCAGGCGCTCGCGCAGATGATTGAAGGTCCGGCCATTGCCGAGGCCGAGCTCCACCACCGGCCCCTCCATCTTTGCCACTTCGATACAGACATGGTTGAGAATGTCGCGCTGTGCGGTCATTCGGCGGATGAAACTGTCGAGACGGCTCATGAGCGGTTATATGTCCTGAACCAGTCGACGAAATCGGCCATCCCGTCTTCCAGCGTGGTTTTCGGTTGGAAACCAAGGTCGCGTTCGGCCAGCGTAATGTCGGCAAATGTCCGCAGCACGTCGCCGGCGGGCTTCGGCTTCATCTCCATGATCGCCTCGCGCCCGGCAGCCTTTTCGATCGAGGCGATGAAGTCGAGCAATTTCACCGGCGCATTGTTGCCGAGATTGTAGACCGGCGCTGTCTCATCGGGCTTGGCGACGATGCGGTCCGCCGCGGCGACGATGCCGGCGACGATGTCGCTGACATGGGTGAAGTCGCGCTGCATCTCGCCATTGTTGAAGACGGAAATTGGTTTTCCCTGCAGAATCGCGTCGGTGAACAGCCACGGCGCCATGTCTGGACGGCCATAGCGGCCATAGACCGTGAACAGGCGCAGACCTGTGGAATGGATGCCGTGCATGTCGGCATAAACATGCGCCAGCAACTCGCCTGCCTTTTTGGTCGCAGCATAGATGGAAACCGGACTGTCGGTGCGGTCTCCTTCCGCGAACGGCACCTTGTCATTGGCGCCGTAGACGGAGGATGAGCTGGCATAGACGATCGGCGGGCGCTTCGGCAGCTGTCCCGCCAGTTCGAAAAGCGCTACCTGCCCCGTCACATTGGCATCGACATAGGCGTAAGGGTTTGTCACGGAATAGCGGACGCCGGCCTGTGCGGCGAGATGGACGATCACGTCGACATCTGCGCCTTCCGGCCCGATCGCTTCGCCAAGGTCGCGCCGGGCGACATCGATCTCCCGGAAGCGAAATCCCTTATGGGATTCAATCTGTTGAAGCCTGTCCTGCTTGAGCTTGACGGCATAGTAGTCGTTGAGATTATCGAGCCCGAGAACCTCATCGCCCCGGTCGAGAAAACGCCGGGCGGCGTGATAGCCGACGAACCCCGCCGCACCCGTCAAAAGTACCTTCATCGCGACGCCCGAATCTCGTCATATTTTGTCATGGCGATGTGTTAAACCCCCGATCGACACTTGCTGGACCGACCGGATAGAAGCGAACGATGAACATTGCAATAACCGAACGGGCAGCCGCCGATGATCATGGCGGCCTTTGGCGGGCCAAGGTGCCCCATGTTCAAGGGACGAACTCATGAAACTGAGCATTTTCGGGACCGGCTATGTCGGTCTGGTCACCGCTGCCTGCTTTGCCGATGTCGGCCACGATGTCCTTTGCATCGATATCGATGAGGATAGGATCGCCCTTCTGAATCAGGGCCAGGTGCCGATCTTCGAGCCCGGCCTCAAGGAAATGGTCACCCGCAATGCCCAGAACGGGCGGCTGCGGTTTTCGACCGACGCGCCGGCGGGCATCAAATTTGCCGAACTGATCTTCATCGCCGTTGGAACCCCGCCGAATGGCGATGGCTCCGCCGATCTCAGCCATGTGCTGGCTGTTGCCAGGACGATCGGCGAACATATCGACGGCCACAAGATCGTCGTCGGCAAGTCGACAGTTCCGGTCGGAACAGCGGACATGGTTTCGGACGTCATTGCCAGCACCTTGAAGGCGCGGGGCGTGGATCATCCCTTCGACGTCTGCTCCAACCCGGAGTTCCTGAAGGAAGGCAGTGCGATCGAGGATTTCACACGCCCTGCCCGCATCATCATCGGCACGAATTCGGAAGCCGTCCTGAAGACGCTGCACGACTGCTACGCCCCCTACAACCGCAACCACGACAAGCTGATGAGCATGGATGTGCGCTCGGCGGAGCTGACGAAATATGCCGCCAACGCGATGCTGGCGACGAAGATCAGCTTCATGAACGAGATGGCCAACATCGCCGAACGGCTCGGCGCCGACATCGAGGAAGTGCGCCACGGCATCGGTTCCGATCCGCGCATCGGCTACCAGTTCATCTACCCCGGCTGCGGCTATGGCGGTTCATGTTTTCCCAAGGACGTACGCGCGCTCGCCAGAACGGCACGCTCCAGCGGCTTCGCGGCAAATCTGCTGGAAGCGGTCGAGCGTGTGAACGACACGCAGAAGCATGTTCTGTTCGAAAAACTGTCGCAGGCCTTCGATGGCGATTTGCAGGGCCGGACGATCGCGCTGTGGGGGCTGGCCTTCAAGCCGAACACCGATGATATGCGCGAAGCGCCGAGCCGGGTCCTGATGGAAGCGCTGTGGGCCGCTGGCGCGAAGGTTCGGGCCTATGATCCGGAAGCCATGAAGGAGGCCCGCCGCCATTACGGCGAGCGGCCCGACCTGGTTCTTGCGGCAAGCCCGCAGGACGCGGCAAAGGGCGCGGATGCGCTGGTGATCTGCACGGAATGGAAGCAGTTCCGTGTCGCCGATTTCGGCTGGCTGAAGGCAAACCTGCTCAACCCGGTGATCGTCGACGGCCGCAATCTCTACGACCCGGCGCAGTTGCGCAAGCACGGCCTGCTCTACTACGCCATCGGGCGTGGCGACTCCGTCAGGCTGAACGGCGCGGAATCTTCGGCCCGGCGCGCGGCGGAGTAGCGGGCCTCACTTGTAGGGGTCGGCCGCATCCCGCAAGCCGTCGCCGAGGAAGTTGAACGCCAGGATGACGAGGACTACCGGCACCATCGGCAGGAGCAGCCAAGGATAGAAAGCAATTACGCTGACGCTGCGCGCCTCTGTCAGCAGGATGCCCCAGCTGGTTATCGGCGCCCTGAGCCCCAGCCCGAGAAAGCTCAGCGCCGTCTCGCCCAGGATCATGCCGGGTATGGAGATCGTCGCCGTTGCGATCAGGTGCGACATGAAGCCGGGAATGAGGTGCCGCCCGATAATGCGGCTGCTTTTCGCGCCCATCAACTGGGCTGCCAGCACATAATCCTCTTCGCGCAAGGCAAGAAGTTTTGAGCGAACGGCACGCGCCAGCCCGGTCCAGTCGAGCAGCCCGAGGATCACGGTGATGCCGAAATAGATCAGGATCGGGCTCCACGTAATCGGCATGATCGCCGCCAGTGACAGCCATAGGGGAATGCTGGGAATCGATTGCAGGACTTCAATTATCCGCTGCACGATCAGGTCGAAGACGCCGCCGTGGTAACCGGCAAGCCCCCCGATGACGATGCCGAGGACAAAGCTGAAGCTGATGCCGACGAGGCCGATGGTCAGCGAAATGCGCGCGCCATAGATGATGCGCGACAGCACGTCTCGCCCCAGCCTGTCGGTGCCGGCCAGAAACAGCTGGCCGTTTTCGGCGGGGCAGACGAAGTGCCTGTCGCCTTCGATAAGGCCCCAGAACCGGTAGCTGTCGCCCTTGCAGAAGAAGCGGATCGGCTGCACCTCGTCCTGCTTCTCGGTGTAGTTGCGCTTGAGCGTGTCCATGTCCAGCGTCATCTGGCGGCCATAGACGAAGGGGCCGACGAACTGCCCGTTATGGAACAGATGCACGCGCTGCGGCGGCGCATAGATGAAGTCCATGTTGCGCGTATGCAGATTGTAGGGCGCAAGGAACTCGCAGAACATGATGACGAGATAGAGCGCCAGAAGGAACACGCCCGAAACGACGGCGAGCCGGTGCTTGCGGAACTTCCACCACATCAGCCGCAACTGCGACGCCTGAAAGACCTTCGCCTGCTCCGGCGTCATCGCCTCGACGGACTGCGGGTCGAAGGGTGCGGTCGAGACGTAATGCTGCAGCGGAGCGCCCGGAGCGGGAAGCGGCGAATGCGTGTTCATTTGGTGCTGCCGCCCTGCAAACGAATTCGTGGATCAAGCAGCGCCAGCGCCAGATCCGAGATCAGGACGCCGATGACCGTCAGGAAGGCGAGGAACATCAGGAACGACCCGGCCAGATACATGTCCTGGCTTTGCAGCGCCTTGATCAGCATCGGGCCGGTGGTTTCCAGCGACAGCACGATCGCGGTGATTTCGGCACCGGAAATGATCGCGGGCAGGATGGAGCCGATGTCGGATATGAAGAAATTCAGCGCCATGCGCAGCGGATATTTGACCAGCGTCTTGAAGGGACTGAGGCCCTTGGCGCGCGCCGTCACGACATATTGCTTGTGCAACTCGTCCAGCAGATTGGCGCGCAGCCGCCGGATCATGCTTGCCGTGCCACCGGTGCCGATGATGAGGACCGGGATCCAGAGATGGGCGAGGATCGATTTCGCCTTGTCCCAACTCATCGGCTGGCCGAGATATTGCTGGTCCATGAGATGGCCGATGGACGTGCCGAACCAGATGTTGGCGAAATACATCAGGATGAGCGCCAGCATGAAGTTCGGGATGGCGAGCCCGAGAAGGCCGAGAAAGGTCAGCCCGTAATCGCCCCAGCTGTATTGATGCGTGGCGGAGTACATGCCGATCGGAAAGGCGATGAGCCAGGTGAAGATGATCGTGACGAAGGAAACCAGCACGGTCAGCCACATTCGGTCGCCGACGACGTCGCGGACCGGCAGCTCGTATTCGAAGGAATAGCCGAAATCGCCCTGCAGCATTCCGCCGACCCAGTAGAAGTAGCGGATGACGGGCGGCTTGTCGAAACCGTACTCCTTGCGCATCATCTCGATGCGGTCGGAATCCACCCCCTCGCCCTGGGCCCGAAGCTCGGCGACATAGCTGTCGAAATAGTCGCCCGGCGGCAACTCGATGATCGTGAACACCAGCGCCGATATGATCAGCAGCGTCGGAACCATCACGGCGATGCGCCAGACTATGTATCGCAGCACGCTCAGGAGTCTCCAAGCCAGAATGTATCCGGCATGTAGACGCCGAAATAGGATGTCGGGTCGAAGCCGTAGAGCGCCTTGTCAGGCAGGTTGCGCAGCCGCGAGGACGTCAGAACCGGTTGGAGCGTGGCGTTGACGGTGCCGATCGAAAACACCTGATCGGTGTAGATAGACAGCATCGAGTTCCAGATTTCGGCGCGCTCGGAGGTTTCGGTCGACGCATTCCAGCGCTTGAGCAGCGCCATAAGCTCGACCACGGGCGGAAGATCGGGCGCTTCGCCGAGCTTGCCGTGCGACAGATAATGCGCGCCCCACAGCGGCCATTGCAGTTGGTCGTCGATGGTGGGAGCGAGCTGGCTCGGGTTCATGTCGGCGGTCGGCACGCCATTGTCGATGCCTGACCACATCGACATCATGATCTGGCCGCCAAGCGCGCGGCTGCGGAAGATGTCGCGCTGCGAGGTGCGGATGAACAGGGCGATGCCGATCTTGCGCCAGTGATCGGTGATGAGTTCGAGCGCGTCGGTTTCCAGCGTGCTTTCGCCGGCAGTCTCGACCATGATCTGCGCCGGGCGTCCGTCGGGCAGTATCCGCAGGCCGTCATCGTCGAGTGTCTTGAGCCCGGCCTCGTCAAGCAGGGCGTTGGCCTGGTCCGGATCGTGAGCGACCCAGGCTTTGGCGAATTCCGGCCGGAAGAGCGGACTTTCCGGCAGGACCGTATCGGCGCTTTCCTGCGCCAGTCCGTAGAACACCGCCATGTTGATCTCGCGCCTGTCGATAGCGAGCGAAAGCGCACGGCGCACGCGAACGTCACGCAGCAACTGACGCCACACCTGGTCCCCGCAATTCAGGTTGGGCAGTAGCGCCAGCCGCGATCCCTGTGTACGCTTCCACAGATGGACCTTTACGGGATAGCGCTTCTCCGCGTCCTTGAGGAAGGTGTAGTCGGTGAAGTCTATCCCCATTGCCTGCAGGTCGGTCTCGCCGGCACCGGTCTTGGCGGAAATGATCGCCGACGAACTCACATTCAGGACGAACCGGTCGATATAGGGCAGTTGCCGGCCATTCTCGTCGATCCGGTGAAAGAAGGGATTGCGGTCGAAGATGAACTGTTCGGCCGGCGGCTTGGTGCGGTTCTGCCAGGGATCGAGCGTCGGCAGCTCCGGGTTCTCGGGCCGATACTGGCGCGCCATGCGGATGTGCAGCAGCGTCCACTTCTTGGCCCGGTTTTCCTTCATCAGGCCAGCCAATTTTTGCGGGTCCTGATATTTCTTGTGGAACTGCTTGAGATAGGCAGCCGGCAGGACAAGCGGCAGCGGCGAGGCCGCTGCGAGCTTCGGCAGGAAATCCGGATTGGGCGCATCCCAGCTATAGCGGACCGTCAGGGGATCGACGATCTCGAAGCGCGGCGGCTTGCCGTCCGCCACCAGGGCCGCTGCGAGACCACCCTGCGAAAGCTCCTCGTTCAGCCAGACATCTTCCCAGCAATAGCGAAAATCCTCCGGTGTCAGCAGGCTGCCGTCGGACCATTTGTGCCCATCCCGGATCTTGAAGGTGAAGACGCGGTCGTCCGCCACGTCGAAGCTTTCGAGGATGTCGGGCTGGAGGTTTAGTTTTTCGTCGTAGCCGACCAGCCGGGCATAGCCGTAGATCGTCATCAGCCGTATATCTTTCTGGCTGCCGATGATCGTGCGCAAGGTGCCGCCATACTGGCCAGGCTGCCGGCCCATGGCTGCGATGTTCACCACGCGCGGGGTCTTCGGCAGGCGCTCAGTAAGGGCCGGCAACGCTCTGGCCTTCAGCAGCTCTTGAAGAAATTCCGGTTCCAGGTCGCTGGCGCGCAGCGTGCCCGGCAGAAATGCCGATGCCATGAGGCCAAGGGCGATACGCCGGGTGATCAAGGGCGTAGCTCCTTGACGTCAGCGGTGCGCCGGGCAAGCACGAGGTGGCCGCCACCAAGGTCGAGCGGCGACAGCACATCGTCGTTGCCTTCGTCGCGGAACTGCGGCCCCCACGCGGTCGCATCCGAGGCGCCCGTTATCTTCAGCGTCTTGAAGTCCATCGGCCTGTCGAGATCGGGGAACGGCACGGCGGCAACCAGCGAGCGCGTATAGGGGTGGATCGGCTTCCGAAGCAGGATTTCGCGCGGCGCGAGCTCGACGATGCGGCCACCGCACATCACCGCGATGCGGTCGGCCATGTAATCGACCACCGCCAGATTATGGGATATGAACAGGTAGGTAAGGCCCAGCTCTTTCTGAAGATCCTTCAGAAGGTTGAGGATTTGCGCCTGGACGGAAACGTCGAGCGCCGAGACAGGTTCGTCGCAAATCAGCAGTTCAGGCCCCAGTGCAAGCGCACGCGCAATGCCGATGCGCTGGCGCTGGCCACCGGAGAAGCTGTGCGGATAGCGTTTGATGAAGCGCGGATCGAGCCCGATTGCCTGCATCAGGCTCTTGACCGTTTCGAGACGGGAGGCGGAATCGCCGCGCTCGTGGATTTCCAGCGGCTCGCTCAGGATGTTTTCCACCGTCATGCGCGGTGACAGTGACGAAACCGGGTCCTGGAAGACCATCTGGATCTTCGCCCGCAGCGTGCGCAGGGCGTCTCCCTCGGCCTTCAGGACATCGATCGGCCCGTCGCGTCCGTTGAAGATGACCGAGCCGCTGTCCGGCGTGACGGCCCGCATGAGGATCTTGCTGACCGTCGTCTTGCCGGAGCCGCTTTCGCCGACCAGCCCGAGACATTCGCCGCGCTTTATATCGAAACTCACGCCGTCCACGGCACGGACCGAGCTTTGCTCGCCGCCGAACCATCCCGATTTGCGCGTGGTGAAGGATTTGCCCAGGTCGCTGACCGACAGCAGGATGTCGTCCGCCCCCTTTGAGACCGGTGCGGTCTGCTTGCCGAGCAGGCTCTCGACATTCACCGGCACCTCGCGCAGCGCCTTGAGTCTTTCACCGGGCTTCAGGTCGAAATGCGGGACCGCCGCCATCAGGCCCTTCAGATAAGGATGGCCGGGCCGGCGGAATATCGCCTCGACCGGCCCCGCCTCCATGATCTCGCCGTGATAAATGACCACCACCTCGTCGGCGACATTGGCGACCACGCCGAGATCATGCGTGATCAGCAGCATCGCCATGTTCAGCTTGGACTGGAGCTCGCGCAGCAATTGCAGGATCTGCGCCTGGATGGTCACGTCGAGCGCCGTCGTCGGCTCGTCGGCGATCAGTAGCGCCGGCTTGCAGATCAGCGCCATGGCGATCATGGCGCGCTGGCGCAGTCCCCCCGAGAGCTCGAAGGGATACATGTCATAGGCGCGTTTCGGATTGGGAAAGCCGACGAGGCCGAGCATCTCCTCGGTGCGGATCTTGCGCTCCGCCGCTGGCATCGGGGTATGGATCTGCAGGGATTCGCTGACCTGGTTGCCGATCGTGTGCAGGGGCGACAGCGACGTCATCGGCTCCTGAAAGATCTTGCCGATACGGCTTCCCCTCAGCGCCCGGATTTCAGGCCCGTCGCGCGGCATCTGCAGGATGTCCTGCGTGGTGCCGGGCTTTTCAGGATCGGAAAACAGGATACGCCCGCGTGTATGGGCCGTCTTTGGCAGAATGCCCATCACGGCCTGGCTGATGACCGATTTTCCGGAACCGGACTCGCCGACAAGCGCGGTGACCTTGCCGGGCAGGACGCGCAGATTTGCCCGCCTGACGGCATGCAACGGTCCCCCGACGATGGCAAAGGAGATGCCAAGATCCTCGATCCGCAGCAGATCAACGCCCGAATTCATACGCACACCGGCCCCACTCCGAGGGCCTGCCTTGTTGGCGGCAGGTCCCAGAAAGGCGAGACTAGCGCATTGCCGGTTTAGAGCAACATGGATTCGAAACGACCACCGGTTCCGTTACGGAACCGGCAACTGGACTGCTTGCCAAAGGGCGTTCGGACCAAATAGCAGCGGTTATTGCAGCTTCTTCAGATCGGCAGCCGACAGACGGTTGGCATCGCGATGAAGCAGCATGACCTGCTCCGCATCCGAGATACGGTCGTAGATCGGCTCCAGCGCGCCATCTTCGTCGAGCGAAAGCGCTTCGGAAAAGTCGGGAGAAAGCACCGTCAGCTTCTGCTTGATGCCCGCCAGTTCCTCCTTGCCGAGCGTCAGCCAGCTATTGGCGCCGCAATAGCTGGAAAAATCCTTGCTGGCGAGAACGCTGTGCGGATACTTCTTGGTAAGGGTCTGGAGGCGCTGAACCTCGTTCACCGCCGAGCCGAAGGCAGAGAATGTGAGGCGGTCGGTAAGCCCGACATTGCCGAACATCACATTGCCGACATGCAGGCCGATGCCGAAGTTAATGTCGCCCAGGCCTTCGCTCTTTCTGCGCAGATTGAGATCGGCCATGCGCGCGGTGGCCTTGTGCGCTGCCGCGAGCGCGGCCTGGCAGGCGATTTCGGATTGCGAGCGATGCCTTTCGCAGGGATAAACGGCGAGGAAGCCATCGCCCATGAAGCTCATGATCTGCCCGCCGCTGCGGTTGAACGGTGCTGCGATGGCGTCGAAGAACTGGTTCAACGTGTCGATATAGATCTCTCGGCCGGAGGTCTCGGCAAGCCTGGACGAGCCGCGCATGTCGGCCATGACCAATGCGGCGCGGATCGTATCGCCCTCGCCGCGTTTGATCTGGCCGTTCAGCACGCGCTTGCCGGCATCGCCGCCGAGATAGGTGGTCATCATGTTGTCGGCGAGCTTGGTGAGCACCGCCATCTTGCTGGCGACAGCGAGATGGTTCTGGATGCGCAGCAGCGCCGAAATCATGCTGTCGCTGAAGCCTGCGGCACTGTCGGTCGCCCACGACCCGATCATGCCCTGGTTAGCGTTGCTGCTGAAGGGATGGACGAAAGCCATGTAATCGGTGACGCCCATCACCTTGAGCTCGTCGAATACCGGAAACTCCGACTGTACCGACGGGTCGATCCGACGCCGCAGGTGGTCGAGCTTGTTGCTGAGCAGGTGATAATACGGGCTGGTCAGGAACCTGTCATTCGGTCCACCGCCCTTCTTGCGGAAGCCTTCGACTTCCATGCCCTGCCCCCGAAGCCAGGTGAAGCCGAGTGCATCGTAAAGCGGGTGGAGCATCGAGAAACTCAGATGCACCCGAACCAGCGGCAGGCCGGCAGCCGCCAGCCGCTCACAAAAGCCCTTCACCAATGTTTCGAGATCGTTGCCAGCCAGCGCCGATTGGGTCAGCCAGTCGGCAACCTTGTCCATGAGAATGGTGGAAATTTCGGATTGCGCTGTGCTCATGCTGTTTCCAAAGCCCACGTCGAAACTATTCACAGGCAGGCCCTCTTCTTCTGATCCAAAAAGACGCGACGACCGGCCGTGGAAGCCAAGCATAAGACCATCGAAGTTAATGAAGCCGGCTAGGGGGCAAAGCCAGCGAAGAATTTCCCGAATGGCTGTCCTTGCGTAGGCAAGGCGCAGGCAAAACCGCATCTATCCGTCTGAGCTTCATGTGGTGAGGCGCCAGGCAGAGTGCAATCTCGATGCTGACAAAAAGGCGAAAAAAATTCGCCGGCGCAGCAAGGATCAGGCCTTCACGACGCTGTCTGAAGCCAGGCCGAGACGCCCAAAAACATTGCGGGTGTCTACGATCAGCGGGGCGTTGTCAGCGATCGCCTGATAGTCGACAGCGTCATGATCGGTTGCGATCACAATTGCGTCAAACCCCTTCAAAGCTGCAGCACTCAGCTCGACCGAACGCCGCCCCTTGATGGCCATGTGCTCGCGCGTGGCGGGGATTTCGGCGACATACGGGTCGTGAAACTCCGCCTTGCCGCCCCATTCCTCGATCAGTTCGATGAGCCGAAGGGACGGGCTTTCGCGGATATCGGGCACGTTCTTCTTGTAGGCGAGCCCGACGATCAGGATGCGCGAGCGACTCAAAGCCTTGCCGCAGCGACGGTCGAGCGCTTTTGCCAGAACATCGACCACGTGGCGCGGCATGGCGGTGTTGATTTCGGCGGCGAGCTCGATGAAACGGGTCGGCAATTCGTATTCGCGCGCCTTCCACGTCAGATAGAACGGATCGATCGGCACGCAATGCCCGCCCAGCCCCGGGCCGGGATAGAAGGGCATGTAGCCGAAGGGTTTGCTCTTGGCCGCCTCGATGACCTCCCATATGTCGATCCCCATCGCGCCGTAGACGACCTTCAGCTCGTTGACGAGGGCGATGTTGACGGAACGGAAGATGTTCTCCGTGAGCTTGACCGCCTCGGCGGTCGCCGTGGACGAGACGGGCACGACCGTCCTGACGACGCTCTGGTAGAAAGCCTGGACCGCAGCCGCCGCTTCGGGGCCGTCGCCGGCGACAACCTTGGGAATGGTGGCAACCTCGAAATTGCGGTTGCCGGGGTCTTCGCGCTCCGGCGAAAACCCGAGAAAGAAATCGACCTTCGACTTCAGGCCGGTTTCTTCCAGGATCGGCCTTATCACGTCGTCGGTGGTGCCGGGATAGGTGGTCGATTCCAGCACGATCAACTGGCCGCGCCGCAGATTGCTGGCGATGGTGCTTGCGGTGTTCCGGACGAAAGAGAGGTCTGGCTCGCGGTGCCTGGTCAGCGGCGTGGGAACGCAGATGATGATGATGTCGCAGCCGGCAAGCTCGGTGAAGTCCGCCGTCGCGCGGAAGCGCCCGCCTGCCACCTGTTCGGCAAGCACCTGCGACGTCACCGCCTCGATATAGGACTGGCCGCCATTCAGGCTTTCGATCTTCTGCGCCTCGATGTCGAAGCCGACAGCCGGGAAGCCGGCGCGTGCGACAGCGATTGCCAGCGGCAGACCGACATAGCCCAGCCCGATCACGGCGACCGACGCAGTCCGTGCCGAAATCCGTTCAAGAAGGAGATGATATGTCGATCCGGAGGTGTCCAAAAATCTGCTTTCCTGCCCGGACAAGCCGCCGCCACCATGGCGATGCCACGCTCATCCCAGGAGCTACCGGCGAGGCATATTGCGGAAATCGGATTTCCGCAAGCCGAAGTCAGCCTGCCAGCTTTGCCTTCAGGCCGGCGGCAGCCATCGCGTAGCCGCCGGCAGCGCCATCGACGAAGTGGACATGGTCGCGTTGCAGCGGCGAGGCGACGATGCAGGTCATGAGGGCCGATTTCTGCCGATGCAGGCCGTAGCTGCACACGCCTGCCTTTTCCGCCTGTTTCAGCCGGTCCTCGATCCTTTGCAGGACGTCCCGATCCACGTCGATGGTCATCTTCAAGCCGTCGTCGAATTTGCGGAAATCGGAATTGCTGGCCACCTGACGTTTGTAGAGATCGGGATCGAACGTCCCGACCTTGCGGCCGAGCTTTATGGCGACGGTCGTAAGCGTCATCAGGAAGACGACCCACAGTTTGGCCAGCCACCGCTTGCCCACGGGCGCTATCGCACGCGCTTCCAGATCGAGACCCGGCGGAGGGAAGCTGAAATCGGGGCCTTCCACCGGGACGGGATGCCCGCCACGCTCTTCTCCGCCAGTCAGGGCGATGATGTCGGACACCAGCGTCTGAAAGGCCTGCATGTCGCGCGAAGCACCGGGAATGGCGATGATCGAGACGATTTCGCCATGCCGCGCCTCGATGGGGTCCCAGCGGCATGAAAGGCCCGTAAGATCCGGTCGGGTTCCCGCTGGCGCGGGGTCGATGCGGTAGCGTCCCGCCTTCATTTCAGCTTCCGCCCAACTGCTGCCGCCACCGGCGAACATGGCGTAGAAAACCTCCTCGGAAGGCTGGAACCTTGCAACGCGCACGTCCAGCCCGTGCGCCCGGATATCGCTGACCGGCACGATCGCCGCGCGCAAGGTAAGGTTCAATTCGTCTGCCACCCACGCCTGCACCGCCGCCAAAGCGTTTCTGGTGATCTCCAGCTGGGAAGCCGGAAAGGCAACCATCGCGCCATCGCCGCCGAAGACGAAAGGAAGATCGCGCTGGCCGAGCGCGTTCAGCAAGGCCGATATTACGCTGGCGCCGGCCATGTTGACCGCTTTGTAACCACCGGCCGAGACTGCGTCGGTCGAGGCAACGATGTCCGCCGTCGCAAGCGCCCAGTCGTCGGGAAGCGGCCGATAGTTGCCGACATCGGCAACACCTTCGAACTCGGTGAAAACCGGCAAGGTGTCGACAAAGGGATCGGTTTTGGCGGATGTGTCCATGCCTATCAAATACCACATTTCCCCTGCGTGAGAGTGAAGTCGATCACGCTTCGAAATTGACTTGCACAGGCTTTCCGATGATAGGGTCCGGCGATGCGAATTGCCTTCTACGCACCCCTCAAGTCGCCCAATCATCCCGTTGCCTCCGGTGACCGCCAGATGGCTCGGATGCTTGTGAAAGCGCTCCGGAGTTACGGCCACAACGTCGAAATAGTTTCCGAGTTGCGCGGCTTTCTGCGCGAACCGGTGCAGGAAAATTTCGATGCGCTGAGAACCAAAGCTCAACAGGAAATCGCGCGGCTGAGCGAACTCTGGGCGCGGGATGGCCAGCCCGACCTGTGGTTCTCCTACCACCCCTATTACAAGGCGCCCGACCTGATCGGCCCCGAACTGGCCTCGACCTTCACTATTCCCTATGTGACGGCGGAAGCTTCGTATTCGAACCGGCGCAATAGCGGCCTTTGGGCCGAAACGCAGGCGCTGGTGGCGCGATCGGTCGAGCAGGCGGTGCTGAACATCTGCTTCACGCAAAGGGATCGGCAGGGGCTGGCGGATGCCATTCCCGACGCCGCCCTTGGTATGCTCGCCCCCTTCATCGACACGTCGGCATTCCAAAAAACGCCGCCAACGAGCGCGCCGGCTCGACTTGTCACCGTCGCCATGATGCGCCCGGGCGACAAGCTTGAAAGCTATGGCATGCTGGCAAAAGCGCTCGGCCTGATCGGCCATCTGCCATGGACCTTGTCGGTCGTTGGTGACGGGCCTGCCCGCGAGGATGTGACGGCGCTATTCGCCGGCTTGCCGGCCGAACGCATCGAATGGCTCGGCGCTATCGAGCCAGCCGCTGTGCCGGACGTCCTCTATGGCGGCGGTATCTATGTCTGGCCAGGTTTTGGCGAGGCTTATGGCGTCGCTTATCTCGAAGCACAGGCCGCCGGCCTTCCCGTCGTGGCGCAGGATATTGCGGGGGTGCCGGAGGTCGTAAAGCACGGCGAGACGGGGCTTCTTACGCCACCCGGCGACGTTGCGGCCTTTGCTTCAGCTATCGAACGGCTTTTGACGCGAGAGGATGAGAGAGCCGTCCTCAGCCACGCCGCCCGTCGTTTCGTGCTCGACGAACGCTCCCTCGACACGGCAGCAACGCGCCTGGCCGAACTTCTTGCGAAAGTGCCCGCATCATGACCGCGGATTCGATCTGGCAGCCATTGCGCGAAGAACTCATGCGCTGGAAAGGTGCCGGTCGCACGGCGGAGTTCTGGCTGCGGGATGATGACGCCGTGGAGCCGACGCCGGCACTTGACCGCCTTTTGACCCTCACCGGCGACTTCGCGGTTCCGGTCACGTTGGCCGTCATTCCGGCCATCACTGATGCGAGGCTTGCCGACCGGCTCAGCCACGCTGCTCATGCCGCGGTCGCCGTCCATGGCTGGGCGCACCAGAATCATGCGCCAGAAGACCAGAAAAAGCAGGAGCTCGGCGCACATCGGCCACGCGGGGCGTTGCTCGATGAACTCGCGCGCGGATTATCGAGAATAATCCGTCTTCACGGCGAGCGCGCGGTGCCGATGCTGGTGCCGCCGTGGAACAGGATCGACGCAGGCCTGATCGACGATCTCGGGTCAATCGGTTTCACCGCACTGTCCGTCTACGGGCCACCGAAACCGGCCCCCATCCGCGTGATCAACAGCAATGTCGACATCATGGATTGGCACGGCACGCGCGGCTGCCGGGATCACGTTCTGCTTGTTCAGGACATCGTCGCGCGATTGCAGCAGGCTTACGATGGCGGCGAGCCGGTCGGCCTGCTCACGCATCATCTCGTCCACGACGAGGCTGCGTGGATTTTCCTGGAGCGGCTCTTCGACGTGACAGGCCGCAGCCGCGCCTGCGAATGGCTTCCGGTCCGCGCATTGATCGATCGCCGGACAGAGGGCGGAAAATAACTATTTCCGGTGCCGTCCCGACGCTGGCAACTCCAGCGTCTGGCCGTCGCGGGCGGCGAATGCACCGGCAAACCTATCCTTGGCCTGCTTTTCGATCTCGTCCAGTTCCTCGTCGGTGCGCGTCGGATCGTGATGAAATAGCGCAAGACCGCGCGCGCCCGCCGCCTCGCACAGCTTGACGCCCTGTTGCCAGGTCGAGTGCCCGTAACCACGGCGACGTTCGATCTCCTCCTCCGTATAGGTACAATCGTAGAGGACGAGGTCGGCATTTTCGATCAGGCCGAGCACCGTCTGGTCAAGCTTGCCCGGCTCATGTTCGGTGTCGGTAATCATCGCCACGACACGACCGCCCCATTCGACGCGATAGCCGATGCAGCCGCCCGGGTGGTTGAGGCTGCCGGTTTTGACGACGATGCCTTCCCGGGGACGCAGCACGTCGCCAGAGACGAAATCCCGGCAGTCGAGGCTTGCCTTGCAGATATCGAGCTTTGCTGGAAACCACGGCGGCTGCATGAATTCGTCGACCATCTGCCGCGTCGTCATGCGCCCGGCCAGATGCCCCGACCAAAGCGTAACGTTCACGCTACGGTCATAGACCGGCGAGAAAAACGGCAGCCCTATGATGTGGTCGTAGTGGCAATGGGTGAAGAGCAGGTCG
Organism: Mesorhizobium sp. CCNWLY176; assembly: GCF_037153935.1. Taxonomy (NCBI): domain Bacteria; kingdom Pseudomonadati; phylum Pseudomonadota; class Alphaproteobacteria; order Hyphomicrobiales; family Phyllobacteriaceae; genus Mesorhizobium; species Mesorhizobium sp. CCNWLY176. The sequence goes on from NZ_JBBBDZ010000004.1 coordinate 225,039, forward strand.
AAATCGGTCACGCCCGCCGCCCGAAGCGCTTCGCCGGCAGGCCTTAACCCCGATCCGGCGTCGAACAGGAGCGTATGGGGCCCGCACTGCATCTCGACGCAGATAGTATTCCCACCGTAGCGCGAGAACTCTGGCCCGGATACCGCAATGCTGCCGCGCGCGCCCCAAAACCTGACCAGGAAAACGTCGTCGTCCATGCTAGCCCTTCGCAGTCCCCGCCGGCCATAGTAGCCAAACAGCGGCGGCTAGGCGAGACAGGTTTTCTCCGGAGGGCCCCCTGAAAAAGAGGCATGTGCCATGGCTATGGGGCATGGAGGATCGAACGCCCGCCATTCGCTATTTGGCGCTTCGCGCGTCGATCAGTTCCGCTGTCGTATGGCTCAGGCGATCGGCCAGAACGCGCAGTATTTCGATCGTCATTTCGGGGAACTCCTTCATAAGTCTCAGAAAATGATCCTTGCGAATTCGAAGGACTTCCAGCGGAACCGCCGCTCTTACGGTGGCGGTGCGGGAAACGTTGCACAATATTGCGATCTCGCCAACAATCGAATTGGGTTCCAGTTCGGCGACCTTGATCGGCCCGGCGTCGGACTCGACCAGAATATCGGCTGTGCCTGAAAGGATGACATAGGCGGCGTCTCCCTCGTCGCCCTGACGGAAAAGGATCTGGCCGGCACCGTAGCTAACGCGGTCCGACGTGAAGGCGAGCAGCTTCAGCTTTGCCGGCTCGACGCCGGAAAACAGGGGAACGCGTTGCAGCATTCCAACTTCATCCTTGAGCAGCATCGTCGCAAACCTTCCCCAAAATTCGCGTTTGCCAGACCTTTATGACAGCAGTTCCTTGAAGATACCGTTTCTTGCCAAAAGTGTCTCGTGTGTTCCGTCTTCCACCAATTGACCCGCGTCGAAGACGGCAACGCGGTCGAACATCATCCCCATTGACGGGTTTGTCACGACCCAGACAATCGCCGGAGAATGGCCGTCACGTCTAGCCTCCTCAAGCACATTGCGCAGCACCTGTTCCTGCATGCGCTGGTCCAGAGCTGAAAGCGGCCGGTTCATGATGAGAAAATCGGGCCGCTTGAGCAGGGCCCGGGCAACGTCGAGCTTCTGCCTTTGTCCGCCGGTCAGCCGCCTGCCGCCGGACCCTACGTTGAAGTCCAGGCCGACATCCAGAACCTCGTTGTAAAGGCCGAGTTTGTCCAGAATGTCGTAGACGATGGAGCGTATGCGTTCCGGCGCGTCGGGATGATTGTTGCCCACGCGTCCGAACAGGACGTTGTCCATGACGGTGGCCGCAGCAATGTATTTCGCCGGGTCATACCGCTCGATCGCATTCTGCAGCTCGGGCGGCAGGTTTTCATAGAACCGGCTGCGCGCCGCAACGATCTTGCCCATCAGCTCCTCGGTCAGCAGGCCGAAGCGGTGCCGGGGTTCGATATAGGCAAAGCTCAAGGTGACGATCATGGCGCGGTCGCTTTCCGACACCGCCTCGTAAGGGCGGTTCTTGAGCCGCTGCAGCAAGGTTTCGTAGGCCGGAATCTCCTCGGGCGTCATGAAGGCGAGTTGCTGGAAGAACGGGTGATCGGGCGGCAGGTCGGCGAACAGCTCGATTGCCTGTTCGGCAATCTCCAGGCCCATTTCGTAGAGCGTGCGGTCGAGACCGCCCTGTCGCAGCACGGACGCGAAATAAGGATTGGCCGCAAGCGCCCTGTCGGCAAGCTCGGTGCCCGCGGCGGCGCCGAAGAGCAGGTTTTCGCCGATCGTTGCTTCCTTGTTGTAGGCGCCCGGTTCGAACGGAACCACCAGCCCGCTCAGTCCTTCCTGTTCCAGCCGGCTGCGAAGTGCTGCACGCAATTCGATGATCCGGCCGGCGAGCTCAGTGTGACGCGTGACGTCGACCGAAGAGCGCAGGCCGAGATCCAGGATGTCGCGCGACAGCAGCACCGCATCGAGCACCCGGCGCACGGCCTCGAAAAGGTCCTGCGGGCCGGTAGCGCCGGCGGAAGCGTAGTCGATCCAGTCGCTGCTGATGTCGAAATCGGGATTGCCCGACCGGCTTGCTTCATCGACGTCCCAGCGACGCTGGACCGCGGCAGCGCCGTCATAGGTCACGGGCGTAAGCGGCGCATGTTTCAGCCCGTAGAGAAGGTTCTCTCGAAGGCTTGCATGGAACAGGAAAACATCCGACGACGAGTAGGACATGCGCCGGCCGGTCACGGCTTCGGGAAGTTCAAGCAGGTCGTCGGTGCCCGAAACGACCCTGCCGTTCTCCGGCCGGTTCAGCCGCGCGAAAGCTTCCGCAAGCGCCTCGGCTCCGCCCGTCGCGGAACTGACCAGCGCCAGCGTCTCGCCCGGTTTGACCTGAAGGGACACACGGTCAAGCAGCATGGCACCGCCATCGTCAGTCATGGACAGACTGACCGCCGATAGAGCATTGGTCATCGGACCGGGATCTTCGATCGTCAAAGCCTCGATCTGCGGTTCGATGAGACCGTCGACCGTGAATTGCTCGACGACCTGCTGGTATTTGACCTGGACGTCCTGCCGCGCCTGATCCCAGTCGATCAGTTCCTTCATCGGTCCGGGCAGGTCCTTGTAGGCGCTGATGACGGCCACGAGCTGACCGACATCCAGCCGCCCCTGAATGACGAGGTAGCCGCCGATCATGTAGAACAGGAAAGGCGTGATCTGGGCGAGGAAATTGTTGAGGAACTTTACCATGAACTTCCACTGGTAAAGGTCGTAGCGGATCTTGAAGATGCGGCCGAGCCGGGCGGCTATGTCGGCACGTTCATAGTTGGACGTGTCGTGAATGTGGACCGCGCCGATGCCATCGACGATTTCGCCGACCCGGCCCGAAAGCGCGCGCGCCGTCAGCTGCCGCTCGCGGCTGAGGACGATCAGCCGGCGCCGCATGCGCGGGATAAGAATGATCTGAATGCCAACGATCACGGCGGCTATCATGCCGAGCCAGAAGTTCTGGACCATGATGAACAGCATGGCGGTCAGCGCCTGGCCACCGAGCAGCACCGGCTGGATGAAGGCATCGCCGATAAAGCCGCCCAGCGGCTCCACCTCGTCCTTCACCATGGTCGCCACCTCGGCGGATTTCACCCGTTTGAAGTAGAACGGCGGAAACCGCAGCACGCGATCGACCAGCTCGAAGCGGATGCGCCGCAGCATGCGCTCGCCAAGGCGGCCCTTGTAGGTATTGATGTAGAGCTTGAACAGGCCGTTGATGATGACCAGCAGCAGGAAGACCAGGCTCAGCGCAAACAGCGTCGCCTCGCGGCCGAGCTGGAAGCCATCGAAAAACTGGACATCTCCGATGAAAGGAATGTCGTAGTGAAGCTTCAGGAACGGCTGGGTCGCGCCCGGCTGTTCAAAACCGCCGCCCTGGATCGGACCGTTGACGATCAGCTTCGGCAGGTCGAAGGACATGAAATAGGGGATCATCGAGAGCACGACGATCATCACGATCCAGAGCTGCTGCTTCCGGGTGTGCGTCCAGATATAGCGGGCTAGGCTGGGTTCCATATGCGACTGCGGACCGTTCAGTTGGAAGGATGCAGGACGTAAAAGCGTCTTCTGGCGAATGGCGTAGCGGCGATTTCTTCATCGCCAAGGACAAGCTCGAAGTTGCAATGCACCGAGAGTGTCTTGCGCTCGAGGATGGAAGGAACCTGCGAGGCGGCGCGATCCAGTTCCGGCGCATAGTCGATGACGACGACGCTGGCATTGTCGATCAGCGAAAAAAGCAGCTGGCCGAGCGGTTCGCGGCTTCCATAGGGTTTTAGCGAATAACCCAGCAGGACAAGGCCGTAGCTGCGCGGGGCGTAGTCGTAGGAGACTTCCTGGAACTTGCGCGGAACATGCCGCACGCGGCAGGGATGGCCGTTGAGTTCGTCCGCTTCGAAGGCGGCAGTCTTGGGATCGACAGAAAGGACCGACAGGGGCTTATGCGTCAGATAGCCGGTGATTGGCCGTTCATGGCCGCCGATTTCGAGCACATACGGGCAATCGCGGACGAAATGCGCAGCCAGCACCTGACGGATGGAGGCCGACGGCCCGGATAGATGCAGCAGGCCCTCTCCGGCACCGGCCAACGGTGAAGCGGCTTGCAGCATAATCACATCCACGAATCAAACAGCCTTGCGGAAGGCAAGATTGCGTTGTGTCGCCCGAAATCCCAACATACAAGACGAATATGATGGATGTCACGCAAGCAGGCAATGCCGGCACGGACTGGCGCGAGCAAGCCTACGATCTCACGCGCGGGATTGCGGCCTATGCCGCCTGCCCGCTGGTGGCGGGACTGGCGCGCATCATCGCCAAGCATCCCGAGGCCGATATCGCCAACGCCTTCAACCACAAGCAGGTCGCCTGCAAGATGTGGGCGCGCGACAGGCTGTTCGAGACCTGCGGCGGCCGATATCGGAACATATGGGTTCTCGGCGGCTGGTATGGCGTGCTGCCGGCGATGCTTTTCAACGATGCCCGCTTCGACATCACGGCGATCGACAGCATCGATATCGATCCCGAAGTTGGAGCCGTCGCAAAAACGCTGAACCGCGAAGTCGGCGACCGGTTCCGGGCCGTGACCGGCGATATGTACGCGCTCGACTATGCAGCCGAGCGGCCTGATCTGGTGGTCAATACGAGCTGCGAGCATATAGCCGATCTGCGCGGCTGGCTGGCCGTCCTGCCGCAGGGTACGACTGTGCTGCTGCAATCGAACGATTATTTCAGCGAGCCGACCCACATCAATTGCATTGCCTCGCTTGCCGCCTTCGAGGCAATGGCCGCTTTGAAGGAAGTGCGCTTCTCCGGCGAGCTGCCGACGAAAAACTATACGCGCTTCATGCTGATCGGGTCGGTTTAGCTCAGCCGCTCGCGCAGGATTTGAGCCGTGCGCTGCGCGCCCTCCAGATCGAGGCGGTGCGCGGCAGGCGCAGGCGCGGCCAGACTTCGTTCGATAGCCCGGGCAAGTCCGTCCGGCGTAAGGTCCTGTTCCGCCAGTACCGTTGCAAGGCCGAGTTCCCCGAGCATCAGGGCGCGAACCGTCTGTTCGGTTTCGCCGCCGGCGGCAAATGGAACGAGCAGGGAGCGGCAACCGGCGCGCAGGACATCGCAGACCGTATTGTAGCCCGCCTGCGAGACCGACAGGCGGGCGCCAGTCAGCAGGCTGGCGAAATCCTCGCGGAACCGGAAGACGGACAGGCCCGGCGTCGCTTCCGCCGTGATTGCCTCGAAATCTTCTGTGGGCAGATTCGGGCCGGTGATCAGGCACCATTTCCAACCGTTATTGGCCTTCTGAGCCGCCGCGACCGTGGACCTGACAAGGCTCTTTCCCGCCGCCCCGCCGCCAACCGACACCAGAACGTCGAAGCGTTCGGACGTCGCCGGCGGTGGTGGTGCGGCCACAAGGCCGGTATAGGCAACCTTGGCCGCTATCGCGCCGGCGAGCGGGAATGTCTTGTCGATCGTCGCGAAAGCGGGATCGCCATGAACCAATACGAGGTCGAAATACCGATCGATGAGATCGACAGTTTCCTCGTTCCGGCCCGGTTTGACGCGCTCCTGGAGAATGTCGCGGACGGATGTCACCAGCAACGGCCTGGGCGATGTCGCGTCGATTGCCTCGATCAGCGGCAGAAGTTCAAAGCGCATCTGCCGGCGGCCGAAGGGGAACGCCTCGATGATGACGATGTCCGGCCGGCAGTCCCGGAACTCTTTCAACAACATTTCACAGCGACGCTGCTTGAAGGCATCGTCGACGGGCTTGCCCTGCAGGTCGACCAGCCCGGAAAACCCCTCGTCGCCGGAGGTGACAGGCGCAAGGGTCACGGATTTGACCCCTGGTCCCGGAAATCCGGCGACCGGCGCTCCGCCGGTCACGACGGTCACGTCAAAACCGTCATGGGCAAGGGCTGCCGCAATGCGGCTGGCGCGTGCGAGATGGCCGATGCCCAACAAATGCTGGACATAGAAGAAGACCCGCAGAGGTTTCATACGGCCGCCTGCCACTCCCGTTCGAACAGCTCCTTGAGCTGATCGATGCTCGAAACATGATCGAAGTGATGGCGCACTTTGTGTTCGGCAGCTTCGCCGAGACTGGCGCGCAGGGCTGGGTCGCGTATCAGCCGCTCCAGCGCCTTGGCGAGCGCGACCGGATCTTCCGGCGGGACGAGCAGCCCGGTCTCTTCGGGCGACAGCAGTTCGGGAACGCCCGAAACGTCGGTCGAGACGCAGGCAAGCCGCTGACTCGCCGCCTCCACCAGAACATTCGGCAGGCCATCGCGGTCGCCATTGGCGGTGATCCGGCAGGCCAGCGCAAAGATATCGCTGCGGCGGTAGTGCTCCAGCACCTCTTCCTGAGCAAGCGCGCCTTTCCAGGAAACGCGGTCGGCAATTCCAAGCTTTTGCGCCAGCGCCTTGAGCCGGTCGAGTTCTTCGCCACCCCCGATGTGCTCGAAACGCCACGCCAGACCAGCGGGCAACAGCGCCAGCGCATTCAGCAGGATGTCGTAGCCTTTCTTCTCGACGGCGCGCCCGACGCTGAGCACGATCACCGGCTCTTCGGCCAGCGAGCCGTCGCACTCGCGGCGCACCTCACTGAAACTGCCGAAGCGATCCAGATCGAGACCGTGATAGCTCAGATGCACCGGCGAGCTGCCATTGGCGAGCTTCTTCAAATGGTCAAAGCCGGTTTTCGTGCAGGTGACCGTCCAGCGGGCCGAGGAAAGCTTGTCTGCCAGATCCCAATCCGCCGACGTCCAGATGTCTTTCGCATGCGCCGAACAGGTCCAAGGCAAGCCACGAAGCAGGCTGGCATAGCGCGTAACCGAGGCGGGCGTATGCACGAAATGCGCATGCAGCCAGCCGGCATCTGCCGGCCATTCGGCGGCCAGCACCAGCGCCTGCCCGAAGCGCCGCACGCGGTTGCGGGTGAAATCGCGGGGAAAGTCCGCCGCCAGCGACCTGAGCGCGCGCCAGAAGCCCGCCCTCGGAAGGCAGGCCAGCAGCGAGCGCGTCACGCGCAACGGCTCTTGATGCAGATATTCCGGCAGATAATGGACAGGCGCCCTGATTTCGTCGTGGACCGGGTGCCGCTTGCCGTCGGTGGGCCGCCGCAATGCTACGATCGCCAATTCGAGCCCGGCGCGTTCCAGACCGAGCAGTTCCTGGGCGATAAAGGTCTCCGACAGGCGCGGATACCCCTTCAGAACCACGACGATCTTACGGTGCTGCAACTCAGTTCACACCTTCAACGACCGAAAGATGGTGGCCCGCTCGCCGATCCAGCAGCTCGGCCACGATTTCGGAGATATGAGGCAACCCTTCCAGAGTGAGATCCGGGTTGCTCTGCGACGGGCGCGGACGCCCAGGCAGCGCCTTCAACACATCGGCAAAACGCTGTGCATCCTCGGCCTCTTCCGGCAAAAGCATCTCGATCAGCCCGAGTTCGGCCGCCCGGCGGGCGCGTATGAGCTGCTCCTCGCGCGGCTTGACGCGCGGCACGATCAGCGCCGGCTTGTCGAAGGAGAGGATTTCGCAATAGGTGTTGTAACCGCCCATGGCCACCACCGCCTTGGCTCCGGCGATCAGCTCTTCCATGCGGTTATCGAACTCGATGATCTTGATGTGGGGGATCTTGGCTCCCTTTTTCAGCAGCTTGCTGCGCTTGCGCGCCGGCATATAGGGCCCAAGCACGATCAGCGCCTTATGCTGCAATTGCGAATCCTGCTGGTAGGCGTCGATGACGTTATGGATCAACTCGGCGCCGTCGCCGCCACCGCCGGTGGTGACAAGAATATAGTCGCCCTCGGGCCGGTGCCCCGGCATCTCGTCCTGCTGCAAGCCCCGTTGCAGGAAGCCGACGAACTTCATCTTCGCCCTCACGGTCGGCGGCACTTCAAGCCCCGTCAGCGGATCGTAGAAATCCGGCGGGCCATAGGCCCAGATCTTGTCGTAGAACAGGCCGATCTTGCGCATAACGTCCTTGCGCGCCCATTCGGCTTCGAGCAGATGCGGCGCATCCTTCACCTCGCGCAGGCCGAGAATGAGCGTCGTGCCGCGCGTCTTCAGGTAGGACAGGGTATCCTCGATCTCGCCGCGCAGCCCGAGCGGCTCCTTGTCGACGATGAAGATATCCGGCCGGAAGGTCTCTGCAGTGTGGCGGATGATCGACTGGCGCATCTTCAGCGTCTCGTGCAGGTCGATATGCTTCTCCAGCGAGGTGTATTCGCCGTTGCGCAGCTTGATGACGCTGGGGATCTTCACGAAGTCGACGCGGGCGCGGTAGTCGAACGCGCCGGCGATGGTCGCGCCCGAAATGATCAGCACCTGAAGCCCGCGAAAATCCTCGACGAGCGAATGCGCTATCGTGCGGCAACGCCGCAGATGGCCGAGCCCGAACGTATCGTGGCTGTACATGAGAATTCGTGCGTCTTGTACGCGCTGGGTCATTATCGAACCTCTTTTAAAATTCTCACCTTTGAGGACCGTGGATGGCCCCGCAGGCTCCTAAACCTGTATTTGTCAATTGACGATAGCAAGAGCCGGCCGAAGGGGACCGCTCTTACCGATGCAATATGGTCACAGGCGATGGGAGCCACCGCCGCCGGGCAAGTCGCCGCGAAGGGCGGCGATATAGCCCGGTTCGTCATCCAAATCCACTGCCGTACGGTCATGGGAGCTGGGCGCCGCATCGACACGAGAAAATCGCTGGGTTTCGCGTAATCTGTCCGGCATCTCTGTCACCACGGAAAATGGCCCGCTCGGTATATTGCCGACAGACCAGAAGCTACCTCTTGGGAAAAACACTCGTCGCCCCCTGGATGCCCTGATCACTGTGCGAGAAGCATAGGCGAGCAACGGGCCTTCGATCAACCCGAATCTCGGATGCGAGCGGCAGGCTGCGCCAAGTGCGATCTTGCAACCCGCTATTAGGGAAAGTGGAATAAGGTCTCTCCAGTCGAAGGCTGAAGATGGGAGAGGGCCGTGGACAACGAGCCTGCGATTGCCAAGGACGTCACCTCGATGATCACGGGCGTCGGGCAGATCGACGACCGTCTGGTTGCCGGTCTCCACAGCAGACTGACCGCCCTGAACGGCATTTCTGCGGAATTCCAATCGTTGAGAGATGCATTTTCGGCGGCGGGTGTCTCCCCTTTCCTCTTGATTTTCCAGATCATTCTCGTTGTCGCTTTGGTTGGCGGCGTCTTCATCTGGATCAGCCGCCGTTTCCGGCGCGCGACCGCCGACAGAAGTTTCTGGCGCAGATTTTTCGCCGGTGTTGCGGCAGCAATCCTGGCGCTTCTGGCCGGATTCATCGCTGCACGCCTGCTCAGCCGCACCGACCTGGAAATGCGAACCCTACGGGTCTGGACTATTTTTCCTGTTGCCGGCGGAATCACGCTCTTCACGCTCAGACACGTTCTGATGGCTTCGATGCCGCCTGCTTTTCCCAAACCCTCCGTCCACATGGCAACGCTGGTGCGTGGTCTGTCGATTGCCATCGGCTGGGCCCTTGTCGGCATTGGGCTGATCGCAACGCTGCATCTTTGGGGCGCCGGGCCGGGTCTCATGGACCTTGCCGGGACCGGACTGGTCGGAATCCCTGCTTTTCTACTGTTCGTGATCGCAGTCTGGCGCAACAAACGCACAATGGTGGTTGCGGTCGCCGGTTCGCGGCCGAGAAGCCATTGGCGCGGGCGTCTCGCCAGGGCATGGCCGGCGATCGTGATCGGGTTCCTGCTCGTAACCTTCTGCACCACCGAAGCCGCCCAGACATTGGGAATGCCCATTCCGGGGTCCGCCATCCTTCTGACCGCGCTGATCTTCATCGCCACGCCGCATCTGGACACGATGATCAGCCATTGGGCACAGCGCGGGCTCAAATCGCCAAGCACCTCGATTGCGGCGGCAGCTGGTATGCAAACGGCGCGCTTCGCCATTCTAGTGGTCATGCTGGCGCTTCTGGAAACCCTGTGGGCAACGCCTTTGGCTGTCGGGCTGGGCTTCGGCCTGCAGTCGGTCGCAACCAATGTGTTCGACATGGCGCTGATCGCCTTGGGAACGGCGTTCCTGTGGAACGTCATCGGCACGATAACCGGGCGGGCGCTGCTGGCCGAGGTTCCGACACTCGGCGCCAATCCGGAAGCGCTGAGCGCCCCGCGCTCGCGCCTTGGCACGCTGGTGCCGCTGCTGAGCGGCGTCGGCAAATCCACCATTCTGGCGCTGGCCATGCTTTCCGTTCTGGTGACGATCGGGGTGAATGTCTGGCCATTGATCACCGGCCTGAGTGTCTTTGGCCTCGCGGTCGGCTTCGGCTCGCAAACGCTGGTGAAGGATGTCGTTTCCGGGCTGTTCTTCCTGATCGACGACGCTTTCCGCTTCGGCGAATATATCGAAACATCGGGGGCTAAGGGCACCGTCGAGAAGATTTCCATCAGGTCCGTCTCGCTTCGCCATCAGCGCGGTGCGCTGGCGACGATACCCTATGGCCAGATCGGCAAGATCCAGAATTACAGCCGCGACTGGGTGATCGAGAAGCTGATGTTCCGCGTCGCTTTCGACACCGATGTCGAACTTGTCCGAAAGCTGTTCAAGAAGATCGGCCAGGAAATTGCCGAGGACCCGGAAGTCGCCGAGGACCTGCTGGAGCCCTTCAAGAGCCAGGGCATTGCCGAGGTCGAGGACGGCACACTGGTCATCACCGCCAAATTCAAGGCCAAGGCCGGCAAGCAGACCATGATCCGCCGCGCCGTTATGGTGGCCGTGCATCGCGCCTTCCGCGAAAACGGCATCCACGCGGTTTCGAAACCGATTACGTCAAGTCCGGCGCCTGCCTGACTCCGGCTGCTGGCAGGTTAGAACTCCCCTGCTGCTTTGCTTCGGGCAAGTTTGCGCCATCTGGCGTTTTCGCGGACCAGTTTCAGGTCGTCCGTGACCTCGGCTAGCGTCCGGGAACGATATTGCCGAAGTAGTTGGGGGAAAAGCCCGCCTGCCGGCAGGCTTGCAAGCTGCTCCCGTACAGAGATCTGCTCGTCGATGACCCGCATGCCCCAGGCATTTTCCCGGACCTGCAATTCTGCCGCCAGATCGCGCTCTTCCGGCACATTTTCGTCGAGCGCGGCGAGCAAAATCGAGTGGAACAGCGCGACATAGCCGACCTGCCGCAGGCCGCCCAGAACCCGCACGCGCGGCAATATGGCAAGGACGAGGAACATCAGGAACAGGTTCGGCAGCAGCACGCCGTCCAGCAACGCCTGCCGAAGAGGCTCCCGCTCAAGCGGGACCGACACGCCATTCGGCCGCTCCGGTTCGATCAGGCGTCCGTTCTCGATGACGAGCTTGCGCACGCGCTCCTCGCGGATGCCCCAGAAATAATCGGTGGCATTGGGCAGGAACCTGCCGAACGGCCCGGATGCGGCCTCCAGCAAGGCATGATCGAGGCGCTGGCGCCGTTGCGGATTGGTAAGCAGCTTTGTGAGTATGCAGTTGTCGTCTTCGAGGTGACGGGCCAAGGCCTTGGCTGCAAGCCGGTCGTCGATGAAAACCGGCCGGGCGGCAGTCGAACGATCCCAATTGGCCACCAGGTCCTCGTTAAGGCTCGTCAGCGCATCGGCGGCGGTCGGGAATTTTCTGTCGGCGCTGGCAAGCAGCGTGCCGAGCCAGCGGCTGGTGTCGGTTTCGTTGCCTGCCGCCTCTAGGGCCGGCCTGTTGAGGGATACAGGACCGGCCGCGCAAACGCTTTTGCGGCACAGCTTGTGACGTCCCATGCCGAACAGATTGACCTTGTCGCCGCCGACATCGAGCCAGCCAGGCCCTTCCCGGCCGATTGTCTCCATGGTCATGGTCGTTCCCACGAAGCCGACGAAGGCCGACAACCCATTTTCGACCGCCCCGAGCCAGGCAAGCAGGAGGGCATCGAAGGTAATCCGGTCCATCAAGAGCAGGCAGTGCAGGCCGGATTGAATGACCGGCCTCTGCTCGAATTCCTCGATCGCCTTGCGGGCCTCTTCAGGCCGCATGAGCGTGCCAAGCCGATCCTGCAGCACATCACGCAGGATCGAGCGGGCGGCGATTGCCGGACCAGAAGCCGGCTTCGCAACCGGCCGCCACAGATGGCGGGCGTATTCGGACACTGGAGCGTTCCAGTTCTGCTCGATGTCGCGCACGACCTCCGGGCAGAGCAGCGATAGAACCGCCAGAGTTTCTGCAGGGGGCGTTGTGCTCGCGGCAAGGGCATCGGTCATCGGCTTCGTCTAGCCGGTTGCAGCGAAAACGCCAAGATCGATGCGGCGCCTCCGATCCGGAAGTGCTGAATTGACCGATGCGAGCGGTTCATCAGCAGATTGTAAATCGGGTCAAAATGGTGTGAGACGAACACCGGCTATTTCCGACGGAGTTCAACCCCATGAGCAATCACCTGTTCGACGCCATCCGCAACGCGGCAGTCGATCGTGGCGCAACTTTCATCGTCGCACCCGACGGGCGCGTCTGGACCTATGGTGACATGGTGGATTTTTCGGGCCGGCTGGCATCGAGGCTCATCGAGCTGGGCGTGAAGCCGGGGGATCGCGTCGCCGTGCAGGTGGAAAAGAGCCCCGAAGCGCTGATGCTTTACCTTGCCTGCGTTCGGGCTGGCGCCGTCTATCTGCCGCTCAACACTGCCTACACGCTTGCCGAACTCGACTATTTCATCGGCGATGCCGAGCCACATCTCGTAATCGTCGCACCCGGCGCTGCTGAAGGCGCCAGGCCGGTCGCCGCGAGATATAAGGCCACGGTCGAAACGCTGGACGAAAACGGCGGCGGATCGCTGCTTGCCGGCCTGGAGGCTGGCACCGACTTCGCCGACGTGCCGCGCGGCCCGGACGACCTGGCGGCGATCCTCTACACGTCCGGTACGACCGGGCGCTCCAAGGGCGCTATGCTGACCCACGACAATCTCCTGTCCAATGCCGCTACGCTGCGCGACTACTGGCGCTTCACGGCAAAGGATCGGTTGATCCATGCCTTGCCGATCTTCCACACGCACGGCCTGTTCGTCGCCTCGAACGTCATTCTGCTGTCGGGGGCGTCGATGTATTTCCTGCCGAAGTTCGACGCCGGCGAGGCCCTGCGGCTGATGACAAGTGCTACCTGCATGATGGGTGTGCCGACCTTCTATGTCCGTCTCGTGCAGCATGACGGGCTGACGCGTGAAGCGACGGCCGGCATGCGGCTCTTCATCTCCGGTTCCGCGCCGCTTCTGGCCGAAACCCACCGGCTGTTCGAGGAGAAGACCGGCCACGCCATTCTCGAGCGCTACGGCATGACCGAGACCAACATGAACACCTCCAATCCCTATGATGGAGATCGCGTGGCCGGCACCGTCGGCTTTGCCCTGCCCGGCGTTTCGGTTCGCGTGACGGAGCCCGACACCGGCAAGCTGCTCGGAACGGACGCAACAGGGATGATCGAGGTAAAGGGCCCGAATGTCTTCAAGGGCTATTGGCGGATGCCGGAAAAGACCATGGCCGAATTCCGTACTGATGGCTTCTTCATCACCGGAGACCTCGGCAAGATCGACGACCGAGGCTATGTCCACATCGTCGGGCGCGGCAAGGACCTGGTCATTTCGGGCGGTTACAACATCTATCCGAAAGAGGTCGAGACCGAGATCGACCAGCTTCCGGGCGTGGTCGAAAGTGCCGTCATCGGCGTGCCGCATCCCGATTTCGGCGAAGGCGTCACGGCCATCGTCGTCAGGAAAACTGGCGATGCCATAGACGAGCGCGCGGTGCTCGACGGACTGAAGGACCGGCTCGCCCGTTACAAGCAGCCCAAACGGGTCATATTCGCCGACGAACTGCCGCGCAACACGATGGGCAAGGTCCAGAAGAATGTCCTGCGCGATATGCATGCCAATTTATATGAGAGCGCTGACACCGGTCGCATCGCGACGGGCGGGTGAAGCTTAGGCTATCGCTGTTCGCTTTTCCGTTTCGCCGCTGCTTCCGCAATGGCCATGTCCCTTGCGCGCAGGAAGACGCTTTCCATCCGCCAATGCTCATTGCCAAAGCGGGAATCGGCGGCCCATTCGTCCCATCCATGATTGCGGCGGAACTCCCCAAGCAAGCCGGATGCAACGATTTCGTCCTTGTCGACATCGGTGGGGTTTTCGCAGTCGGGCGCGACATAGATCGCGTCCTCCCGGCAATAGAGTTCGCACATGAAGCAGGTCTGGCAATCCTGCTGGTGCGCTATCTCCGGCGGGCCGTTCAAGCTCGGCGCCAGCACATTGGTCGGGCAGATCTCGACGCATGCATTGCAGCCCGTGCAGCGCTCGGCAATGACCAGTTCGATCATGATGCGAGTTCCAGGGCGCGACCGTAGTCGCTTTGGGTCCATACCTTGTCCAGCCCGCCGACAAGAATGCGGCGGTTGAAACGCGGATCGGTCTCCGGCCTGTCCTCGCGCTGGTGCATGCCGCGGCTTTCGTCACGTGCCAGCGCGGAAGCGATGCACCAGCGGGCCGTCGCCAGCATCGCCGCGGTCTCGCGCGTCCTGAGCCGCGTATCGCCGCTTCCGCGTGCGTGGGCATCGACATCCGCCCAGACATCTTCGAGCAGTTCGGCCGACCGTTTCAATTTGCTGCCGTGACGAAAGATGTTCTTGTCGTAAGACAGCATTTCGCCTTGGATCGCCAACAGCGCCTGGCTCAGGTCGATGTCCCTTTCAACCGAGGCGGGACGAAGGCCCGCCTGACCGATCGGCCGACCACCGGACGCAGCGCCATTTTCGGCAGCAAAACGCGCCGCGCCTCTGCCCGCCCATTGGCCGGATGAAACGGCCCAGGCGGAATTGATGTTGCCGCCACCGGAAATCGCGCCGGCGACGAGTTCACGCGTTGCCGTGTCGCCTGCCGCAAAAAGACCCGGAACAGAGGTTGCGCAGTCATCGCCTACGACCCTAAGGCCGCCGATGCCGCGGATGGTTCCCTCGCCGTGCAAGGTCACCTCGAAGCGCTCGCTATAGGGATCGACGCCCCAACGCCGGAACGGCAGCATGAAATTCGGCGAGATCGTCGGCACCTGGGCGCGAATGTCCTCGGGCGTGCGGGAGAGATCGCAGAACACTTTTCCTTCCAGCAATGCGCGCGCCAATGGCCGCATCGTGTCGGGACCGGGCGGCATCGGGATCACAGCGCCATCCTCGTCGTAATAGGTGGCGAAGGCGTAGGACATGGTACGCGTCATCGTCGAGCGCACCGGCGCGACGGTATGATAGGTCGTGAACTCCATGCCGGAGAGTTCGGCGCCAGCCTCAGCCGCCATCAGATAGCCGTCGCCGGTGTTGGTATGGGAGCCGAGCAGACGCGACAGGAACGACGTGCCGCCGGTGGCCAGAACGACCGCGCCGGCATTCACCTGCCAGTCCCCACTCTTCTGCCGCCGGATTCCGCGAGCGCCGGAAACGGAGCCGTCCGGACGCTGCAGCAATTCCAGCGCGGGGCTGTGGTCGAGGATGGTAATGCCGAGGCTTTCGACGAGCCGGCGCAGGGCGCGCATATATTCCGGCCCACGCAGCGCACGATACTGTGGCGCACCGCTTTCATCCTTCGAGAAGTCGTAGAAGCCGGCGAGCGTTGGCAGGCTTTCCCAGGTCAGCGCCAGCGTGCGTGCCATCCAGCCCGCATCGTTCAGGCCAAAGCCGGTCTTGCGCCGGTTGGCGATCGCGTTCTCGCGCAGTTCCGGCGGGTCGGGCGGTATCCACCAATGGCCCGGTCCCGCGGTGGCGGTGACGCCGCTGGTGCCGCAATAGCCTTTGTCGGCGAGGATTACCGTCGCCCCGGCGCGCCGTGCGGCTGCGGCCGCCCAGGTTCCGGCAAGGCCGCCGCCGATGACGAGGACATCGGCGTTGAGTTCCAGCGTTTCTTCAGAGGTTCGGGCCATTGCGACAACTATCCTCGATCACGCATCGTGCTGTTTGCCGTGACGGACACCGAGCCAGTCGAGCAGCGTGCCGCGGATCCTGGCGAAATCGGGATCGGCCACATCGCGCTGACGCGGCAGGTCGATCGGCTCCTCATGCGCAATGATGCCGTCCTTCATCACCAGCACGCGATCGGCGAGAAGCACCGCCTCTTCTACATCGTGGGTGACGAGCAGTATGGCGCAGCCATGCCGCTGCCACAGCTCGCCGACGAGATCCTGCGCCTTGATGCGTGTCAGCGCGTCGAGTGCGGCGAACGGCTCGTCAAGCAGCAGCAGGTCTGGCTCCCGCACCAGTGCCCGCGCCAGCGACGTGCGCTGCGCCTCGCCGCCGGACAGCACCTTCGGCCATTGGTCGGCGCGGTGGCTGATGCCGACTTCTTCCAAGGCGGCAAGCGCCCTCGCGCGGTTCGGTCGTCCGGGCAGGCCGAGCACGACATTGCGCCAGACCGTCTTCCACGGCATCAGGCGCGGTGCCTGGAAAGCGACGGCACGACGCACCGGCACCTCGACATCGCCTTCGATCTCGCGATCGAGATCGGCCAGAATGCGCAAAAGCGTGCTCTTGCCGCAGCCGCTCGCGCCAAGAAGTGCAACAAATTCCCCCGGCGCGATATCAACGTCGAGATCCTTCAGCACCTCCCGATCACCGAAGCGCCGCGACAGGCCACGCACGCGCACCGCAGGCGCAGTTACCCCGGATCGTCCGGAAAGGCGCGGCGGCGCTTCCGGGACGACGATCTTCAAGCTCCGCTGAACGCTGGTCGCCATGCCAGGAAAATCCTTTCGAGGGTGCGTACCGTGAAATCCACGGCGAGGCCGAGAAATGCGTAGACGACGAGGCAGACGACAATCACATCGGTCTGGAAGAACTCGCGCGCATTGGCCATGAGATAGCCGATGCCCGCAGTAGCGTTGATCTGCTCGCCGAACACCAGCGCCAGCCAGGCAATGCCGAGTGAGTAGCGCAGGCCGACAAGGGCACTGGGCAGCGCGCCGGGCAAGACGACGTGGCGGATCATCGCCGCGCGCGACAGGCCGAGCGTCCGGCCGGCCTCGATCAGCGTCGAATCGACATTGCGGATGCCGGCATAGACGTTGAGATAGAGGGGGAAAGCCGTGCCGAGCGCGATCAGCGCAATCTTGGGCGCCTCGCCGATGCCGAACCAGATGATCAGCAGCGGGATCAGCGCGACATTGGGCACCGTGCGCATCATCTGCATCGGCGCATCGACAAGGTCCTCGCCCAGGCGAAACAGGCCGGCGACAACCGCGAGCGTGATACCGATGCTGCCGCCGATGGCGAGGCCGGTCAAAGCGCGCTGGAGCGAGACCAGCATGGCTTCCTGCAGTTCCCCGGTGGCGATCAGCTTGGCGGCGCTCGACAGCACCGTGGAAGGACCAGCCAGCACTTCGCCCGGCAGCACACCGGTGATCGATGCGAGATGCCATGCAAGCAAGAGCAGGAGCGGTCCCGACAGGCGCCTTGCCCAGCGCGGGACGCCATGGCCGGCAGACGAGACCGGCGTTATCTTCTGAAGGGCCAGCCCGGCAGAGCGGGGCGCTGCCGATGCTGTCTTGCCTCGACCACGTAATGGCAGCGGGATCGAGGCGACGGTTTCGATCGAACTCATCGACGTTTCTCCGAGTCGTCAGTTGGTCGCCAGATCGCGATAGACATAGTCTCCCAGATTGAGCGAGCCGGTGAGCACGCCGGCTTCCTTCCAGGTCTCGAAGACGTTCTGCAGGGACGCAACGAAAGCATCGTCTATCGGCAGGCGTTTGATGGCTGCTTCGGCCGGATAAAGCCGTTCCACCGTTTCGCGGTCCTGCTTGGCGAAGCCGGCGTAGAAATCGAGATAGGCGTCCTTGTTCTCGCGCGACCAATCATTGCCACGATCGACCCGGGCGATAAAATCACCGATCGCCGCCACCTTGCCGGGATCGGCAAGCGCAGTGTCGGTGGCGCTGTAGACCGAGTTTCCAGTGTTGATGCCTACGCCCTCGATCAGAACGTTGGCCTTGAGCGTTCCGATGGAACGGGCCAGAAAAACGCCCCAGGTTCCCCAGGCATCGATGCTGCCGGATTGGAAAGCGGCACTGGCATCGGCAGGGGTGAGGAAGGCGAGCTTGACATCATTGGCGGTGAGGCCGGCCTTCTTCAGCACGCCGAGCGTGAGGTAGTGTGCGACGCTGCCGCGCGTGGTCGGCGAAATGGTCTTGCCCTTCAAATCCTGGATGGTCTTGATCGGGCTGTCTGCCGGCACGATCAGCGAACTGCCGAGGCCGCCATTGGAGAAGTTCGCCACGACCTTGATCCTGGAGCCGCCAGCAATGGCGCTGACCGTAGGAGAATCCGCGGCCTGGCCGATATCGACGGCATCCGCTTTCAATGCCTCGTGCAGGTTGACGGCGGCGGGGTAAACCGACCATTCGATCTGATAGGGCACATCCTTCAAAAGCCCGGCCGCTTCCAGCTTGGCACGCGTGGCGCCCGTCTGGTCGCCGACACGCAGCACGACCTTGCTCAGATCCTCCGCGGCGAAGCTCGCGGTCGCTGCGCCAAGCAGCGATGCTGCCGCAAGACCACCCAATGCGAAATTGAAGAGACGGCGGAAAATGGTTGTCATGACGGGGCTCTCTGAACGTTGACTTGTTGATTCCGTGACAGGGCTTTCGGGCCGCTTCATCTGCGAGTGAACGTCATCAGGCTAATTTCTACAAAATTAGTAGACTAGGCATGGCGTACTGAACTTTGCGCCTATCGGAGGTTCGAATTCTTCTTTCCGTCTCGATGCCGGGCATGTTGTTCAACGCGCGGAATTGGTGGCGCGGCCTATCGCGACGCCTTGCGGACATCGAAGACATCCATCAGCGTCACCGAGCGAAAATCCGAGACCAGAACGGTTACGCGCACGACCCAGAAACCATCCAGAGGCAGCACGAAACCGTCGGCATGGAACGCATCGGAAGTGGTGCTGCGCGCCTCATGGGCGAAGGGGCCGATGCCATAAGACGGCTTGTCCAGTTCGACATTCACACTCATCGGCTCGAACGGCTTGCCGTCGAGCAGGAGATCGCCGACCTCGACGCGGACGGGGCCAACGATGGGCGGGCGGATCGTCAGCAACGCGGTGACACCGTCTTTCGCCGCGCGGACTTCCTGCGTTTCATAAAGTGCCGGATTTTCGGCAATCGAGCGCGGCGGCGGCGTGAAGCGCCACAGGCCGAGGACGGCAAGAACCGCGGTTCCGAGCACGATCTCGGCAGTGATGCTGCGCCGCAGCCGTAGGGCTGCATACGCATCCCCCGCCGCTGCGGGTGCCGTAAGTGTGTAGCGGTTGAACAGGGCGAGCAGCAACATGCCGGCGACGAGCGCGAGTTTCACCAACAGGACCAGACCGTAATCGGTCTGCCACAGCGCGCCGATGGTTCTGACCTGCACGACCGCGATAATACCGCCGCTGACAAGCAGCACGGCAATGACAGCCGGGATAGCGGCGGAAAACCGCTTTAGCGCAACCGCAGCATCGCGGCGCGCGAGGACAAGGCCGAGCAGCACGAGCGCGCCCAGCCAAAGTGCGACAGCGACCGCGTGGAAAAAGACTGCCGGCACAGTCAGCCAGCGCGGCGGCGCGGCGGAGGCATGGCCGCTGGCAGCAACGGCTGCCCCGAGCAGCGACAGCGCGACAGTGGCGAGAAGTCTTCCGAACGCCGACCGGTGCGCCGATTGTACCGCGCCATAGGCAAGGATGATCGCGGCAGCGGCAACAAGGGACGCCATGCCATAGCTCGTCGCCCACAGCCCGGCCTGCCAGATTTCCGACTTCAGGATGCCCGGCAGAGGCTCAGCCAATGCGTCGAGACCCTGAAAGGCGATCATTCCGGGTGCAGCAGAGAGGCCTACAAGCAGCGCCAGCGTGACAAAGCGCCTACCCGGCATCGGTTCCCTACCGGTCAGCCATGATGAAGCAGCAACGCCACCCACCCCGAAGACAAGTCCGGCCAGCAGCAAAAGCCGCGCTGTCCACAGCGCGATGCGAACCGGAAGGTCGGATTGCGCAGCATCGGCCGGGGCAATCGCGCTTGGCGAGCCGATCGAAAAGAGCAGGCCGCCACCGATCGGATGCCCGTCCGACGAGGCCACCCGCCACGACAGGATATGCGTTCCCTGTTCGAGAGCGCCCGGCAAGGCAAGCACGATGGCGGCGCCCCTCTCGCCGATGTCGGCGAGGATCTCGGTGCGTCCGCCGGGATGGATAAGCCGCGCGACAAGCGGCCGGACCGGCTCGGAAAAAGTCAGCGTCAGGTGCTTCGGCGCTTCCGCCAGCACCGCGCCATCCACAGGATCAGCTGTGACAAGCTGCGCATGCGCCAGCGCGGGCGCGACAGCGCCCGCTAAGGAAATGGCGACAGCGAAAAGCGCTGCCGCCAGCCGAACCCACAGCAGGCCAAGCCGCTTCACGATCCGGGCGAGACCTTCACCGAAGGCGCTGGAAACTTGAGCGCGTCCGAAGAACCGCCAGCCGGCGGAATCTCGATCCAGCGCTCGACGCCCGTCTCGCATTGCTGGACGATCGGCACGAAGAGCTTGTCTTGTTCAACGTCAGCCGAGACCTTTGCCCGGAAGGCGAACTCATCATAGTGCGCGGCTTCGAGCCTGCCGCCGCTCCAGGAAATCTCCTTGATCAACGCCTCTTCGTCCTCGCCGTGCGATGCGTGTCCGGCCGCAGGTGCACCGTCGCCCTGCGCTTCGACCTTGTTGATGTCGAGCGTCCAGCCGGGCTTGGGTTGCGGCCTGACCTCGGTCAGCTCCTCCGGTATGGAGACACGCACGGCGGTCGTCGGCGAGCCGGCGCAGCCATGCGGGATGCGCAGCACGAACTTTACGGTACCGCCTGCCTTCACCTCCTTGTTCTCGAAGGTGACATGGGCACTTGCCGGCCAGGCCATCAGGGTTGATAGGCCAAGCATCGCGCCCAGCAGGAGTTTGGGTTTCGGTGTCATGTCAGCTCCGGAAATCTGGGGGATCACCACGTCGCGGCAAGGCCGAGATGGCCAAGCGCTTCGCGGCGCAGTTCGGCCAGGCGCGGGTCGCCGCGATGGCGGGGATAGGGAAGATCGACCGTTATGTCGGCGACGATGCGGGCCGGACGTGGCCCGAAAATCAGCACACGCTGGGTGAGGAACAGCGCTTCCTCGACATCATGCGTGACCAGAACCGCAGTCAGCCCGGCTTCCTGCCACAGCTTCACCAGTTCGGTCTGCATGGTCAGGCGGGTGAGTGAATCGAGCTTGCCGAGCGGTTCGTCGAGCAGCAGCAGGCGCGGCTCGTTGACCAGGGCGCGGGCAAGCGCGACGCGCTGGGCCATGCCACCGGAAAGCTGGTGCGGATAGGCCTTGTCGAAGCCGCCAAGGCCGACCAGTTCGATGGCCTTGTCGACACGGTGGCGCGAGCTTTTCAGGATGCCCTGCGCTTCGAGGCCGAGCGCCACATTGTCCCACACCGTCCGCCAGGGAAACAGCGTCGGGTCCTGGAAAACAAGGATACGGGACGGGTCGGGATCGCCGACGACGGTGCCATCGACCTTGAGCGCGCCTTCGGTCGGATGATCGAGCCCGGCAAGCAGCCGGAGCAGTGTGGACTTGCCGCAGCCCGAGGGGCCGAGGAGCGCCACGAAGGAGCCTGGTTCAACCGAGAAGCCGACTTCGTCGAGAACCGGAAGTGGTTCGCCCTCCAGCTCGAACTGATGGGATACTTTCTCGATGTCGATCCGCTGGCCGGCTGCCGCATAAGCAACCGGCGCTTCCACCGTCAGCGCTACCATCTGACAAGTCCTTTCTGCCAGGAGAGCGACCAGTCGCGCACGCGGAAGAGAATGGTGATCAGCCCGGAGCACATCAGCGCCATCACCAGCAGTGCCGCGTACATGTTGGCGTAAGCGGCCCAGCCCTGCGCCCATTGCAGGTACCAGCCAAGCCCGGCCTTCACGCCGAGCATCTCGGCGATGACAAGCACGGCGAAGGAGGTGCCGAGGCCCATGAACAGGCCGACGAAGACATGCGGCAACGCGGCAGGGATCGCGACCTTGAGGATCAGGAAGGATGGTTTTGCCCCAAGCGTGCGGGCGATGTCATAGTAATCGCGGTTGACGCTGGCGATGCCGGACCAGGTGAGGATCGTCACCGGGAAGGCGGTGGCTAGCGCGATCAGGAAGACGCTGGCCGAGCCGCTGGTCGGAAACAGGAAGAAGGCAAGCGGCAGCCAGGCGGTCGCCGGCAGCGGCCCGATCAGCCGGAGCACCGGATGGACCCAATAGCTCGCCACCCGCGACCAGCCGATGGTGACGCCGGTCAGAAAGCCGGCAAGCGCGCCGAAGAAATAGCCCTTCGCCAGCAACAGCACCGAATGATAGACGCTCTCGGCAAGCCGCGCCCAGTCGTCGAAGAAGACTTCGAGAATACTCTGCGGCGAAGAGAAGAACGGCACCGGCAGCAAACCAGTCTTCGCGGTGACCACCTCCCAAGCGGCCATCAGCGCGGCGGCGGCGATCAACCATGGCCCGTAATAGCGCACTGTGCTGGCGACCGGGCCAAGCAGCTTGCCCGTGGCCGCGACGACCGCCACCGCTAAGGCGATCGCGAGCGCAATGATCGCGAGTTCGCGGCCATAGGGCTGCGGGATGATCTCGGGCCACAGCTCGATGAGCGCGGCAACGCCGATCCAGCTAGCCGTCGCCGCCAATCCGACAAGCCATATGCCGGCCCTTGCTTGATTGGCTTCCTGAACCGAAGCTTCGGCGCGCTCGGAAAATGCCGGATCGATCGATGTCATTGCAGCAGCTCCTTATGCGGTCAGCACGTCGGCATAGACGCGATCGGCGAATTGCTGCGGGTCGGTGGACTGCTTGAACACTTGGACGTCGCGCAGTTCCTGGGCGTAGAGCGCGATCTCCTGGCGCAGATCCGCCCCGGTCGGGTTGTGGCCATGGGTCTGGTCGAGCAGCACGCCGACCAGTTGCTCGACGGTCTTGTCCTTCGGTGCATTCGGCAGGAAGGCCTTTGCCGCAAGCTCGGGCTTGGCGACGGTGAGATCCTGCGCCTCCAGAAGCGCGCGGGTGAGCGCCGAGGCAGTCGGCAGGTCGTCGCGGATCAGGCTGCCGCGCAGGCCGACGATGCAGCAGACGCGGTTCTCAAAACCGTGATCGAGGTTGGAGGCAATCTGCGTGTATTTCGGATCCTGTAGCCAGAAATAGGCCTTGGGATCGCCGTCGGCGATGGCATCGATTTCGCCCTTCTCGGCGGCCAGTTGCAGAAGCTCGCCGGGATACTGACGCCATTCGACATCGGCGATCGGGTCCAGCCCCTCCTTGTGCAGCAGGATCGAGAAGAAATTCTTGCCTGGGCTGGCGAGGTCGGAAATGCCGATCGTCTTGCCCTTAAGCTGCTTAAGATCGGTGATGCCGGCCGATTTCAGCGCCACGAGGCGCGAGCAGCCGCCATGCGTGCCGGCTGTGATCTTGACATCGAAACCCTGTTCAAGCGCCTTCAGCCAGCGCAACGCCATGCCGACGCCGCCATCGGCCTTGCCGGTGGCAATGGCCTCCAGCAGCGCTTCGGTCGAGGCACCGAAATTGACCAGTTCGACATCGAGGCCATACTTCTTGAAGATGCCCTGCTCGATCGCCACGAAGACCGGCGCGAGGCAGATCGCCGAGGCGTTGGTGGCGAATTTGATCTTCTTCAGTTCGCCAACAGGTGCGGCAGCCGTCTGAGCCGCGAGATTGCCGACGGAGAATGCGCCGAGCGGGGCAGCAAGCCCGAGCGCGCCGGCGGTCTTCAGGAAGGCGCGGCGATCCAGTCCGCCAATCAGGGAAGCACTTTCAGTCAAAGGCGATTTCTTGACGATCCAGTTCATCTTCGTTCTCCGGTCGGTGTTGTCGAGGAATTGGTGGGGCGGATGGCGACGGCGCCGTTATTCGGCAGCTTCCACGCGCGGCACGGCATTGTCCCGCTCGGCGACGAGTTGCCGGACCCGGGGGATGAGATCGCGCCCATATTGGAACGCATCTTCGAGCGGATCGAAGCCGCGAATGAGGAAGGTGGTGACGCCTAGGTCGTAGTAATCAAGCAGCGCTTCGGCGACCTGATCGGGCGTGCCGACCAGCGAAGTCGAGTTGCCGCTTGCGCCGGTGAGAGCCGCGATTTCCGTCCACAACCGCTTGTCGAGGCGCGTGCCTTGAGCGGCAGCATCCAGCAGGCGCCGCGAGCCTTCATTGGCCGGCCGCTGCGAGCCGTCGCGGACATTGACGTTGATGAGCCTTTCGCCGGCGCCGGCGCGCAGGGCCTTTGCCCGCGCCAGGATGCGCTCGGCCTTGGCCCACGCCGCTTCTTCCGTTTCCGCCAGGATCGGGCGGAGCGAAAGGCTGAAACGCGGCGAGCGGCCATAAGGCTTGGCGGCCGCACGGATGCGATTGATGGTGTCGGCCGCCTGCGCCTGGGTTTCGCCCCAGAAGGCATAGATGTCGGCGTGCCTGCCGGCGACTGCGATTGCCGCATCCGAAGAGCCGCCGAAATAGATCGGCACGCCTTCAGGTCCCTGCGGCCTGACTTCGGAAAATGCGCCGGCTACCTGATAATATTTGCCGTCATAGTCGAACGGCTTTTCGCTCGTCCACTCCTTGCGGACGATGTCGAGATATTCGTTCGTGCGTGCGTAGCGCTCGTCCTTAGTCAGCCTGTCGCCGTCCTGCGCAAGCTCCTGGTCGTTGCCGCCGGTGATGATGTGGACCGCAATGCGGCCATCGGTCAGGTGGTCGAGCGTGGCAAGCTGGCGCGCGGCAAGCGTCGGCGCGGTAAAGCCCGGACGATGCGCGATCATCAGCTTCAGCCGGCGGGTGAGGCTTGCGACATACTGGCTGACAAGAATGCTCTCTGGTGATGTCGAATGGAACGCAAGCAGCACCCGGTCGAAACCGCCATTCTCATGGATCGCGGCCGCTGCCCCGATATGGCTGCGGTCGATGACCGGGCCGGAGCGGGCTATAGTCTCCGAGGCATTGTGATTTCCGATGTAACCAATGAATTCGACAGGCATGGGGAGCTCCTTGATGCTTGCTGATCAGATGCCGAGGGCAGCTTTGCCGGCGCCGATGCGCACTGTGTCTTCCTGCGGGCTGTGAATGCGGCCGCAGAGCACGTCACGATGGTGCCGTTCGAGCGGATTGCTGCGTGAAATGCCGTGATTACCGGTGAGCTTCAGCGCCTTCTCCAATGCAGCGATGGCGTTTTCGGTGGTGACGACCTTGATCAGGCCGGCTTCCGTCTGGGTGAAGGGGCGGCCTTCGTCGATGTCGCGTGTTGCCGATGCGATCAGCCGGCGGTTGACGGCGATGAGTTCCTCTATCTCGCCGACTGCCTGCTGGATGCGCGGCACCGTAGCCAATGGCTGGCCGAGATTGGTGGGTACGCGTGCTTTCAGGAAACCGACCAGCCAATCGCGCGCAGCTTCGGCGACGCCAGTATAGAGCGCTCCGGGCAGCACGCCGAACCAGGCTGCCTGCCCTTCTCCGCGGCTGTCCCATTCAGATGGAAAGCGGATGTCGACAGCATGATCGAGCGGCACCTGGACGTTCTCGAGGATGGCGTCGTCGCTTGCCGTTGCCCGCATGCCGAGCGGGTTCCACGTCTTTTCGATCCGCAGTCCCGGCGCATTTGCGGGCACGAGGAAGGCACCGACGCGCGGCTCCAGTTCATCGGTCCGCGCCCAGATGATCGCCCAGGTCAGGCCCGCAGCACCGGTCGAGTAGATCTTGTGGCCGCTGATCGACCAGCCATCTGCCGTGCGCCGCGCCGCGGTGGCTGGCAGCCCGCCACGGATGGGCGTGCCGAGTTCCGGCTCGACGCGGAAAGCATTGATCAGCGCGCCCTTGCTGACGGCATCGCCGATGACCTGGCGCACCAGATGATCCGGCCAGCGCCCCTTCGGCAAGGTGGCGAGATTGATGTACTGCATGATCAGGATCAGCGCCGTCGAGGGCTCGCCGCGGGCGATTTCCCGGATGACCTCGGCAGCTTCATGGAGACCAGCTCCACCGCCTCCGAATTCCACCGGCGCGGTGAGCGCCGTCAGGCCTGCTTCGTGCAGGAGCCTGATATTTTCGTGCGGAAAGCTGGCGCCCGCATCGTGGTCGCCTGCTGTTCTGGCAAAGACCCTGCCAAGCTCGGCTGCAACCGTCACGGAATCTTCAACAGCCGTCAGGCTGCGGGTGCGGAGCGGTGTGACGGTCATGGGCGAAAACCTCCTGCTGACCGTGCCGCCATCATTCCGCCGCCACGGCCAGTCGAGCGCTTGGGAAGAAAGCCCCGAGCTCTGCAACCGCCTGCTCGACGCGGCGGCGGATCGGATCGGAGACAAGCCGGTAGTCGGCAAAGTCGCGGTCGGCCGCATAGATGGCGCTCGGCAAGGTATGCGCCATGAAGAAACCAAAGAGTGGGCGAAGCTGATGCTCGACGATGAGCGCGTGGCGGTCGCCGCCGCCCGTCGCGGTCAGGATGACCGGCTTGCCCTGCAGGGCGAGCGGATCGATCAGGTCGATCAGATGCTTGAACAGGCCGGTGTAGCTGCCCTTGTAGGTCGGCGTACCGACGATGAGGGCGTCGGCGGCGATGATATCCTGCACCACCTGCCGCCCGGTTTCATCGAGATCCTTGTAGCTGCGGGCATTGCCGAGTGACGGGCCGACGCTGATGAGATCATGCAAACGAGGGGCAAGGCCGTAGCGCTCCTCGGCAAGGTTCGCCACCGCTTCCACCAAGGCGAAGGATTTGGAAGGACGGCTGAAGTTGCCGACGAAACCGACCAGATTGCCGCGTGCCATGTTATACCCTTCCGCATTGATTTCCGATGGATTTCCAGGCTTCCGCGGCGATTCAGCCAAAGACGACCGTGTCGTCGCGCAGTAATGTCTACAATATTTGTAGAATTAGGATTTGGGAGCGGCGGGCGTTTCGAATCTCGGCGTGACATTAGAAAAATCATGTCCAGCGAACGGCGGCTTTGAGGAAACCGCGACACGAATGCCGCGCAGGACCCTTGGGGAAAGCACACCACCGGTCGCCGCCTGAATTGGAGGAATCTTCGCTATGCGCCACCATCAGCGCAATTTTTTCTCTCGTCGGCAGAATCCCGGTCTCTATCCTGAACGGGACGCGATGCCGTCCCATTCTTTCGCCGCCTCAGCAGCCCTCACCGGAAAACGGAGCCCGCAATGCCCACTGCACTTTCGCTCAACGAAACGCTTGCCGAGTTTCAGTCCAAGCGGGCTTTGACGATGCCGGCAGACAAACTGAAGATCAATGTCGACCAGCGCCGCCTGCTCATCGAGACGGCCGACCGTTCGGCCTTCATCAAGGAGGGTGACGCCGTCGAGCCCTTCACCCTGGCCGAGGTCGATGGTGAGGAGCTCAGGCGCGATGCGCTGCTGAAGAAAGGGCCGGTGGTCCTGGTCTTCTTCCGCTTTGCCGGTTGCCCCGCCTGCAACATCGCACTGCCTTACTACAATTCCTATCTTGCACCAGAGCTGAAACGGCTGGGCGCGACCCTCGTCGGCGTGAGCCCGCAGGTGCCGGAGCGGCTGCGTGATATCAAGGAACGGCACAAGCTCGATTTCCTGATCGCAACCGATGCGGACAACGCGTTGGCGCGACGGTTTGGAATTCTCTATTCCTATGATGAGCCTTCGCGTCGCTCTGCGATCGAAAGCGGCAACCCGATCGGCGACGTGACGGGAACCGGCACATGGGAACTGCCGATGCCGGCTACGATCGTCATCGACCGCAGCGGCACGGTGCGCTTCGCCGATGTCAGTCCGGACTGGCTGGTGCGCACCGAGCCAACTGATGTTATCGATGCAGTGAAAGCAATCGAGGCCCGCGCCGCCGCCTAAGGCCACAAGACCCACAGACAGGACAAGCGAGACAATTTTGACGCACGATCACGACCATGACGGCCACCATCATCATCACGGCGATGACCATGACCACCATCACGCCGAGCACGACTGGCGCGACAATGGCGTCAAGGTCATCCCCGGAAACTCGCTCGATCCCAACACGGCGCAGACACCCGGCATGAACCGTGCCACCGCGATCAGCAAGGCTCGCGCCGGCGCGGAAAAGATCTGGGCCGGCACGGTGACCATCCACGCCAACGCCAAGACAGGCGCGCACCATCATGGCGATCTCGAAAGCATCATCTACGTGGTGAAAGGCAAGGCGCGGATGCGCTGGGGCAACAACCTCGAATATGTCGCCGAGGCCGGGCCGGGCGATTTCATCTTCGTGCCGCCCTATGTCCCGCATCAGGAAATCAATGCCAGCCGCGACGAGACGCTGGAATGCGTGCTCGTTCGCTCCGGCCAGGACCCGGTGGTGGTGAACCTCGACATCGAACCGGTGGAGGCACCGGAGGAAGTGCTGTGGATCGACCCTATCCACAAATAGGGCGCGCCGGCATCACGACGGGGAAAGCGGCGGCGGGCGGCGCTCGATCGGCTTGGACTTGACGATGGCCGTGCTCGTCTCGGCCTTGTCGGCAATGCGGTCGAGAATGCCGTCGAGCCGGTCGATGGAGCGGATGTAAAGCCGTGCCACGAAGCAGTCGTCGCCCGTCACCTTGTCGCATTCGCCGAATTCCGGCATGTCCTCGATCAGCTTCTGGACGATGTGCAGCTTGCCGGGCAGAGGCCGGATGCGCACGATCGCCTGCAATTGATAGCCGAGAGCCTTCGGGTCGATCTCGACCGTGAAGCCGCGAATGACGCCGCGCTCTTCCAGCCGCCGCACGCGCTCCGAAACGCTTGGCGAAGACAGGCCGACCTGTGCGGCCAGTTCCTTCAGCGAAATCCGCGCATCCTTGATCAGGATCTCGAGCAGACGCCTGTCGATATCGTCGAGCATTTTACATTTCCTCCTAAAACCTGCCTATTACCTTACATAATTAGGCACGATTGGTCCATCGCCTTTCCATAATCATAGAGAATGTCGTCTGGCTATGAGATTCTCAAATCCTGAAAACTTCAGGAGACGACTATGGACGAAAAGATGCGCGGCACGGTCGAGATGACCGCGGCAATGGCCATTCTGGGAACGATCGGCTGGTTCGTCGTCATGTCGGGGCAGCCGGTGCTGGACGTCGTGTTCTGGCGCTGTGCCTTCGGCGCGGCGACGCTGCTGATCGTCTGCGCGGCCCTTGGACTGCTGCGGGGCAGACTCACGCTTCGCGTCGTCGGCATCGCCGCGCTCGGCGGTGCCGCCATCGTCGTCAATTGGCTGCTGCTCTTCAGCTCGTTTTCCCGCGCATCGATTTCGATTGCGACAGCGGTCTACAACACCCAGCCCTTCATGCTGGTTGGCTTCGGCGCGCTCTTCTTTTCCGAGCGCGTGACCCTGACAAAGCTGGCATGGCTCGGGATCGCTTTTGCCGGCATGTTGCTGATCATCCAGACCAAGCCCGACGCCGGCTATGCCGGCACCGACTATTTTATCGGGATCGTCATGGCGCTTGGTGCAGCCTTCTTCTGGGCGGTTGCGGCAATCATCACCAAGAAGCTCGCCGGCACGCCGCCACACCTGATCGCGCTGATACAGGTCTGCGTCGGTATCGTCATGCTTGCGCCTTTCGCCAGTCTTTCAGCCTTGCCGACCGACGTCTGGAGCTGGACCATGCTGGCAACGCTCGGCGTCGTTCATACCGGGCTGATGTATATCCTGATGTATGGCGCCATCCAGAAGCTGCCGACATATCTGCAGGGATCGCTGTCCTTCATCTACCCGGTGGTCGCCATCCTGGTCGATGTCATAGCTTTCGGCCACCGGCTGCATCCGCTGCAGATCGTCGGTGCCGCCGCAATCCTGATTGCAGCCGCCGGCATGAATCTCGGCTGGTCGTTGTGGCGGTCGCGGACGTCATCGGAAGACCCGGCCTTGCCTGCTCAGGCAAGGATTCAACGCCAGGACAGCTGATCCTTAGGCAACCGCCCGCTGGGATCGAATACTGCGACCTTATGCGGGAGATCGGCTCCCCATTGCCAGAGGACGAGGTTGCGGTCCTCGGCCTCGGCGCCAGGCGCGAAGCTCGGCACGAGAAGGCCGGCAATGCCCCGGGCTGAAAGCCGGTCATGGATCGACCAGGAGGCCGGGCGGCTGCCGTCCGCCTGCGCTGACGCCCATGCACAGGCCATGTCACCTTTGGCAACAGAGAACTCCTCCCGCCCCTGCTCCATGGTCAGGTCCGCTATGTCTTCGCAATCGATCTCGTAGGAGCACAGCACGCAGGGGTCGATACGATGGGCAAAACCCTGGTTGGCTTCCTTGACCGCTGTCATGACGCTCAAGGCAAGGTAGAGCGCGGGCACACCCTTCGGGTTGAAGCGCGCACCCCTAATCGCTGCTCCGTCTCCCGATATCGGTTTGAATGCCCAGCGCGGATCATGCGCCCGGTAACAGGTTCCGATGAACCTCAAGCAAAGCCACCAACGGCCATATGGTCGAGATAGTCTCGAACCGCGCCGGCCTTGCCATCCTTGACCAGAGCCTCGGCGGTGCGCCCGCCAAAAGCCGGCAGCGGCTGCGCACGATACCAGGCCATTGCCTGTTCCTTGCCGCCTGCCCAATCAGCCACCCTGCTGATGATCTCGAGCATTTCGCGCAGCCGCCCCTGCGTCTTCGCAGTCCGGCTGCGCGCCACCCGGTAAAGCGTTTCCCGGGCCAAGCCGGCTGTTTCGGCAAGCTGGCCTTTGGACATGCCGAAACCATCGGCCACCTGCTCGATGGCGATCTTCCCGGCCCTGTCCATATAGGACAAAACCAGCGGCTCGTTCTGCAGAGCTATTTTAAGTACCTGGCCCATGAGGTTCACTTTGCCATATTGTTCGACATGTTTCTTGTGCAAAACATAGGGCAAACTCTCCTTGGTTTCAAGTTACGGCGTCCAGCACCGAAAATGAGACCCTAACCTCCACGGAAATCGGCCCGACTTATGCCATGCCGTTGCAGCTTGTCGTAAAAGGTCTTGCGCGGGATGCCGAGCGCTTCGATCGTCAGGCGCACATCGCCCTGATGTTCGGCCAGCGCCTCGCGGATGATCGCGGCTTCATATCGCTCCATCTTTTCGGGAAGATTGGCCGCCGCCGGATCATCGGACCTCGCCGATGAGCCATTCGCTTCAAGTCCCAAGGCGACCCGCTCGGCAAAATGCGCCAGTTCGCGCACATTGCCCGGCCAGCTATGCCCCGCAAGATGGCGACGGACGGTTTCCCTGACAGCCGGCACGTCGCGACGGAAGCGCTCGGCGGCGCGGAAGAGAAAGTGGGAGAAAAGCAGCGGAATATCCTCGCGGCGCTCCCTGAGCGGCGGGATCGAAAGCGTGACCACGTTGAGGCGGTAATAGAGGTCCTCGCGAAAGTCGCCACGCTGGCCGGGATCGCCGAGATCGATCTTGGCGGCGGCGACGACGCGCAGGTCGATGGGCCGAACCTCGTTGGTGCCGAGCGGCGTGATCTCGCGCATTTCGAGCACCCGCAGCATCTTCACCTGCGTTGCCACCGGCATGCTCTCGATCTCGTCGAGGAAAAGCGTGCCGCCGCTGGCATGCTCGATGCGGCCGGTGCGCTTCTTCTGCGCACCGGTGAAGGCGCCGGCCTCATGGCCGAACAATTCGCTTTCGATCACGGTTTCAGGCAAGGCGCCGCAATTCAGCGCGACGAAATTGCCGGCGCGCCGGCGGCTCCATTGATGCAGGAGTTGCGCGACGACTTCCTTGCCGCTGCCGGTCTCGCCCGCGACCAGCACATCGACATCGGTATCGGCGATATGGCGCAAGGTACGGCGCAGGTTTTCCATTGCCGGCGTCTGGCCGATCAGCGGCAGGCTGTCATTGGCGCTTTCGGCAGCTTGCCTGAGCGCTCGGTTTTCCATCACCAGCCGGCGTTTCTCGGCCGCACGGCGCACGCTCTGCGCCAGCCGGTCGGCAGCGAAGGGCTTGGCAATGAAATCGTAGACGCCATCCTGAATGGCGCTCACAGCCATCGGAATATCGCCATGGCCGGTTATCAGGATCACCGGCAGGTCGGCATCCATCTCCTTGACCTTGGAAAAGAGCTGAAGTCCGTCGATATGCGGCATGCGGATATCGCTGACGACGACCCCATCGAATGCCGCCGTCAGTTCGCCAAGTGCCTCACGCGGGTCAGCGAAAGCGGAGACGGCAAAGCCCGCGAGTTCCAGCGTCTGCGCGGTTGCGCGGCGCAGATCCCTGTCGTCGTCGATGAGGAAAACGGAAACTGGCTGGCTCATTGCGTCAGGCTTTCCTGAGGTGAACGCTGAAGCGCGTTCCGCCGGCGTCGCTTTCAACCTCGATGCGGCCGCCATAATCGCTCACGATGTCCTTGGCGATGACGAGGCCGAGGCCCAAGCCGTTCTCCTTGGACGTGTTGAAAGGCGTGAACAGGCCTTCGCGGATCTTTTCCGGAATGCCCGGACCATTGTCGGCAACAGTCAGCGTCACGGTGTC
Source organism: Mesorhizobium sp. CCNWLY176 (assembly GCF_037153935.1). NCBI lineage: Bacteria > Pseudomonadati > Pseudomonadota > Alphaproteobacteria > Hyphomicrobiales > Phyllobacteriaceae > Mesorhizobium > Mesorhizobium sp. CCNWLY176. The sequence continues at coordinate 257,601 of NZ_JBBBDZ010000004.1, forward strand.
ACCGGTTTCGATCGCACGGACTTCGACACGACCGCCGTCCTCCGGCCCGACCGCTTCCAACGCGTTCTGGAAGAGGTTGATAAGCACCTGCTCAAGCCGGATCGGATTGCCCATGACCCGCAGCTTCTCCGGCGGAAGCGCGATGTCGAGCGCGTCCATGCGCCCGGCAAAGCGGCTGCGCAGCAGCATCAGCGCCCCTTCGATCACCTGTTTGAGCACGACCGGTTCAGCCGAACCACGCCCCTTGCGCGACAGCGCCTTCAAGTCACCAGTAATCGTTCCGATGCGCTCGGTCAGGGCCGCGATGTCGTTCAGGTTTTCCTCGGCCGACTGCCGCTGCCCGCGCGCGAGGAAGGTGCGGGCATTGTCGGCATAGGCACGTATCGTCGCCACCGGCTGGTTGATTTCATGCGCAACGCCCGCCGCCACCTGCCCGAGGATGGCCAGCCGGTTGGCCTGGACGAGATCCTGCTGAACCGTCTGCAAGGTGGCTTCCGTCTTGCGGTGATCGCTGATTTCCACCTGGAGCCGGTCGCGGGCAAGGCTCAGATCCTGGGTGCGTTCCGTCACACGGCGCTCCAGCTCGTCGCGCGCACGTTGCGCCTCGGCAATTCGCGCGGCTGCCCTTCGCCGCCTGTTCAGAAGGAAGCCGGCAAAGGCCAGAAGCGAGACAGCGCCAAGCAATGCCGCCGTCCGCGCTGCACGGACGGCGACGGGTACCTGCGGCTTGATCGGCATGAGGGTCCGGAGTTCCCAGGGTGTCGTCGGCACAGGCGTCCTCACTTCGAGGAATTCCGTCCTGCCGACGTTTCCGGGGAGGATGACGCCAGCGAGTGCCGCATCTTCGCCGACGGCTGCGCCTGCTTCGAAGGGCAGCGGTCTAAGCGGCGCGTCACCGAATTGCAGGCTCTCGCGAATGGCAACAAGCTTGTCGGCTGCTATCTCACTGAGCGTCATGAAGCGCCAGGACGGCAGGCTGGTGATGAGGACGATGCCGCGACGGTCGACGACATAGGACACCCGCCCGGTGGCGTTCCAGTCCGCCTCGACCTGATCGAACTCGAGCTTGACGACGACGACGCCCAGCTGCCCCGATGCGCCATCGACGCGGCGGGAGATGTAGAGCCCCGGCCGCTTGCTGACGGTGCCGAGGGCAAAATGCTCGGCGTTTCCCTCAGTCATTGCACGCTGGAAATATTCGCGGAACTGGTAATCATTGCCGACAAAACTCGTCGGTTCGCGCCAGTTGCTTGCCGAAACGGCGATGCCGTCCAGCCCGATGACATAGATCACCGCAGACTGCGTCCCTGCCGCCAGCCCTTCGAGCTTCTGGCTCAAACGGTTGAAGGCGCTGGCATCCTTTGTGGCAAGGGCAGCCTGAAGCTCGCTGTCCTGCGAAAGCACGAGAGGCAGTGCACGCTGTTTTTCCAGCACGGCGCGCAACAGCGCTGCGTTGAGATTGGCATCCGTCCTGCCCTGCGCCTCCAGTGCGACGATGGCACGGCTGGAAGCCACTTCGCCGGCAATCCACAGCGTTGCCGCGATCACGGCTGCAGCCACCGCGCCGAAGACCCACCAGGCCCGGCGACCGGACGCAGACGGGCCGGCAATCGATGACGGGACGCTCGCGGAAATTACCATCTGAGAATTGTGCATAATTTCGCACAAACCTCAAACGAAATTGAGCGACACCTCGCACAAGGCGGCCATCCCAAGAATCGCCTCTCAATATTTTATCTTTTAATATCAATGAGTAAGCTAATCGCGCCAAAACTGGCACAGGCTTTGCTGATCAGTCCTCAACAACGGCAGACCCGTTGGACTTGACGCTAGAGGGCTCGGGAGGCCGGAACGTATCCGGAGCTGAGCCAAAACGGAGGACATCATGATTGCAGCCCCAACGGGCGCGGCTGTCGAGCCGCGCGGCGCAACGCCTTTCTACAAGCATCTCTATGTGCAGGTCATCGCGGCCATCATTGCCGGCATCCTGCTCGGCCATTTCTATCCCGAACTCGGCACCCAGTTGAAACCGCTCGGCGACGCTTTCATCAAGCTCGTCAAGATGATCATCGCGCCGGTCATCTTCCTGACGGTCGCGACCGGCATCGCCGGCATGACCGACCTGAAGAAAGTCGGCCGTGTCGCCGGCAAGGCGATGCTCTATTTCCTTACCTTCTCGACGCTCGCGCTGATCATCGGCATCATCGTCGCCAATGTGGTCCAGCCCGGCGCCGGCATGCATATCGACCCGGCCTCGCTCGATCCCAAGGCGGTCATGACCTACGCCGAAAAGGCGCATGAGCAGACCATCACCGGCTTCCTGAGCAACATCATTCCGACGACGATCGTCGGCGCGTTTGCGGATGGCGACATCCTGCAGGTGCTGTTCTTCTCGGTTCTGTTCGGCCTGGCGCTCGCCATGGTCGGCGAAAAGGGCAAGCCGGTTGCCGACTTCCTGCATGCGCTGATGGCACCGATGTTCAAGCTGGTGGCGATCCTGATGAAGGCCGCACCGATCGGCGCCTTTGGCGCCATGGCCTTCACCATCGGCAAATACGGCATCGGCTCGATCGCCAATCTCGCAATGCTGATCGGCACCTTCTACCTCACCGCGCTTCTCTTCGTGCTGGTGGTTCTGGGTGCGGTGGCCCGCTACAACGGCTTCTCGATCATCGCGTTGATCCGCTACATCAAGGAGGAGCTGCTGCTGGTGCTCGGCACATCGTCGTCCGAGGCCGCCCTGCCCGCTCTGATGGACAAGATGGAAAAGGCCGGCTGCAAGCGCTCGGTCGTCGGCCTCGTCATTCCGACCGGCTATTCCTTCAATCTGGACGGCACCAACATCTACATGACCATGGCGGCACTGTTCATCGCCCAGGCGCTGGACATCCCGCTTTCCTGGACCGACCAGATCCTGCTGCTGCTGGTGGCGATGCTGAGCTCGAAGGGTGCCGCCGGCATCACCGGCGCAGGCTTCATCACGCTCGCCGCAACGCTGTCGGTGGTGCCGTCCGTGCCGGTGGCCGGCATGGCGCTGATCCTTGGCATCGACCGCTTCATGTCGGAATGCCGGGCGCTCACCAATCTCGTCGGCAATGCGGTGGCAACCATCGTCGTCGCCCGCTGGGAAAACGAGCTGGATACCGAAAAGCTCGCCATCGCCTTGGGCACAACCAAGGGCGGCCGATCTGCCGAACCTGCATTGATGCCTGCCGAGTAAACCGGCTCATAACCAATGAAAAACGGCCCGTCCATGACGGGCCGTTTTTGTATTCTGCAAGCGAATGGCACCGCACTTCAGGTTTGATTGATCGAAAGGTGTTCACGACCTGACTTTTCTACAAACCCTACCTTCCCGTTACCAATAATCCTTGTATTCTCCGCATCACTTTAAATGCCCCGAAATTTGTTTCGCGTATGAATAATCGTGAGAATTATGGGGGAATTAGACAATCATGTCTCTGTCATACGCATCCAAGTATTCCTGGTTCAACTTCAAAGAACATTTTATGGCAACTCGTAATCGCCGCTCGATGAGGATGGCATTTTTCTGCTCTGCTATTGCAGCAATGGCAGTTGGGTGCACATCATCGCCGGACATGACTGCCACGACATCATCGGTATCCAATGCTTCCGGCTATCCTGAACTTCTGATCGAGAAGAGGCCAGCAGTTCAGGAGCAGGCGAGCAAGCGAGTGTTGCCCGTCAAGCTGTCCAGCGACGTCTATGCCGGCCGAGCACCTTATATCTGCACGCCAAGCGGATTTGGCCGGACATCGAGCTGTTTTCTCCGCGGCTCTGCATCATAGCCCGGACTGGAACTGCGGACGGCGCTGGGCCATCGCCGTCCCGGAATATTGATCGATCAGGACAGGTCTTGTCGTCATGCGGGCGGCATAGAGATGCTGCTCAAACGAGCCGGATCTTTTTTGTGCCCTTGAGCGGAATAGCCCGCTGCGTCGCCTTGGTACGGATAGCACTGGGCGTTCTTCCCAGTTCCTTTGCTATCGCGTTCAAATCGACGCGCTTCGAAGCCAATTGCTTCAGTTGCTTCAGTTCTTCACGCGTCCAGCGACCTTTCGACCGGTCTCTTTCCATCCAAACCACCCCCATTGCCCCGTCACTCCAAACACTCGAAATCCAAGTAGCCCAACGCTCTCCTGCACATCCCGTCATACGGCACGGCAGGAGAGTAGTATTTCTGTCGAAGGCCTATTTGCTGCCCGACAACCGCGCCTCGATCCGCTTGAAACGAGCATCGACATAGTTGCCCGGACGCAGCTTGCGATACTCGTCGCCTGCCTGCGTTCGCGCATGCTTGAAGACGTACCAGTCGCCGTCAGGCTCCCGCTTCTGGAAAACAACCCCGTTCTTCTCGCGATGACTGAAGCAGGTCAGAGCCGAGGACACGCCGTCTTTGGCATGCCATTTGGCGTCGAAGCAGAGTTTCCCCGGGTCGGTGATGAACCATCGGCCGACAGCATAAGAACCTTTGCTACCGTCGCCCGTCGAGGCGACAAAACGGCGTTCCTTTGCCGGGAAATAGCCGAAGCCGTCCTTCCACATCCACGACCTATTGGCGTAGAGGCGATAAACCTCTTGCGTCGAAAGAGGCGCGGCGGATTGAGCCGCCACGCTAACCTTGCTCGGAGCCCCTGCTGCGCCCTGCATAGCAAAACCCATGCCTATCGCCACCAGCACCGTGATAGTTGAAAGCTTTTTCATGATCGTTCTCATTGCCTGAGTTGATTGAGACGCCCTAATTCACGGCCGGCCCGCCGACGCGCCAGTTCGGGCGGCCATAGTTGCCCGGCCACGGATAGACCTCGCGATCGTTGAAATAGACAACGCTCGTAAGCTTCGGGAAGTCGGCATTTGGCTTGGCGACGTTTTCGGCCCAGTTGCGGACATAGCCCTGGTCGCCCTCGTAACCGAGTTCGGCCACCACGATCGGCTTGCCGTAGCCCTCGGCCAGGCGATAGCCGGGTTCGAGTGCCTCCGCGAAGGTCCGGTCCTTGCCGAAATGATCCTTGTCGAACTGCTGCAGGCCAAAGACTGTCAGACCCACGACGTCGACATAGTCAGCGCCGGGATAGAAATCACCCATGTCGGGATTTCCTAACGGCGACCACATGTATTTCGCCGTCTTGTTATGCTCGCGACACACCGTGATCATGCGCTGGTAGGCCGCGACATAACTCTTCGGCTCCCAGTGCGACCAGGTGAACTGGTTGTTTGTTTCGTCCATTTCCTGGGCCCAGCGAATGGTGACCGGGCTCTTGAGATCGGCAGCCGTCGAACAGACCGACGCCATGTAGCTGTCGTAGCGACCAGCCAGTATTCCCCTCAGAAGCTCGTCCGATGTTACGCGCCAGTCGACCGACCACGACCACGGCTCGACCGTTATCAGGAGTGACCGCCCGCGCTGCAGGGCATACTCGTCTGCGAGGGCCAGCGTGGAGAGGTCGACGTCCTCCCACGGCAGGAAGAGATGTTCGATCTTCGAATTCGGATCGTCACCGAAATCGCCATGCGGATCATAGGCACCGAAGACGATTGAGGTGTTTGTGATGACCGGGCGCTTGTCCGTGGCCTGCCCTGTTGTCTGCGGGGCACTGCCGGGAAGCCCGCGAGGCTTGCTCGCGGCCAGCACTGCCCCTGACAGGGCCAGCGAGGCGAATGAGAGCGCAATCACCAGTGAAGCGCTTTTTCTGCTCTTACTCATGGCTGAATACTCCAGTTGATGTTGGCCTCTAAACGAGGTTTTTCGGGCTTTATCGCGGGTCTGATCTTCTGCAGTTTCGAGGAGACCAGATCGCCTCTCACAAGTTTGTTGAATTCGTCGTCCTGCGCGGGCGTGGAATGCTTGAAGACGTACCAGGCCTGCCCAGGCTCTCTCCTCTGATAGATCGTGCCGCCGACCCGTTTATGGCCGAAACAGGTCGTGGCCGGACTTGCGCCGGACAAGGAATGCCATTGCGCCTTGAAACAGAGCTGGCCGTTGTCCGAGAGCGTCCAGCGTCCTTCCGCCCAAGTGGCCTTGTCGCCCGATCCTGCCCATGCGGTGAAGCGGCGCCCATCGGACTGCATCCGCCCCGCGCCGTCGCTCCACTGCCACGACTTGTTGCGGTAGAGCATGTAAAGCTCCGCGCTGGTCATGACCTGCGCATCATGCGGCGGGACCGAGGCTTCGCTGTCGGCGGCCTGCGCCGCATCGGCGAAAGCAAGGAGCGAAACCACCGCCGACCCGATTGCAAGGCAGCGCCGCGCACGGAGGGCCTTCGTTGCGCTGTTTGAACGGAAGAACGTTGCCATGGCGTCAGCCCTCCCTCGCCGTACCGGTCAATACGGCATGCGAGACCGGCCTATGATCGGAGACCGCATGAACATCGCCCGAAATGATGCCGGATAGCTGCGGCACAGGCTGGCCGATACTCGTTACATGAAAACCGGCTGCCTGTGCCGCGCCCCGCCCAAACGCATTGCGAAGATCGATCATGATCGCAGACCGCATCGCTTGTTTGAGGCGATAGAGATCGAGCTGGCGGATGCTCTCCCATTCCGTGACGACAACGACGGCGTCCGCGTTGCGGACACATTCGTAGGGGTCGTCGAACATCGTGACGTTCTCGAGGATGCGCGCCGCGTTCTCCATACCGACCGGATCATGCGCCTGGATGTTGGCGCCGAAGCGCTGCAGGGTTTCGATCAGCGCCAGGGACGGCGCCTCGCGCATGTCGTCGGTGTCCGGCTTGAAGGTCAGGCCGAGAACCGCAATGGTCAGGCCGTCGACATCGCCCCCAACCGCATCGAGAACCTTGAGCGCCATCCTGCGCTTGCGGGCCTCGTTGGCGGCGACGGTTTCCTCGACGACGCGCAGGGCAACGCCATAGTCCTGGGCCGTGCGCAGAAGCGCCAGCGTGTCCTTGGGGAAGCATGAACCGCCATAGCCCGGCCCCGCCTTCAGAAAGGCCCTGCCGATGCGATGGTCGAGCCCGATGCCGAGAGCCAGTTCGCCGACATCGGTGCCGACCTGCTCGCACAGATCGGCGAGTTCATTGATGAAAGTGATCTTTGTCGCCAGGAACGCGTTCGATGCATATTTGATGAGCTCGGCGGCGCGCCGCTGGGTGATGACGATGGGCGTTTTTGCATCTGCCAGCGGGCCGTAGAGCACGGCCATCTTTTCCCGCGCCACGTCGTCCTCGATGCCGATGACGACACGGTCCGGGAACAGGAAATCGTCGATTGCTGATCCTTCGCGCAAGAATTCAGGGTTCGAGGCGACGGAGAAGCTGCCCTTGGGACGAATGGTTGCGATGATCTTTTCGACCGCATCGCCTGTGCCGACCGGAACGGTCGACTTGACCACGACGACCGCGTGGTTCTCCATTGCCTGCGCAATTTCCTTGGCCGCGCCGTAGACAAAGGAGAGATCGGCATCGCCATGGCCGGGCCGCGGCGGCGTGCCGACCGCGATCAAAACGACGTCGGCGCCAGCCATCGCCTCGGTGATGCTGGTCGTGAAGACCAGGCGGCCGGTCGCATGGTTGCGAAGCACGAGCTTTTCCAGGCCGGGCTCGTAGATCGGCAGCTTGCCTTGCCTGAGCTGTGCGATCTTTTCCGCATTCTTGTCGACGCAGACGACCGTGTTGCCCCATTCGGCAAAGCAGGTTCCGCTGACAAGACCGACATATCCGGTTCCGATGACTGCAATTTTCATGATCTTCAGCGCTCCCTGGCGCACTTCTGGTCTAGTGGTTGAAACGCGGCTCATCGCTGAGCCAACGGGGTCTGAATGTGATCTTGCGAAGAGCCTCGCCGCCATTTCCCGCGCCGGCGACGGCATATTTCTCGTCAAACAGGCTGACGCGGCCGAAACCGAATGCCAGAGATTCCAGGCCGTCCAGACCGCGTTCGGCAGTTGCGATACCCGGCAGCAGGAAGAGCGAAAGAAGGCTTGCTGCCATCGCCGGCCGATAGGAACGCTGCGAAACCCTGACGACGTTTTCGCGAGAATGTTGGACCACGATCACCAGCAGCAATATTGCGTAGAGGGCCGCATTGATGATCGCGAAGATGTAGAAGCCGCGCGCATCGCTCGCATCCTTCACCAGCAGCACCGGCACGACCGAGGCGACCGAGAGAAAGCCGTAGGGTGCCAGGACGCGCAGCGGCAACGGATCGACTTCCGAGGTGCCCTTCGGCGTGATGCGAAAGTCCACGAAGGAGCCTGTCAGCCAGTCACGAATGGCAGCGATGGTCCCGGCCAATGCCCAGGGCCAGCGCGCGAAGAGGAAGAGCATGAACTCCCAGCTCAGGATCCTGGCATCGACCGGCCGGAACGAGCCGCTTGACCGCCAGCGATAGGCCAGAAGGATCAGGATGGCGGAAAGCGGAGCGAAATGCGCGAGAAAGCCGGGATAGGTGACACTGACGAAATTCTCGCCACGAACCAGCGCCACGATCGGCAAGGCGAACATCAGCGCCATGAAGAGCGCGAACAGCGGATACCAGAACTGTGAAAACACGAACTGGAACTTCAGCCGCAGCGGCAGGCGCGGAACGTAGACCGGAGAATATTGCAGAAGCAGCGTGACCAGGCTGCGCGACCATTGGAACTCCTGGGTGACAAGGTCGGCGAAGGTGCGCGGGCCATCGCCATGAGCGATCGCGTCCAGCGCATGAACGCCGCGCCAGCCATGGGCATTCATCATCAACGTGGTCGAATGGTCCTCAGCGAGTTCCGGCCCGAGACCGCCGATTTCCTTCAGTGCCGCGGTGCGGACGGCATAATGCGATCCGATGCAGAGCGGGGCGAGACCGCCATTGTAGCCGGCCTGCAGCGAACCGTGCATGCTGGCCTCGGCATAGAGGCGTCCACGCGCCGACCAGCTTTCCGCAGCATTGCTGTCGCAGATGCTCGGCGCCGAGACATAACCGACGGCCGGATCAGCAAACGGACGCAGCATCTCGCGCAGATAGCCAGGCTCCGGAACATGATCGGCATCGAGCTGGACGCAGAAGTCGTAGAGTTCATAGCCGTAATGATCATAGAAGAAGGCAAGGTTGCCTTCCTTGCAGCGCGTGCGGCGCGGCCAGGTGGCGCGATGATAGTCGGTCCTGCCCTTGCGCGTCGAAACGAGGACGCCATGCTGCCGGCACCAGTCGAGCGTTTCAGCCGACGGATCCTCGTCGGCAAGCCAGGTGTGGTGGGGCACGCCCTGTGCCAGCATCGCCTTCAGCGTAACAGTCACCACCGAAAACGGCTCCGAAGGCGCCTTGGTTACAACCATCGCGACGCGACTGCCAGCCGGCAGACGAAGCGGGCCACCTGGCTTGCGGGCGCGATAGAAGATGGCAAGGAAATAGCCCGGCAGAAACGTGACCCAGGCAAGCGGCAGCGAAACCGCCAGAAATCCGAAAAGTCCGAGATAGTGCGAAGGGTCGATCCACCACGTCCAGAAATAAACGAGTGCCGCAAGCCAGACACAGGCGCCGGCCAGAAATTCGGCGCGGGCGTAGCCGGAAAGCAGGGGAACCATCAGCGGCTCGGTTGCCCGGTCGCCAATATCCGTCGCGTGCTTGATTGTTGACGTCGTCATGCCCGTGCCTCCAGCCCGAAGAAGGGAGCAGCAGTGCGCACGATCGTGTCGAGATCGGAGAACTCGGTCGAAAACCCCAGGGCCTGTGCGGCCATGCTTGGGTCGGCATAGAGCGCCGGCGGATCGCCGGCGCGTCTCGGATGGAGTTCTATCGGGACTTCACGCCCGGTGGTCCTTGCAACGGCATCCAGGATTTCCCGAATGGAGGAACCCTTTCCGGTGCCGAGATTAACCGCCAGGTTTTCACCGCCGGCATTCAGATAGTCGAAGGCAAGCAGGTGCGCGCGCGCCAGGTCGTTGACATGGATGTAGTCACGAATGCAGGTGCCGTCGGCGGTCTCGTAGTCGTGGCCGAAGACGGTCAGATGCGGAATTCTGCCGCCCGCCGCAAGCAGCGCGCGCGGGATGAGATGCGTTTCGGGATCATGCCATTCGCCGAGTTCGCCATCTGGATCGGCACCGCAGGCGTTGAAGTAACGCAGGGCGACATAGCGTTGGCCATAGGCAGCCGCGTAGTCCTGCAGCATATGCTCGGCGATCAGCTTGGTCCTGCCGTAAGGATTGATCGGAGCCTGCGGCGTCGTCTCCTTGATCGGAAGTGTCGCCGGCACGCCGTAAGTGGCGCAGCTCGAGGAAAAGATGATCTTGTCGACCTTCGCCAGACGGCAGGCGTTCAGGAGCGACTGCGTCCCGGCCACATTGTTCCGATAGTATTTCGAAGGATCTTCGACGGACTCTCCGACATAGGCCGAGGCGGCGAAATGGATGACCGCCTGCGGCTGGTACTGCATCAGCGTCTGCGCCAGATGCGTTGTGTCAAGAATGTCGCCGTGAACGAACGGTCCCCAGCGCACCGACGAGCGGTTCCCGGTCACCAGATTGTCGTAGACGACAGGCTCCAGGCCCTTCGCGCTGAGCAATTTGGACGTATGACTGCCGATGTAACCGGCGCCGCCGGTCACCAGAACGCGGTGCGTGGACATCATGCCGTCTCCGCGAGCTTTCGCGTTTCCCGAGTCAGCAGGTCGTCGAAATAGAGGATGGTCTTCTGCAGACCGACCGACAGCGCCACCTTCGGCGACCAGCCCAGCGCGCTTGTTGCGAGCGAGATATCGGGACGGCGCTGGCGCGGGTCATCGACCGGCAGCGGATGATAAACGATCTTCGAACGCGATCCGGTGAGACCGACCACCTGCTCGGCAAGTTCGCGAATGGTGAATTCGCCAGGATTGCCGAGATTGACGGGGGCGGCCGGCGCATTCGGCGAAGTCATGAGCCGCAGGAAACCGTCGATGAGATCGTCGGCGTAGCAGAACGAACGTGTCTGCGAGCCGTCGCCATAGATGGTTATGTCCGTGCCCTGGAGGGCCTGCACGATGAAGTTGGAGACGACGCGGCCGTCATCGGGACGCATGCGGGGACCGTAGGTGTTGAATATGCGGGCGATCCTGATGTCGACGCCGTGCTGCTTGTGAAAGTCGAAGAACAGCGTTTCGGCGCAGCGCTTGCCTTCGTCATAGCAGGAGCGCGGACCGAACGAATTGACGTTGCCCCAGTAGGATTCCGGCTGCGGATGAACATGCGGATCGCCGTAGACTTCCGAGGTGGAAGCCTGAAAGATCCGGATACCGCGCTCTTTTGCCAGCTCAAGCAGGTTGAGTGCGCCGAGCACGCTGGTTTTCATCGTCTGAATGGGATCGGCCTGATAGTCCGGCGGCGAAGCCGGGCAGGCCAGGTTGTAGATCTCGTCGACCTCGGCAGCCAAAGGCTGCGCGACGTCATGGCGGAGAACCTTGAATCTTCGGTTGTTTCTGAGGTGGTCGATGTTGCTGAAACGGCCCGTCAGGAAATTGTCGACGCAAAGAACTTCATGTCCTTGCGAGAGTAGCTTGTCGCACAGATGTGATCCGAGAAAACCGGCGCCGCCCGTCACAAGGACACGGCGCGGCGCCAGAACGGGACGAGAAATGCGGACATCACTCGACCTTGGTTCGGCGACAGACGTCGCCGATACCGAACGCAGTATTGTCATAATTAACCCCAAATGCCCTTGCTATACCTGCAGTTCGATCGATACGCTTCCTAAGCTTGCGATCTACACAAATACAGCTACCCAGATACGCAGTTACTCTTTACGCTACGCACTTCAGTTTACTTGAAGGTTTCGGACAAGTTTTAAAAATTTCGAAGAAACATTTCCTCCGCCTTCTTGTGTTTTTATATGTAATAGGATCCACTCTGTCGTTATCTTCGAATCCAAAATATTGTCATGGAATACATATCTTGAGCTAATACGATGGAGTTGCCTACTTGGCCGACCGGCTTAAGGCTCCCACCCATTATGATCTGAACTTGCGGCCTGGGGCCGATCAAAGCGCCCGCCCAGCGGGGCTGGGCAGAACATCTTGCTATATCCACAAACTACGCCACATAATTAACTGGGGCTGGGGCATAACCGGATTCGGATATGGCACTACCTGATGGGGAAGTGACTAAACCAAACGACGCGTCGGGAGGGCTCAGCGAGCATCCACAGCGCGAGAGGCGCCGTTGGCCGCGCGACGATGGGCAGCAAACGGCTTCACCCGGACCGCCAGCGCTTGAACCGCTTGTTTTCTCGACCCGCGAGTTGGCGCCGACACAGCAGTTTGCCGCCTGGCAGGCGCATGTGGCGGCGCTCGTGGACGTAAAGCTGCCGGACAACAAATCCATCGATGACGGCTTCCCGGCCGACCACACTGCCTGGAACCTTGGCCGCATGCTGATCGTGCAACAGACCGTTCCAGGCCACAGCTACGTGCGATCCGCCGCGAAGCTTCGATCCAGTTCGATCGATCACTGGAATGTCGTCTTGCCGCGCAATGGGCGGGCGTGGACGGAGGTCGACGGCCGTGTCGTCGAAGCTCCTCCCGGCGGCGTCCAGATCAGATCCCTTGGCTATCCGTTTCGCGGACGCGCGACGGACTCCGAAAGCCTCTGCCTCTATTTGCCGCGCGATCTGTTCACCGACGCTACGGCGCCCTTCGATGCGAAGAACAACTCCGTCCTGTCTGACAATTTCGCCAATCTCCTCATCGGCTACGTCAATGGCATCGAAGCAAGGCTGCGGAATCTGGCTGCCGATGATTTGCCTCGCGTCGTCCAGGCTACGCGCGATATCATCATTGCCGGCCTTTCGTCGCCAGCCGAGCACGACGCAGCTTTCGAACACCTGACGGGCGTGGCGCTGATGGAGCGGGCGCGCCGATACATCCAGAGCCATCTCGACGCGCCGGATCTAACGCCGGAGGTGATGTGCCGGGCCCTCGGCGTTTCACGCTCGCGGCTTTATCAACTTTTCGAGCCAAGCGGCGGGGTTGCGCACTACATCCAGAGGCGGCGGCTTCTGGCTGCACACGCCGCCCTGAGCGACCCCGTGGATATCCGGCGCATCATCGATATTGCCGAGGCAGTCGGTTTCAACTCGTCTGCCAATTTCAGCCGGGCGTTCAGCAAGGAATTCGGCTATAGCCCCCGCGAAGCGCGCAATGCCGAGGCCTGGCTTCGGCCCGCACATTCGAACTCCCTGGCCGAGCACGAAAAAGCCGGGTCCTTCGAAGACTGGCTGAAGGCTTTGGGAAGCTGACGGCGGCCCTGTTCGTCAGCCCACCAGCAGCGTCAGGTCGGGATGCAGTTTCTTGAGATTGGGCAATGATTTCGATTGCCAGGGTATCTCCGACGTCCCCCGCACCGTCATACGCACGCCAGGGTGCTTTCGTGCCTCAATGGTGAATTTCGCCAGGAGATTGATGCCGGACGAGTTGAGAAACTGCAGGTCCGTCAGGTTGAGCGTTATCGCAGGCGGTTCGGCGGCAAGAACGCTCATCGCCAGCGCCAGAATAGGTGCATATTCCGCGGAACTGGCCAGCCGCATGATGCCGTCGAAATAAATATCGTTTCCGTCAGCCCATACCCGGTAGTCGTCTGTCTTTATTTCCATGGCGTGGCGTTTTTCCGCTCAATTATGAGTTTGCGAGATAGGGATAGAAGCATAAGTTTCTAGACAAATACGATCATTTTCATCTGTCGGGCTGAAAATCCAGGCCAGCCGTGCGCCATAGTCGCTCATCAAGGTCAAAAGCCCAAGACCCGAACCCGTCATCTCCGGATCGGCGGCGTTCGCCTCGATGCGCTGAATGAGAAGATCGCCGGGATCGCCGACCGTTATCTCAGACAGGAGGCCCTGGAATCCGGAGGCTACATCACCTTCGACGACATTGGAGACCTTCACCTTGAAGGTTTCCGCGTCCATCGACGCCTCCACCATGATTTCACCCGGAGCGCGAAATTTTACCGCATTCTCGATGAGTTCATTGACCAGATAGCCGATGCTGTGCCGCACTTCCTTATAGTCGTTGCGGGATGCCTGAAACCGCACGGCAAACAGATCGGCGATGAAATCCGACGTCGTGGCGCAATGGTGCCAACTCAATTCTAGTGGCCCGTCGAACAGCCGCACGCGACTGAGGCCTCCGCCCATTCCGATTGCAACGTCGGCCGTTCCAAAAAGCGTGGTCATTTACCTATGCCTCATGATCACGAGGGTTATGTCATCGTGGATCTTCTGAGTTCCGATATAGGCCATCAGATCATCGATAATTCCGGTTTTGATCTCCTCCGCACTGCCACCGTGATGCTCGCTGGCACTCTTGCAGAGGCGGTCCAGGCCAAACAGCTTTCCTTCTGAGTTTTCAGCCTCGGTCACGCCGTCGGTATGAAGAACGATGACGTCGCCGCTGGCGAACGGGATATCGCGGGTGGCAATGAACGGCTTGATGTCCTGCTCCAGCCCGACAGGCAGGCCAAGATCGATCGTATCGATGCGCTCGACCTCGCCAGCGCCCCGCACGACCAGAACCTCCTCGTGCTGGCCCGACAGCGTCACGCGCTCGTCCCTGAAATCGAGAAAGGCCAGCGAGAGATGCTTGTCGGTGTTCGTCCGCTCGATGTTCTTGAAGATCGCCCTGTTCAGGCGATCGAGGAACTGCCGCGGATCGCCCTCGCCCGTCTCCTGCAAGGCGCGTGCGACGGACTGGACCATCAGCATCAGGACGCCGCTCTCCAGCCCATGCCCGGTCACGTCGCCGATCCCGATCTTGACGTGCGCTCCATCCTGCAGGACGTCATAATAGTCGCCGCCGACCTCGTCGGCGGGCCGCATATAGGCGGCAATCTCCACCTGCGGCATCGCTTCGAGTTCGCCGGCCTTCGGCAGGACCATCATCTGTATATGCTTGGCGACCGCGAGTTCGGCGCCAAGCCGGACGTTCTCGTCGCGCAATTTGTTGTTCAGGGCCGAGATTTCCTTGTTCGCGCCCTCAAGTTCCTTGGTCCGGTCGTCGACCAATTGTTCCAGATTTTCGGTGTGGAAGCTGATCTGCTCGGCCATGCGGTTGAAAGCCGCCCCCGCCTCTCCGACCTCGTCGCGCGTCGGAATGTTGACCCGGACGGAGTAGTCCTTTGCCTGAAGCCGCTTGGCAGCACCCGCAAGCGCGCTGAGGCCGGCGGTAATTCTCTTCGAGATTCCGGCTACCGCGGCAAAGACGATCAAAAGGGATAGGGCGATTGCCGCGATCTGATAGAGCAGAATACGGTTCGTCGCACGCGAAATGCTGTTCTGCGCGGCAAATAGCGAGGCATAGATTTCCCGTTCCGGCACGACGATGCCCACCGACATCGTCTCGGGCTTAATTGGCCCGGAGCTCCAGAGATTCGTCGGATTGAGCTTTTTGAGAACCACGATAAAGGGAACGTTCTCGCCTTGCTGGTCGAGCATTATGTGCTGGATCACGCCGTCATTGTTCCTGTCGAGCGGCAGCGAGGCGATGGCAGGCTGGGTGCTTCCGCGCAGCGAACGCTCCAGCCCGGTAACGCCTTGCGTAGCCTTGTCGCTCGACGATTTCAGGCCGATGACAGATTCGCCGGCAGGATTGATGGCTACCACATTGCCGTTCGACATGGTCAGGAAGCCGAACCCGGTATCTGAGATCTTCACGCTCTCGACGATCTCGGCAAGCTGATCGAGCGTGATGTCGGCCCCCGCCGTGCCGGCAACGCCAGTGCGGTCTCGAGTCCACAGCGGGCTGAAGAAGCTGACGATCAGCTTGCCGGTGATCGCGTCGGTATAGGGTGCCGTTTGTGTGATGTCGTCGGCTACGGGACGCGATGCCGGATTGGCAGCCCATTGCTGCCAGGAGCCATAGATTCCGGGAAAGAAGAACTCCCAGAAGTCCGCCTTGTTGTGACCGGGATAGAGGCGGTCGAATGTCTGGGCCTGATCCGTATAGGGAGCCGTCCGGAAGATCGGCCGTTCCTTCGGACCGATGAAATACATCTGCAGCTTTGACGAGCCACCGGCAAGCAGGCTCGGCGCGACGAGATCCAGAACGGCGCTATCCTCGATTTCGTTCTGGACAGCAGGGAGCGGACGGTGATCGGGACCCAATAGATAGCCCCAGACACTAACAACCGATGGCGCGCCAGGAAGGTTCTGTGCCCATTCACCCTTGGGATCGTAGACAACATTTACCGAAGCGGGAGCCTGATGCGCCAGACTCGCGCCGATCTGCTCCTGCCTTGCCGGATCGTCGATCTGGCCTTGCAGAACGCCGGCCAGGGCCTTGACGTCTCCATGGACCCTGTCGAGCAGGAGATCGACACGCGAGGCCGTCGAATTGGCGTAGGACAGGATGTATTCCTGATTTGCCTGCGTCAGGCCTTCGCCAACTTCGGACGTCGCATCCCGCGACAGCTTCTGGACGTTCCACAGCGCTAGCCCGCCGCTCACCAGCAGGTCGAACAGGACGGCACCGCCGACGACCAGTATGAATTTGGCCCGAAACGAGCGCAGCCCGAAACGCGGTGTTGGCTCACTGTCGGCGTTCATGACGGTTTACGCCCTGATGCGACCCAGATTGGCCAACCAGCATAACCCTTCGGATGCAGCGCCGCAAAAATATGATCCTGGAAACCTTGCCGAAAACGCTCGATCATCTCCGGGTCATCACCGCGCCGTACCGCCATGTCGCCGGCATAGACGTTTTCCCAAGCCGTGATGACGTCGGCGAAGTCCTGCGGATCGCCGTCGCCATTGGTGACCATGAAGGACTCGACGCGAATATCCTCGAACCCCGCCTCGATCAGATATCGCCGGCTCTTCGGGCCGAGCTCGACATCCATCTCGAAATGTTTGAACAGTTTCGCGACCTCGTTGTAGGTCCATTGGATGCTGTCGGCACGCGGTTCGCCGAGGCAGTGCGAATTCTTCTCATTGGTGATGTAGACGCGCCCGCCCGGTCTGCATATCCGGAAGAGTTCCTTGAGAATGAGCTCGGGGCGATTGAAAATCTGGAGCGAGTGCCGGCAGGTGACCAGATCGAACTGGTCTTCCTCGAGCAGCATTTCGGACGCATCGCCATAGGTATATTCAATGCCCCGTATATCGAAATCCGCCGCGACGCTTCGAGCATAGTCGAGGCTCGATCTGGAATGGTCGAGGGCGACGATCCGCGCCGGCTGGAACTCCTTCTGCACGAGCACCGCGAAATCGCCGATGCCGCAACAGATATCGGCCATGACGATGCCCGGCTGCATGCCGTGGCGCGGCAGGATCTTGCGTTCGTGGCGCCACGTCATCTTGGTTTGCGTGCGCAGGATGGGAATGAAGCCGCCTTCTTCAAGGAAACTCTGCCCGGGATAAAACTGGCTGTCGTATTCCTCGACCGTTATGTTCGGCTCAAGCCCGTGCAATCGGCCGAACTTTCGCGTCGTCCATCCAACCACGCTCGATGTGATAACGACGAATTTGAGATCGGGTCGGGTTCGGCACGCGTCGATGATGACTCGCGAGAAGGCGTGAAACGCAGTGTTGTTCATCTGCGTCAGGCGCCGGATATTCACATATAGAATGCCGCGCACACGGGCGATGGACTCCTTCAGCAGCGTCAGGCTGGGCGCAAGCTCGTCGATCGACTGGGGCCGAACCACCCCGGAAATGGAAAACTCCTGATTGTTTGTGTCGTATTGCGCTCGAAAGCGCGGAATCAGGTCATACGGGTTCACTGGGCAGGTCCTCGAGCGGAAGATCCACGACCAGCTTGATCGTGTCAGCATCTGTTTCCTCGAGCCGGAGCTTCGCATTGTAGTCAACGGCCAGTTCCAGGAGTACGACTTCCCGGCTCGGCGAAAGGTCGCCGGAAACCGAATTCATGTACCGGTCCCCGGTCGCCGATCCGACGATCTGCGACAGCGCTTCCCGGTAGAATTGCCGTTCTTCGGGCGTGCAGGGAAAGGTCAGCTCGATCCTGTCCACCCGGCCCTGCCGCGACACCCTGCATGCCAGTTCGCCGTCGGGATGGCGGGTGCGAAACGCAACCTCCAGCAATTCGTTCGCCACGGAAGAAAAGAGGTTCGAGTGCCGCACGGAGTCGGAGCGGTTGTGACTGACCATTCGTGCCAGGTAGGACGATATCTGATCGCAATACAGCCACATCGACAGGAAGGATTTTATTTCCATGTCGACCTGGATCATTGGTCCGAAATCGGTATCGCGAGAGGCAACAATCATCTTCATTCCCCGCTGTTTGCAGTCTTGCAGATTTCACCTACGTGCCGGGCGCAGTCTAAACTGCCCGATTTCGCTCCTCCTTTCCGCTGCTCGTCACATGCGCCGAACGCCTGACGAAATTGCGCGCCGCCTCCGCTCCCATAGGCCGTCCCAGCAGATTGCCTTGCAGGCAGTCGCAGCCTTCCTTCTTCAGCCACCGCGCCTGGCCCTTCGTCTCGACGCCCTCGGCGGTGACACTGATCCCCAGTCCATGGGCAAGTCCGATGATGGACCGGACTATCGTCTGGCTTTTCCGATCGGTCTCAAGGTCGTTTATGAAGTACTGGTCGATCTTCAACGTATCGAAGGGGAAGTTTTTAAGATAGCTCAACGAAGAGTAGTAGGTGCCGAAGTCGTCGAGCGAGATCCGAATACCCAGCACGTTCAAAGTGTTAAGCGTGTCGAGATTATCGATCGTCTGCTCGAGGAGAACCGTTTCGGTTATCTCGAATTCAAGTCGGTCGGCACGCAGCCCGACGGCATCGATGACCTGGGCGACGCTATCGGTAAGCGACCCGCTGAGGAATTGCGCCGGAGACAAATTCACCGATACCGTCAGTGAAGAGGGCCACGTCGTTGCTTCGCGGCAGGCTTCCTCAAGCACCCATCGACCGATCTCGTCCATCAGGCCATCGGCTTCGGCGATCGGTATGAACACACTCGGAGGAATTGTGCCGATCTCGGGATGCCGCCAGCGCAGCAACGCTTCGAAGCCGACGACGGACGAAGGCGTGCTGAAGAGAGGCTGATATTCCAGGTACAGCTCGCTGCGCTCGAGCGCCATTCGCAGGCTACGCCGCAGATTCTCGCGTTGTTCGAGCAAAAGCAGCATCGAGCGATTGAAGACCCGTGCACAGCCGCGCCCATCTCTCTTGGCCGCATAGAGCGCAATGTCGGCCGCTTTCATCAGCTGCTCGCTTTCGGTTCCGTGCTCCGGCCCGAAAGCGATGCCGATGCTTGCGCCGATGAAAACCGGAATGCCGTTGATCACAAACGGCGCCTTGAGCGCGTCAATCAGCGCATCCGCAAGACGTTCGGCTTCGACAGGCTGTTCCTTTCCCGACTGGATGACGGCAAATTCATCGCCGGCGTACCGGTAAGCCGACTCGCCATCCCGCAGCGTGTCCTGTATCCGGCCGGCGGCGAGCTGGAGCAAGGCATCACCCGCGCCGTGGCCGAGCGTGTCATTGACCGCCTTGAACTCGTCGAGGTCGATTTGCAGCAGGGCCACCTTCTCCTGCAAAGCATCGACCACAGTCAAAGCCTGCTGCAGCCGCTCGCTGAAGCGGCGGCGATTCTGCAGGCCGGTCAGAACGTCGTGTGTCGCCTGATGAAGGAGCGTTACATGTTCCTGCTCCTCGGCAATCGTCCGCCCGCCCTGCCCGGTTTCCCGGGATTCAATGATCCCCACACCATTTACGACGCCAAAAACGAAAGCCGATCGCGGCGTTTCATCGCCGGAGGCCCGAAGATCGATCGTTGTCGGCGAGCCACCGTGAAGCACGCGGTCAAGTTCGCCGCGAAGCCTCGTGTCGAGAAACCCTGGATAGACTTCCCAGATCGCGGCGCCTGCCGCGACCACGTTACCCTGGATGCTCTTGAGCTTGGTGGTGTAATGGGTCAGGCGGAAGTCGCGGTCATAGAACGAAACGATGTCAGTGGTGTTCGTCAAATGGTCCGCAAGGCGCGCGTCGCTCCCTGAGAGAGGGTCGCCTAAGGAAAAACCGTCGGTCTTCGCCCCGACCCCCCAAGTCTTTGGACGTAAGAGCCGGTCCCACAAACGGTATAAATTCCGCATCGCTTCACCTTAAGGTGAAGGTAGAAATAGCATAACCAGGGAAGCGCGTGCAAATATCCGCACGCGGGAAGGATGAACGCTTTCTTTACGACCGAAAGATCGGCGGCATTGCCGCGACAATCATGCTTGCTCGGTCAAGTTGCAAATTAGCCAAAGCTACAAACCTCATCATGTGAACTTATCAGTGACCGAGCCGCGTGCCGGATTGCCTGTCGAAAACATGTATCTGGCCTGCTGCTGCCGAAACATCAAACTGTCGTCCCACGGCTGCGTCGTGCATGCCATCCACGACCGCCACGACATCTTGCCCGGCATAGTTGAAAATCACATGGGTCTGTGCCCCGGTCGGCTCGACGATACGGGTCGCACCGGAAAGCAGACCGCCTCCGGAAACGGGCATCAGGTGCTCCGGTCGAATGCCGATCGTCAACGCCTGCCCTTCCTTGAGCGCCGCAGAAGCTGTTTCAAGCAGCAGCAAATTGCCTCCCTCCAGCTTCGCGGCCAATCCTTTCGGCGTCGAAACGGCTGTCGCCTCAAGAAAATTCATGGCAGGTGAGCCGATGAAGCCCGCCACGAAAAGATTTGCCGGGTTGCGATAGAGATCGAGCGGGCTGCCTTGCTGTTCGATACGCCCGCCATTCAAAACGACGATACGGTCGGCGAGCGTCA
Source organism: Mesorhizobium sp. CCNWLY176 (assembly GCF_037153935.1). Lineage (NCBI taxonomy): Bacteria > Pseudomonadati > Pseudomonadota > Alphaproteobacteria > Hyphomicrobiales > Phyllobacteriaceae > Mesorhizobium > Mesorhizobium sp. CCNWLY176. The sequence continues at coordinate 278,317 of NZ_JBBBDZ010000004.1, forward strand.
TAGCTTCGAGCTGGTCGTGGGTGACATAGAGCGAAGTCGTCGCCACTTTCTGGTGCAGCGACTTGATCTCGGCACGCATCTGGACGCGGAGCTTGGCATCGAGGTTCGACAAGGGTTCGTCGAACAGGAAGATCGCCGGGTTGCGCACGACGGCGCGGCCCATGGCGACACGCTGTCGCTGGCCGCCCGAAAGCTGCGCCGGGCGCCGATCGAGCAGCGCGGTCAGATCGAGCATACGCGCGGCCTCATCGACGCGGGTCTTGATTTCGGCCTTTGATTTGCCGGACAGCTTGAGATTAAAGGCCATGTTCTGCGCGACCGTCATATGCGGATACAGCGCGTAGCTCTGGAACACCATCGCAATGTTGCGCTCGCGCGGGTTGAGGTCGTTGACGACCTTGTCACCGATCAGGATGTCGCCCTCGGTTGCCATCTCAAGGCCGGCGATCATCCGCAGCAAGGTCGACTTGCCGCAGCCGGACGGTCCGACCAGGGCAACGAATTCGCCATCCTCGATCCTGAGATCGAGATTGTGGATGATGTCGACCGCGCCGAAGGACTTCTTCAGGCTGCGCAGTTCAATCGAGGCCATAGGCGGGTCTCCGTAGAAGGAAGGCCGGGCGGCAGCTTGCGCCGCCGCCCGGACAGATTATTTCTCGCCGCGCATCTTTGCCTGAAACGCCGGCAGGTGCTTCTTCTGCGCCTCGAGCATGCGCTCGCGATAAACGCCATAGATGACGTCGGTGTCGTGGAGCGTCACACCGGCAATGGTCGGCGAAGCGAAGGTCGGAAGCTCGATGCCGCGGTCGGCAAGGTTCTGCGCAGTGCGGGCGATCAGCTCATGCGTCATGATCATCGCCAGAACGGTCGAAGAACCCGACACAGGGCGGCTCCAGCCTTCGACCGGCACTATGGCATCCTCGATCGGAGAGCAGGTGTCGATGACGAGGTCGGCGGCGTCCGCCAGCCGCTTGCCCGAGGAGTGCGTAGCCGGCTTGTCGAGATTGTTCTTGCTGGTGATCGCCACCACGAAGATGCCGCGCTTCTTGGCATAGAGCGCGGTTTCGATACCCGACGCGTTGCGGCCGCTATGGCCGAAAATGATGATGCTGTCGCCTTCGTTGAGCGGCTGGTGATCGAGGAATTTCTCTGCGTAGTTTTCGGTGCGCTCGAGCCAGAGCAATTCCCGCACGCCGCCGGCGCCGAGCACATTGTGCCACATGACACGGGGGTCGGTCAGCGGGTTGAAGCCGACATAGGTGCCGTAGCGCGGAAAGGCTTCCTGGCAAGGCAGGACCGAATGACCCGAGCCGTAGAGATGGACCAGGCCACCGCCGGCAAGCGTGTCGGCAAAGCGGCCGGAGGCGGTTTCGAACGCTTCGGCATTGGCTTTCGAAGCCTGTTCGATCAGGGCAGCCAGACGGCCAATATAGAGGTCGGACACAATAATTCTCCTGTTGGTGATTGGTTAGGAACGCAGCGTCGAACGGATTTCGTATCGATCGCCGCGCATGACCGAGACGGTGAACTCGAACGGGCCGCGCTCGTCGGTGGTGATGCGTTCCACGACGAAAGCCGGGGTTCCGGCAGGCAGGTCCAGCAGTGCGGCATCCTCGGCGCCCACGGAAGCCACGCGATAGATTTCCCGCGCCTCCACCGGATTGATGCCGTAGCGCCTGCTGAGAGCCTCATAGAGCGAGCCTTCAGGCGGGCCTGGTTCGAGAAAATCGGGCACCCGCGCCACAGGCAGCTGCGCCGTCTGGATGCCGATCGGCGCGTCGTTGCCAAGGCGAAGGCGGCGGATGCGCACGACCGGTTCGCCTTCTTCGATTTCCAGGGCGGCGGCCGCCGCTGCATCCGCAGTGGTCAGGCCGAAGTCGAGCAGGCGTGAGCCGACGACCAGGCCGAGATTGCCCATCTCCTGCGTAAAGCTTGTCAGCTCACGCGTGCCGGCAACCAGCTTGGCGCTGCGCACGAAGGTGCCACGGCCATGTTCGCGACGCAGAAGGCCCTGCTCCTCGAGATTGCGCAAGGCATGGCGCAGCGTGATGCGGCTGACGCCGAACATGATGCAGAGGCGATCCTCGGCGGGAATCTGGCTGCCGGTCGGCCACTCGCCGCTTTTGACGATGGTGCGGATGGCCTCCTCGACCTGATACCAGAGCGGTTCCGGTCGACGGCGATCGGGTTGGGAATAGGTCGCCTGGCTCATCGTATCTGTCTCCAGTTTTGTCCGGCCGCGCCGGCAAGTGCTGCGCCGACTATTCCGGCGCGTGCGCCGAAGGTTCCGGCTCTGATTTCGATCGGACGCAAATGCGCCGGAAGCTGCCTGCGCATCGCGTCAAGAACGGGTTGGCCGAGCACATCGAGTGCCGCGGAAATGCCGCCGGCAATCAGGATCACTTCCGGATCGAGCAGCGCGACCGCACCGGCAAGCGCCGTGCTCAGGCTTTGAACCGGCTTTTGCAAGGCTGTAATCGCAGCCGAGTCACCTTCGCGCGCCGCAGTGATCAACTCAGTTCCATTTGCCTTGCCCAGGCGAATGGCGATGTCATCGAGCGCCCGGCCGGCTGCCATGCGTTCGAGCCAGCCGCTGCGATCGTCGCCGGGATCGTCCATGTCGGCGCAGGCCCAACCGAAGGAACAGGCCCCACCCCGCGCACCGGCGACGATCCGGCCATTGGCGAGAACCGCTGAGCCGATGCCCGTGCCAATCGCCAGCAGGATGGCGTCGGAGGTACCGCGTGCCGCACCCGCAGCGCTCTCGGCCAGCAGAGATATCTGGGCATCGTTGCCGAGCCCGATCTGCAGATCCGGGAACAGTGCCGCGATGTCGAGACCGTCCAGATAGGGTAGATTGGGAATCCAGCGACATTGCGTATTCTCGACCAGACCCGGCACGGCAAGGCCAATCGCCGTCACATCCCCCACCTCCGCCCGCAACGCCGCGAGGCGGCCGGTGAAGTCAGCGAGGCTGGCCGGTGCTTGCTCCCTTGTGAGATCGCGCAGCGATGTGGGATCGCCGCTGGAAACCGCTGCGCGCAGCTGCGTTCCGCCGAGATCGATGGCAAGCACCTGCGTCATCGACCAAGCCTCGCAGCGTGCGGTTTAAAGGTCTGAAACCCTGCCCTCATGAGCGGCCTGACTTTCCGATGATGCGATTTCCCATTTCTTTTGCGCCGGCCTTGTGCGTTTACATAGATCATGTTGTTATAACGTCATGAAGACTTGCAGGCAAGATGATTTCCGAATGCTGCCGCTCAAGGGCGAAGACCGCAGGTTAGCCAGATTTTCTGGTCGCAGATCACCGGATCTGTTCCCCACCGGCCAACCGAAACCACCGCGAACACCTCCCCTTGCAGATATGAATATGACGTTATAACCTCTTGTCAAAGAATGCTACCCGGGAACATAATCAGATCAGTTGGAGGACCTATTTCATGAGACTCGTCTGGACGATCAAATACGCGCTCGCTGCCGGCATCATGGCGCTGCCGACAGCGGCTTTTGCCGAAGCAGTCAAAATCTCCTACCTCACCCATTGGGCGCCCGAGACCGTTGCCCTTCTGGAAGAGGCAGCGACGGAATATGCCAAGACCAATCCTGATGTGGCGGTGACCGTCAGGGCGGTCCCGTTCGGCGATCTCCTGACCACGCTGCGCTCGCAAGGCGGCGGCGCGGACGGCGCGACCATTGCCGGCATCTACGATCTGTGGCTGCCCGAACTCGCGCGCGACAAACTGGTGACGCCTGCACCTGAAACGGTCGCAACCGAGGTGAAAGGCGCCTGGCCAGCGGGTGTCGTTTCGGCGGCAAGTGTCGGCGGCACGCTTTACGGCATCCCCAACGAGATCGACGTTTACGCACTCAACTACAACAAGGCGCTGTTTGCAGAAGCAGGCATTTCAGGCCCACCCAAGACCTGGGACGAATTCAAGGACGCCGCTGCCAAACTGACCAAGAAGGACGCCGGCCAGCAGGGCTTCGGCATGATCAACTCCTGGGCGGCAGGCGTCGTGCATCCGTTCTCCTCGCTTCTCGTCTCCAACGGTGGCGATCTCGTCACCGACGGTAAGCCGATGCTTGATAGCAAGGCTGCCGGTGAGACGTTCCAGCTTTACGAAGACCTGATCAAGGCCGGGTCCACCGATCCGGCAATGGCCACCGCCGACGCGAATACGACCGGGCCGTTCCTCGACAATTTCGTCTCCGGCAAGACCGGCATGATCATCATGGCCAACTGGTGGGAAAGTGCGCTGAAGACGGGCATGGGCAACAAGTTCTCCAACATCGCCACCGCGCCCATTCCGGTCGGCCCGAACGGCGACAAACCGCGCTCCATCTCCTATTCGTGGATGACGGTGGTCAATGCCGGTGCCGGCGAGGCCGAGCAGAAAGCGGCCTGGGATTTCCTTGCCTGGCTGAACGGCGCGAAATCGGGACCGAACGGCTCATCGGCAATGGCCAACATCCTGATGTCGATGGGTATCCTGCCCTCACGCACCTCCGACGTGGATGCGTTCAAGGACAAGCTCGGCTCCGAGTTCCTCTCCGGCTATGTCAGCGTGCTGGCAGACGCCAAGCCGTTCCCGGTGGTGCTTGGCGGCCAGGAGTTCAGCGAATCCCTGCAACAGACGATCGAGGCGCTGCAATACGGCCAGGTTTCAGCCAAGGATGCGCAGGCGAACGCACAGACCGACGCAGTCTCCATCCTGGAACGCGCCGCAAAATAACCGGTCGGCCCGGGCAAGCGGGAGCCGTCTACCGATGGCTCCCGCAGCATTTACGCAGCATTTACAAGGCAGCTTCATGACTACTTCCTATCGCGGCTCCGTGTGGGTGATGCTCACCCCGGCCGTTGCCCTTATCGGCGTATTCATCTTGCTGCCGATGGCGCTTACAATCTGGCTGTCTTTGCAGGACTGGTCGACACAGACCGGATTCCAGACCGCGCGCTTTGTCGGGCTCGACAATTTCCTTGAGATTTTCGGCCCGACCTCGATCGGCCGCGACTTCAAGGGCGCTTTCGTCAACACGGCAATCTACACGGCCTTGTCCGTTATACTGATCCTGCCGCTTTCCGTCGGGCTCGGACTGCTCGTCTACCAGCGCAATGTTGCAGGCGGCAATTTCCTGCGCGCCGTTCTGTTCTCGACCTATATGGTGCCGATGATCGCGGTAGCCCTCGTCTGGTCGAAGCTCTATTCGCCGAGCGAAGGCCCGTTCAACCAGATGCTTGGCTGGATTGGGCTTGGGGGCCAGCCATGGCTTTCCTCACCTGGAACGGCGTTGATATCCATTGTCTTCCTCAATGTCTGGCAGCAGGTCGGATATTTCACCGTGCTGGTCATCGCAGGCCTGACGCAGATCCCGCGTAGCCTCTATGAAGCCGCCTGGATCGACGGGGCCGAACCCCATCAGCAGTTTTATGCGATCACCCTACCGCTGCTACGCCGCACACTGCTGTTCAGCGCGGTGATTGCCGTCATCAATGCCGTGCAGGTTTTCGAGCCGGTAGCGCTGATCACCCAGGGCGGTCCGGTCGGCTCGACCAATGTGCTGACCTACCATATCCGCCGGGTCGGCATCGAGCGCGCGCAAGGCGGCTTGGGGTCTGCCATGGCGGTAACGTTGATGCTGTCGCTGATCATCGTGATCTTCGCCCTGTTCGCCTTTGCCAGACGGAAGGACGAAGAATGACTGCCACGACCAATCAGGCGCCGACGCGGGGGCTGATTTTCCGCAGGGTGCGGCCTACGGGCGGCGACGTGATTGTTGCGACGCTAATGCTGGTCGTGGTCGTCGCATCGGCCTTTCCGCTTGTCTGGATGGTGCTTTCAAGCTTCAAGACGACTGCCGAAACCATGCAGGTGCCACCCGTCTGGCTGCCGCGCTCCCCGAGCTTCGATGCCTATGACAAGGTTGCCGGTGTCATCAATGTCGGCCGCTCGATGTGGAATTCGCTCGTCATTGCTTCGGTGACGACCGCCGGCATCCTGCTGACCAGCCTGATGGCAGGCTATGCCTTCGCCAAATACCGTTTTCGGGGCAGCAACCTTCTCTTTGCACTGCTGATCGCCACGATGTTCCTGCCGCCCATCGTGACCCTCATTCCGCTCTATCGGATCGTCGGTTCGCTCGGGTTGAATGCGAGTCTAGGCGGCGTAATCCTGCCCAACCTTGCCAACGCTTTCGGCATCTTCCTGATGCGCCAGTTCATTGCCGGCGTTCCCGACGACCTGATCGATGCGGCACGGGTCGATGGCGCGTCAGAACTGCGCATTCTCTTCAGCATCGTCGCCCCAAGCGTGATCCCGGCAATCGCAGCACTGGCGCTGTTTGCCTTCGTCTATCACTGGAACAGCTATCTCTGGCCTTTGACCGTGCTTCAGGGCAACAGCGATCAGTATCCGATCGTCATCAGCCTGAGCCGGCTCCTGAGCTACAACCGTGGCGCCATGAACACCGGCCTCGTCATGGCCGGGGCGACGCTTGCTGTACTTCCGCCGCTTGTCCTGTTCGTCTTCCTGCAACGCTTCTTCGTCGACAGCATCGTCGGCTCCGGCGTAAAGGGCTGAAGGAAGGCTTACTGACGTGCGTCGATCAGGCTGCGTCGGCCGGCTTTTCCTTCTTCCGGTTCTTTTTTACCTCCAGAAGGATTTGACGCGCGGCCTCGGCCTCGCCTTTGCTTAGCCCGGCAAGAAGCCGATCGGCGAAAACAACCGGCTCATCCAGTTCGTTGTCCCAAACGGTCCACAGATCGGTTGGCTCCAGGACAAGTTCAAAGCGCTGTTTCATATTGGGCTCCAAGAGAGCGCCTCAAAGGCGAGGCACCCATGGAGCGTGCGTGATTCTGCTCAACGAAAAATTAGCAAAATCAATAAGATAAGATTAGAATTTTAATGATTGCTGATAAAGTTTATCAGTATTTGCTATCGTTATGGCGCTCAGCCGGCGGCTCGAAGCGCATTCCTTTTCGGAGGATTTACAGCAGCATTCCAGCCGCGAGAACTGCACCCAATATTGCGATCGCAATCAAAACCCATGCGGCGATCTGCAGGCGCCTATGTCGGCGCACCTTGGTGCCGGTCCAATCGTAAGGGGATTCGTAGTTCATCGTTCCGATCTTTCGATCAGCACCAGTCAACGAACATTGCCCGTCGACCGGTGCTGAAATGCGCACTCAATACACAGCGCTCGAAGAAAGATGCCGGACGTATGGTTAAGAACCTCTGAACAAAGCCGTCAGCCCGCGTGCAGTCCACCGAACTGCACAACGCAGAACAATTCAGCGGTTGACAACTCCCGGCAAATTCATCCACCCTTGAGCCTCACCAGGGGAGTCCCGACAAGGGGCTGAGATACTGCTGGCTCTCGCAGCGCAGTGACCCGTTGAACCTGATCCAGTTCATACTGGCGTAGGGACGGTGCGGAAGCTTCGCGGGTCGCAGACCCAAGCAGAATTATTCCGGGCAGATTCCCGGATTCGGCAGGCGAAGCCTCTCTATCCTCCTTTCGGCATAGGACTGGGTCTCCAATGCGACCAAGCAAAGGAGGTCCATATGAATGCCTTGACCCCAACCGTGACCGTCGGCGAACTGCCGGCGTCTCGCAAGATCCACAAACCCGGTGTTATCCATCCCGACCTGCGTGTTCCCCTGCGCGAAATTTCAGTGCATCCGAGCGCGGGCGAACCGCCAGTGACGGTCTATGACCCTTCCGGCCCCTACACCGACGCGAGTGTTACGACCAATATCGAGGGAGGCCTTACGCGCCTTCGCGAAGACTGGATCGTCGCGCGTGGCGATGTCGAGCGCTACGAAGGCCGCGTCATAAAACCGGGAGACAACGGCTTTGTTTCCGGAAATCGGCTGACGCCGGAATTTCCGGTGCGCAACCAGCCTTTGAAGGCAAAGGGCGGCCGTGCGGTCACCCAGCTTGCCTATGCCCGCGCCGGCATCATCACCCCTGAAATGGAGTTCGTCGCCATTCGCGAGAATCTCGGACGCGATAGGGCGTATGCGGCTCTGGAGCGCGACGGCGAAAGTTTCGGAGCGGCGATCCCCGACTATGTCACACCGGAATTCGTGCGCGACGAGGTTGCACGCGGTAGGGCGATCATCCCCTCCAACATCAATCATCCGGAAAGCGAGCCGATGATCATCGGCCGCAATTTCCTGGTCAAGATCAACGCCAATATCGGCAATTCTGCCGTTACCTCGTCCATGGCCGAGGAGGTCGAAAAGATGGTGTGGGCGATCCGCTGGGGTGCCGACACGGTGATGGACCTGTCCACCGGCCGCAACATCCACAACATCCGCGAATGGATTATCCGCAATTCACCCGTGCCGATCGGCACCGTTCCGCTCTATCAGGCGCTGGAGAAGGTGAGCGGCATCGCCGAAGACCTGACCTGGGAGGTCTACCGCGACACGCTGATCGAGCAGGCCGAGCAAGGGGTCGACTATTTCACCATCCATGCCGGCGTGCGGCTGCCCTACATTCCGCTGACCGTCAATCGCGTCACCGGCATCGTCAGCCGCGGCGGGTCGATCATGGCCAAATGGTGCCTTCACCACCACAGGGAAAGCTTCCTCTACGAGCATTTCGAGGAAATCTGCGACATCTGCCGCGCATATGACGTCGCCTTTTCACTCGGCGATGGCCTGCGCCCCGGCTCCATCGCCGACGCCAACGATGCCGCGCAATTCGCCGAACTGGAGACACTTGGCGAACTGACGCAGATCGCCTGGGCGAAGGATTGCCAGGTGATGATCGAGGGCCCCGGCCATGTGCCGATGCACAAGATCAAGGAGAACATGGACAAGCAGCTTGCCGTCTGCGGCGAGGCCCCCTTTTACACGCTTGGACCGCTCACCACCGACATCGCGCCCGGCTACGATCACATCACCTCCGGCATCGGTGCAGCCATGATCGGCTGGTTCGGCACGGCGATGCTCTGCTATGTCACGCCGAAGGAACATCTTGGCCTGCCCGATCGCGACGACGTCAAGACAGGCGTCATCACCTACAAGATCGCAGCCCACGCCGCCGATCTCGCCAAGGGGCATCCAGCGGCAAAGATCCGCGACGATGCTTTGTCGCGGGCGCGTTTCGAGTTCCGCTGGGAGGACCAGTTCAATCTCTCGCTCGATCCCGAGACGGCGCGGTCCTTCCACGACCAGACGCTGCCCAAGGAGGCGCACAAGGTCGCGCATTTCTGCTCTATGTGCGGGCCGAAATTCTGTTCGATGCGCATCTCGCATGACATCCGCGCTGAAGCGCAGAAGGAAGGCATGGCGGCGATGGCAGCGAAATATCGCCAGGGCGGCGACCTCTATATGCCTGTCGATGAAGCCGAAAAACCTACCGTCGAAGCGGCGCCGGTGCCATGAAAGCGCTGGTCAAGGGGGCCGGCGTTGCCGGCCTCACTGCCGCCTACGAGTTTGCGATGCGGGGGGCGATCGTTACCGTCGTCGACCCGCGCTGCGACATGACGCGCACCGCATCGTGGTTCGCCGGCGGCATGTTGGCACCCGACTGTGAGCGCGAGAGCGCGGAGCAGATCGTCCAGGATCTCGGCCTCGATGCCGCCGACTGGTGGGAAACAGTTTTGCCGGGCCATGTCACCCGTGCCGGCACGCTGGTTGTGGCTGCGGGCCGCGATACCAGCGAATTGGCCCGCTTCGCCTCCCGCTCGAACGGCTTCCAGACTTTGGGCGACGAAGAGATCAGCACGCTGGAGCCCGATCTTGGCGGTCGTTATCGCCTGGCGCTGCATTTTGTCCGTGAAGCACATCTCGACCCGCGCGCGGCACTCACAGAGCTTCGCGACAGGCTGGAGCGAAAAGGCGTGTCGTTCGTCGAAAGCGAACCTGGGTGGACGAAGCGTTTCGACGTCACCATCGACTGCACAGGCGTGGCAAGGGCAAAGGCCGATCCGCAACTTCGTGGCGTGCGCGGTGAAATGCTCATCCTTCACACGCCGGATGTTTCGCTGTCGCGTCCCATCCGGCTGCTGCATCCGCGCTTTCCCGTCTATGTCGTCCCGCGTGACGATCACCGCTTCATGGTCGGCGCGACAATGATCGAAAGCGATGCCACCGGGCCGATCACGGCGCGCTCGATGATGGAACTGTTGAACGCCGCCTACACCGTCCATCCCGCTTTTGCGGAAGCCGAGATCGTTGAGAGCGGGGTCGGCATCCGCCCGGCCTTTCCCGACAATCTGCCGCGCGTGACGCGCAACGGTGACGTCATCCACATCAACGGGCTTTATCGCCATGGCTTCCTGCTGGCACCGGCCATGGCGCGGCAAGCCGCCGACCTGGCCTTTAGCCAAAACACGACAACGGAGCGCAACCATGAAGCTTGTCATTAATGGCGAGGTGCAGGAGGTGGCGGCCGACACTCTGGCAGCGCTGATGGCTGAACTCGACTACGCGGGGAACTGGCTGGCGACGGCCCGTAACGGCGAAGTCGTTCCGGTAGCGGAACGACAACTTTGCCGGCTGGCGGATGGCGACCGCATCGAAATCCTTTCGCCTATGAAAGGAGGCTAAGCGATGCTTTCCCTTTACGGAACCGAAATGTCCTCACGGCTCCTGCTTGGCACGGCACAGTACCCTTCGCCCACGATATTGGGTGACGCCATCAAAGCCTCGCGAGCGGAAATCGTCACCGTCTCGTTGCGGCGCGAGGCGGCAGGCGGCAGGACAGGCGAAAAATTCTGGTCGCTGATCCAGTCGCTCGGCGTTCGCGTGCTTCCCAATACCGCAGGCTGCCATTCGGTCAAGGAGGCGGTCACCACGGCAAAAATGGCGCGTGAGGTCTTTTCAACCAACTGGATCAAGCTCGAGGTGATCGGCAACCACGACACGCTGCAGCCGGACGTTTTTGGCCTGGTCGAAGCCGCGCGTATCCTTGCCGCTGATGGCTTCCAAGTATTTCCCTACACCACGGACGATCTCGTAGTAGCAGAGCGCCTACTTGAAGCAGGCTGCAAAATCCTGATGCCATGGTGCGCGCCTATCGGCTCGGCGCGCGGGCCACAAAATGTCGAGGCCTTGCGCAGCCTGCGGGGTCATTTTCCCGATACGCCGCTCATCGTCGACGCCGGCATCGGCCGGCCATCTCACGCAGCAACCGTCATGGAGCTCGGTTTCGACGCCGTGCTTCTCAATACGGCTGTGGCCAAGGCAGGCGATCCCATCGGCATGGCAACCGCTTTCGCCAAGGCGATCGAGGCCGGGCGCGCTGCATTCCTCGCCGGCATGCTCGAACCGCGCGACATGGCCGTTCCTTCGACCCCCCTCATTGGCAAGGCCGTATTCTCGTGAAGCTCGATCCTTTCTATCTCATCGTCGACAGCGCCAGCTGGATCGAGCGGCTGGTGCCACTCGGCGTCAAACTCGTACAGCTCCGCATCAAGGACATGGAAGAGCCTGCCCTGCGGCGTGAAATTCGTGTCGCCAAAACCATCTGTGCAAGGCATGGGTGCCAGCTCATCGTCAACGACTACTGGCAATTGGCGATCGAGGAAGGCTGCGATTTCGTCCATCTCGGGCAGGAAGATCTAGCCACCGCCAACCTTGCGGCTATCAGGCGAGCGAGCATCAGGTTCGGCCTGAGTACGCATGATAATATCGAACTCGAAACAGCGCTGGCCGCCGCCCCGGACTATATCGCGCTCGGCCCGATCTATCCGACGATCCTGAAAGCCATGAAATGGGCGCCGCAGGGGCTCGACCGCATCGCCGAGTGGAAGACCCGCGTTGGGGACCTTCCACTCGTCGCTATCGGCGGCCTGAATATTGAGAGAATCGATGGGGCGTTCGCTCACGACGCCGATAGTGCCGCGGTCGTCACCGACATTACGCGCAATTCTGATCCCGAGGCGCGCACCCGCGAATGGATCGCGGCGACCGCGCGATGGCGCTGAAAGGCGATCCGCATGTCCTGATCGTCGCCGGCTCCGATTCCTCAGGCGGCGCCGGCATCGCGCGCGATATTGAAGCGGTTTCTGCGGTCGGGTTGCGTACCTGCCTTGCGGTTACCGCCGTGACCGTCCAGATGCATCACTCGGTCGACCACATCGAATACATTGCCCCCGATCTCGTGGCTGCGCAGATGCGCGCCGCGCTGGTGTCCAACACAATCGCTGCAATCAAGGTGGGAATGCTCGGCATGATGGGAACCGTCGAAGCCGTCGCCTCCGTATTGTTGGAGCACCCATCCGTCCCGGTGGTTCTCGATCCTGTTCTGGCTTCCTCCTCAGGACGGTTGCTTCTGGCGCAAGAAGCCATAGACACCATGAAAACCGACCTCATGCCGCTTTGCCGGCTCGTCACGCCGAACTTGCCCGAGCTTGCCATTCTCGCCGGCACGCTGCGTGCCGGCGATGAGTCGGAAGCGTTCGATCAGGGCCGCTCACTGCTCAATTCAGGTTTGCGAGCCGTACTGATCAAGGGCGGTCATTCCGCGGGGCCGAATTCGACTGATATCCTGCTGTGCCCCGGTAAAAACCCGATCCGCTTCGACGCCCCCCGCCTGGCCGGAGAGATGCGTGGGACCGGCTGCATGCTCGCCAGCGCGATTGCCGCGCATCTGGCGCGTGGCAAAGCGCTCGAAGACTGCGTTCGCAGCGCAAAACGCTACGTCTTCGACCGCTATCGTCAGCTCGCCTGATCGACAGGTTCGGACCCAAGCCCGTTTACCGCTTCGTCATGGCAGCCGAAGCGGCCTTCCCCATCGTCATTTACGGGCAACGATTCCCGGGCAGATTTTTGTAGGTACGCAGGTCAAAAACTGCCAAGGATACGAACATGGTGGCCATCAGTGCGAATCTGGGCCGCGGTTGGGAGATCAGGACGGGACAAGACAGCCAGGCGATGAAAGAGACCGAAAGACCCCACGAGCGTCACGCCATCGCCGCCGACCTTATCGCCGTTCTGGTCGCCGTCACGAATGGCCAGCCTTCGGTTCTGACCATCCAGCAGGCCAGCGCCCTGCCCTCGGGTCCGTTCGAACTCAGCCACCGCTCGCTGCAATCGGGACTGCGGGACTGGGTCGAACAGCAGACCGGCCATCCGCTCGGCTATATCGAGCAGCTCTATACTTTTGCCGACCGCGACCGGACCGGCGGCGAGCGCACGCAGCGCGTCATCTCGATCAGCTATCTCGGCCTGACCCGTGAGGACCAGGCGGACGGTGCGAAACAATCCGGCTGGCGCAGCTGGTACGATTATTTTCCATGGGAAGATCACCGCGCCGGGCCGCCATCGATCCTGTCCGAAGTTCTGGCGCCCCGCCTCCGGCTTTGGGCCGACGAAGCAGACGATGTGGAAACACGCCGCGACCGCTGGCAGCGCGCGAGCATTGCCTTCGGCCTGGACGATCGCGGCTGGAACGAGGAATTCGTTCTGCAGCGCTACGAGCTACTGTTTGAGGCCGCTCTCGTCGAGGAAGCGCTGCGCGGACGCAAAAGCAGCAACGCGCAACTCATCGCCGGCCGGTCGATGATCGCCGACCACAGGCGCATTCTCGCAACCGGCATTGCGCGGCTGCGAACCAAGATCAAATACCGTCCGGTCGTGTTCGAACTGATGCCGCCTGTGTTCACGTTGTTGCAATTGCAACGCGCCGTCGAGGCGCTGGCCGGACTGCTCGTTCACAAGCAGAACTTCCGCCGCCTCATCGAACAGCAGGACCTTGTCGAGGAGACAGGCGAGACGACCTCCGACACCGGCGGGCGTCCGGCCAAGCTGTTTCGCTTTCGTCACGCCGTGCTGGCGGAACAAACCGTCGCAGGAACAAAATTGCCCCTTTCGCGGACTTGACAATCCTTATGCTCAAGGTAAGCATATGCCTATCTTATACTCACTTAGAGCATAATAAGGGTGGAAAATGTCCGGCATGTCGCTTACCTCAGCCTCGCTCTACGACCGGGTTCAGCGGGTCATTCCGCCGATGGAATGGCCGGTCTTTTCGGACGACATAGACGCTATCATTGCGCTCAAGCGCGAGCGCAATGCCGTCATCCTGGCGCATAATTATCAGACCCCGGAAATCTTCCATTGCGTCGCCGACATCGTCGGCGACAGTCTGGCGCTGGCCCGCAAGGCCATGACGGTCGAGGCCGACGTGATTGTTCTTGCCGGCGTGCATTTCATGGCCGAGACGGCCAAGCTGCTCAATCCGGGCAAGACGGTGCTGATCCCCGATATGGCGGCCGGCTGTTCGCTGGCCGACTCGATTACGCCCGAGGACATTCGCCTGCTGCGCCAGCGCTATCCCGGCGTGCCCGTGGTCACTTATGTCAACACCTCGGCTGCGGTGAAGGCCGAATCCGACATATGCTGCACGTCCGGCAATGCGAAGGCCGTGGTCGAATCGCTTGGCGTGCCGCGCGTGCTCATGCTGCCCGACGAATATCTGGCGCAGAACATCGCCGCCCAGACGGACGTCGAGATCATCGCCTGGAAGGGCCATTGCGAAGTGCATGAGCGCTTTACGCCGGCCGACATCCGCGAGCTGCGCGAGGCTCACCCCGGCATCACCGTGCTCGCCCATCCCGAGTGCCCGCCGGAGGTTGTCGCGGAAGCCGACTTTGCCGGCTCCACCGCGGCCATGTCAGATTATGTCGGGCAGAAAAAACCGGCGCGGGTCGTGCTGATTACCGAGTGCTCGATGAGCGACAATGTCGCCGTCGACCATCCAGATGTCGATTTCATCCGCCCCTGCAATCTGTGCCCGCATATGAAGCGCATCACGCTCAGCAACATCCGCACTGCGCTGGAAAAAAATCGTCACGCCGTGACGATCGATGCCAGTGTAGCAGTTCGTGCGCGGCTCGCCGTCGAGCGCATGCTGGCGGTATGATCACGGACGCTCACGATCTTTCCGGCCGGCCGATTGTCATCGGTGGCGGTATTGCCGGCATGATGACGGCGCTGGCACTGGCGCCCGAGCCGGTCGTACTGCTCACCAAGGCGCCTCTCGGCGCGGAGGCATCCAGCGTACTCGCCCAGGGCGGGT
Source organism: Mesorhizobium sp. CCNWLY176 (assembly GCF_037153935.1). Classification (NCBI taxonomy): domain Bacteria; kingdom Pseudomonadati; phylum Pseudomonadota; class Alphaproteobacteria; order Hyphomicrobiales; family Phyllobacteriaceae; genus Mesorhizobium; species Mesorhizobium sp. CCNWLY176. The sequence goes on from NZ_JBBBDZ010000004.1 coordinate 293,353, forward strand.
TGGCGGCAAGCCTCGGCGCCGACGACAGCCCGGCACTCCACCTTGCCGATACACTGGCCGCCGGCGACGGGCTCTGCGACGCAGCAACAACGAAGCGAATTGTCGAGGCGGCACCGGCAGCGATCGAAGCGCTTGAGCGCCTTGGCGTCGCCTTCGACCGAACGCCATCCGGGACGATGCGGCTCGGTCTCGAGGCCGCTCATTCACACCGCCGCATTGTTCATGCGGCAGGCGATGCCACCGGCTCGGAACTGGTTCGCGCGCTTGCTGCCGCCGTCCGTCGCACACCGTCGATCACGGTTCTCGAAGGCTTGGAAGCGCGTCGACTGTTGACCGAAGACAATGCGATGGCCGGCGTGCTCGCCGCTGGAGCAACTGGCGACATCGCGCTTTTGACGGGAAGGGTCGTTCTTGCCACCGGCGGCGTCGGCGGGTTGTTTCATGACACTACCAATCCACTCGGCAGCTTCGGCCAGGGGCTGGCACTGGCTGCGCGGGCTGGTGCTGAACTTTCCGATCTCGAATTCATCCAGTTTCATCCGACCGCTTTGGACAGCCCGACTCGGCCAATGCGGCTTATCAGCGAGGCGGTGCGCGGCGAAGGCGCAGTGCTGAACGATGAGAATGGCTTCCGTTTCCTAAGGGATTTGCCGGGCAGCGAACTGGCGACGCGCGATGCCGTGGCTCGCGGAGTCTTTCGCCATCTCGCCAAGGGCCACCGCGTCTTTCTGGATGCACGCGAAAAGCCCGGTGCGAATTTCGCCGCCCGCTTCCCGGCAATAGCCGGCTTCTGCCGTGAGATGGGACTGGACCCGGCGTTGGAGCCAATTCCGGTGCGGCCCGCAGCGCATTATCATATGGGCGGCATCGCCGTCGACGAAGCTGGCCGCAGTTCCATCACCGGCCTGTGGGCATGTGGCGAAGTTGCCGCGACTGGATTGCATGGCGCCAACCGCCTCGCCAGCAATTCGCTGACGGAAGCGGTGGTAATGGCCGGGTGGGTTGCTGCGAGCGTAGCTGAGACGACATCCTACTCCTGCCGGCCACCAATCCCCGCGCGCATACCACCACGACCCGACCCGTCTTCCGTGCGTCCGATTGTTTCTCGCGCCCTCGGCGTCGAGCGCAACGGTAACGAACTGCGCGATGCGATCGTGGCCCTCTTCCAACTGGCGTCGAGCCAGGATGCAGCCTCCGATCCGGCCATGGTCGGGCTGATGATGGCCGTCAGTGCGATACAGCGCCAGGAAAGCCGTGGCGCGCATTACCGGACGGATTTCCCCCAAAAGGCTGCCGTCGCACGACGCTCGTTTATCAGCCTCGATGAGGCGATCGATTTCGCAGGCAAACTGACGGACGACTTCCCAATCCAACTGGCCCGGAGTGCCTGATCGATGAACCTTCCACCGCTTCCGTCCGTCATGCTTGAACCGCTGGTGCGAACCGCTCTGCTTGAAGATCTCGGGCGGGCCGGCGACGTCACCACGGATGCGATCGTTCGCGCAGAGCAGCAAGGGCGGATGGTATTTTCCGCGCGCCAGCCGGGCGTGGTGGCCGGGCTCGATCTTGCGGCACTCGCCTTCCGCCTGATCGATCCTGCGATCGATTTGGAAATCAAACAGCCTGACGGCAGTGTTATCCAGCCGGGCGATATCATTGCCGAAGTGAATGGTTCTGCACGCGGCCTGCTGACAGCAGAGCGAACCGCTCTCAACTTTCTCTGTCATTTGAGCGGTGTCGCCACCGCGACCCGCTCGGTCGTGGAAGCGGTGCAGGGCCACAAGGCGAAAATCGTCTGCACCCGCAAGACGACGCCCGGGTTACGTGCCGTCGAGAAATACGCGGTGCGGGCCGGCGGCGGCTCCAACCACCGGTTCGGGCTTGATGACGCAGTGCTCATCAAGGACAACCATATCGCCATCGCCGGCGATATCCGCACCGCCATTGAACGCGCGCGGGCCTATGCCGGCCACATGGTGAAGATCGAGGTCGAGGTCGACACGCTCGACCAGCTTGAGATCGCACTTACCGTGGGCGTCGATGCAGTGCTGCTGGACAACATGTCTACCGAGGATCTGCGACGCGCCGTGACGATGGTCGGCGGAAGCGTCATCACCGAGGCATCCGGCCGCGTGACGCCCGCAACAGCCCCGGCTATCGCGGCAACTGGCGTCGATCTCATTTCAATCGGCTGGCTGACCCACAGCACGCCGGTACTCGACATCGGGTTGGACGTGCTGACAACCTGACGAGCGACGTGTCTTCGATCGACCGGCTCGCTCCTCAGACCACGCCCCATGCCTGAAACCGCTTGCGGCCCGTTATCTCGCGCAGATTGAGCTCGCCAACCAGGTTCAATACGCCTTGCCGCGTCAGTTTGAGTTCCGACTGGATCATCGTCGTCGAGACCAGCGGCCGCGCCAGCACCATTTCAATCAAGCGGGGCAGATTGGAACTCGACCGGCGATTCTTCAAACGCCGCTCCAATTGCTCGCGCGCCAGCATCAGGCGATCATGTTCCTTGAGGCCGGCGAGCGCCGATTGGTGAATGGCGTCGAGGAATGCCAGCAATCGTGTGGTCCTGTCGCGAGAACGACGGCGCTCTATCGGAATGTTTCGCAGTCCGATGTTGAGGCAAGCGAGATGGTTTGTGGTGATGGCCGTCTGCCGCAAAAGCGCCGCGACGAACAACGGGCCGAGCCAGGATGCATGCTGCAAAACTTCGATCTCACTCCAGGCGTCGCTGAGAATGGCCGCGCGCGCCATGGCCGGCAGGCCTTCGGTTTGCGCGACGACCGTGTTCCATTCGGAAAGTCTTTCTCCCTCGTTCCAGTCGCGATCATATATCAGGGAATCGCGCTCCGGCGCGGAGGGCGATCTGGACTTCGTCTCAAGCCCGTCAAGGACAGCGCTTGACCGCTCCAGCACGGCATCGATCGTGGCAAATTCCCCCGCAAGGCGGTTTGAGGGCTCATCGTCATCAAAGCCGTCAAGGGGCCCTGCACCGGCAGCAACCTCCCCTCCCTGGGTGCTTGCGTCGTCGGTCTCCTCCTCCACGGCCCCACTTCCGGCGAGTTGGCGCATTCCATCCCTGCTGAGCGCCCAGTCCGGCTTGTTGGCGAGTATCTTGCGGCGGGTGCGCAGCATCGAATGCGCGCGGGTAAGCTCATGGGTTGGCGCACGGATATCCATGCGGGCATCGTGCAGGACAAGATCCTCGATATGGACCAGTTCGCCTTGAACCCACAATGCTGCGACCGCGTCATGAAAGTGCATGCGGCCAATCCAGCCTTCGCGGGCCGGGGAACGGGCAAGACGCTCGTCGAGCCGCGTCAACGCCTCGCCGGCCCGCGTAACCGGGACCAGAAGCCTTTCAAGAGACAAAGGGGTGAACTGGTAAGCCATTGAAAGCACAATAGCCTAGCTTCGTTAGTCAAGCTATATGGTTCTTACGTTGACTTGCTGCGGGGCCGCATTGATCGCTTGTTTGGCGAAAGAAACAAGCAGTTTTGACCATCTCGGGGTCAGGCCTATGACGAATGCGGAACGCATGCAAATCATAGCCACAGAACGTTACGAAACATTGTACGACGCTTTCGGCGCACGGCAAGCCCCTTCTTAACGCCGCGTGTCTAACGACATTCACGGAGGGAAGGGCGCCTTCATGCGGGAACCTGGCTGAGCGAGGTTGGCGCACCGACCTGTGACCCTCCAGGAAATTCGAAGGCTCCATGCGGACCCCGTCTCCGCAAGGAGGAGTGCATGTCCGAGAACTAGCGTGTTCGTTATGTTCATTCGATGCCTGACATCGCGAGCCTCGCCGCAATTCCAATCTTGTATATCAGAGCCGGTGCCTGCTCGCGCACGGTTACAGTTATCAGCGACCAGCTTTCGATCAAGACACAGGAGCGACGGCACACACTATTGCGTTGCTTCTCACCCGAATCGGAATGCGCTACTCTGCGACGGCGAGAGATTCCTTCACTGCAGAACCTGTATTAAAATAACCCGTCGACAAAGTTTACGGCAGTAAACCCGCAGCATTGAATCGGCGTTAACCTTTTGTTAACCCTAAATTCCTTGCTCCCATATCCGAATCGGGACAAAATGCGCTTTCTTTGCGGATGATTTGAAAATTCGCATTTTGGAAAAGGCGCCCATGAATATCGCACCCGGCTTCAACAACGCGCTGTCAGACTTCGACCAGCTCATCCTGAAACAGGGTAGCGAGTTGTCGAAGCGATTGCAAAAGCACCGGCTGGATAGCTTTCCGCCCAATGCCCAGAAGACCTTGCGGCCCTTCCAGCTTGCCGAAGTCGCGAGCTATCTCGGCATCAGTTCCGGTCACCTCAAGAACCTCTCGCTGGAGGGCAAAGGTCCGCAGCCTGCCGTCACGCCGACGGGCCGTCGCTCCTATACGGCAGAGCAGATGCAGGAGATGCGTCACTGGCTCGACAAGAACGGCCGCTCCGAGGTGAAAAATTACGTTCCGCATCGGCGCGGCGAAGAGCATCTTCAGATCGTGGCCGTGGTGAATTTCAAGGGCGGCTCGGGCAAGACCACGACGACCGCGCATCTTTGCCAGCATCTCGCCCTCACCGGGCATCGTGTGCTGGCCATCGATCTCGATCCGCAGGCCTCGCTATCGGCACTCCATGGCTTCCGGCCGGAAATCGACCAGGATGAAAGCCTCTATGAGGCACTCCGCTATGACGACGGGCGCAAACCGCTTTCGGCGCTCATCAAGCCTACCAATTTCCCGGGACTGGACATCGTACCCGCTGCCCTCGACCTGCAGGAGTTCGAGTACGACACGCCGCTGGTTCTTGCCGAAAAGGGAACACGCGATATCGGCCGGGTCTTTTTCACCCGCCTCGATACTGCACTTTCCGAAGTGCAGGACCGCTATGATGTGATCGTGCTCGATTGCCCACCGCAACTCGGCTACCTGACGCTGACGGCGCTTTCCTCGGCAACGGCAGTTCTTATCACCGTGCATCCACAAATGCTCGATGTGATGTCGATGTGCCAGTTCCTGCTGATGCTCGGAGAGATCCTCAACCCCATCAAGCGCGGTGGCGGCAACATGAACCTCGATTGGTTCCGCTATCTTGTCACGCGCTTTGAGCCTGGCGACGGTCCTCAGGCGCAGATGGTGCATTTCATGCGGGCGCTGTTTGGCGACTATGTCTTGAAGAACGAAATGGTGAAAAGTACAGCCATTTCGGATGCCGGCATCACCAAGCAGACGCTTTACGAGGTTGAACGAAACCAGCTGACCCGGTCGACCTATGACCGGGCAATGGAAGCGTTGCACTCAGTCAACGGCGAAGTTACCGACCTGATCCATCAGGCTTGGGGGAGGGTATGACGATGTTTCGCGGAAAAACTCTGACAGGAGGACTTCGAGATGTCACGTAAAGGCCTTCTGGCGGGCCTCCTCGAAGAGGACGAGTTTACGGCAGTAAACCCCGACGCCCCCACCGCTCCTATCCCGTCGCCGCGCAGTGGCAGGGGCGCCTTTGGCATGATGAGCCGAGCCGCCGATGAAATGGCGACCAAGGTCGAAGCAGCGCAAGAAATCGAACGGAAGCTGCTCGCCGGCGAAAGCGTCATCGAGCTGGATCCCGATCAGATGGACAGCTCATTCGTGCTCGATCGCATGGAGCAGGACGATGCGCGCCTGGACGAGCTGGTCGAGGCAATCAAGGAGCGGGGGCAGGACTCCCCGATCCTCGTGCGGCCGCATCCAACGTCAGAGAACCGCTATCAGATCGTTTTTGGTCATCGCCGCGTCAAGGCGGCAAGGCTGCTGGGCAGACCGGTGCGGGCGGTGGTCAAACCCCTCACCGATCGCGAGCATGTCGTCGCCCAGGGCCAGGAAAACAGCGCACGCGCCGATCTCTCCTTCATCGAGCGTGCGATATTTGCGGCAAAGCTCGCCGAAAGCGGCTTCGACAACCAGATAATCATGACCGCGCTGTCGGTAAACAAGACCGTCGTGTCGAAGATGGCTTCGGTGACCAAGCAAATTCCGGTGGCGATCATCGAAGCCGTTGGAGCAGCACGCGGCATTGGCCGCGACCGTTGGTACGATCTCTCGCTCAAATTCCGCATTCACGGAAATGCAGCCAGGGCCGTTGCCTATGTTGCACGGACTGAATTCGGCGAATCGGATTCGGATGAACGGTTCAACAGCCTTTTCGATTTTCTTCCATCGGAAGAACTGAAGAATGGAGCCGCCCTCCATCAGGACAAAGCCCAGGCAAGCACCACGTCATGGGTGCCCGCCGACAAATCCCTCAGCGTAACGATGAAAACCACCGGAAAGGCGTTCACGCTCGCCTTGAAGGACAAGGATGGCACGCGCTTTGGCGACTGGATTTCGCAGAACCTGGAGGGGCTGTATCAGGCCTTCAGGCAAACCGAAAAGACCAAAACAGGAGACTAAACCGCAAAAGAAAAAGGCCCCCGAACGTTGCCGTCACGGAAGCCCTTCTCAAGTCTGTAGCAAGCTGAGAATCGCAAATCCGCGAATCACTGTCAAGAGTCATTGGCGTCGTTTTGGCGAGCAGATTTCTTTTGCCTGAAAAAAGGTGAGAGAAAAATGGGAGTAGTACTCTCGTCGACGCCCTTTGGGCGGCGAGCGCTGTCGTTTGCCATGGTGGCAGGACAGGTTACAGCCAATGAATGCCCACCAGACACCACCATCAACAAGTGGCAGGCGTTCCGAACCATATGCGAGGCCAAAGCAGCGATCGGCGTGACCGACCGTTCGCTCGTCGTTCTCAATGCTCTGTTGTCGTTTCACCCAGAAACCGACCTTTGCGGCGGCGACGACCTCATCGTTTTTCCGTCAAACGCACAATTGGCCTTGCGTGCCCATGGAATGGCGCCAGCCACGTTACGCAGACATCTGGCGGTGCTAGTCGAATGCGGGCTTCTCATCCGTCGCGACAGCCCGAATGGCAAGCGCTATGCACGAAAGGGGCAGGGCGGTTCCATCGAGCAGGCCTTTGGCTTCGACCTCATACCCTTGGTCGCGCGTGTCGCAGAATTCGTGCGTCTTGCAAACGAAATACGTGCCGAAAGGCGTGCTCTCCAGCTTTGCCGCGAGCGGATCACACTCAGCCGTCGCGACATCGCGAAAATGCTCTCGTTCGGCCGTGATGGTGGCGTCGCCGCCGATTGGAACCGGCTACAAATCGAATATCAGGCAATCATCGGTCGGCTGCCCAGAACAGCCACGCTCCTCGCGTTGGAACCTTGCGAAGAGGGCCTGGCTGCTTTGGCCGTAAAACTGCGCAAGATTCTGGAAACACACGTAAAATCGAAAAAACCAAGCGCCAATGAGTCCCATTTTGAGCGGCACATACACTATTCAAATCCGAATCCAGATGAAGTTGAATCTCGCCAAAACACGCAGGCGGAAACAATCACCGAGCCAACGGCTGAACCCGAAATCCAAATAACAACCAACTATCCGCTCAACCTTGTGCTGAAAGCCTGCCCCGACATTGCCGACTACGCCAGGAATGGCATTTCTCGCTGGGGCGATCTCATCGAAACGGCAAACCTTGTCCGCTCCGCCCTTGGCGTAACGCTCGATGCATGGAACCACGCCAATCAAGCGATGGGGCCTGTCGATACAGCCATCATCACGGCAGCAATGCTGCAACGTGCCGGAAAAATATCAAACCCTGGCGGTTATCTGCGTAGCCTGACTGAAAAAGCAAGGAACGGGAATTTTACCGTCGGTCCTGCGTTGATGGCACTGCTCAGAAAGCAAAATGGCCCGAGCGAAACGGCGGTTGCCTAGGAAAATTATGGAAGAAAATCCGCATCGCCAATTGGACGATTCATTCCATCCAGAGAAGCATAGTGACGAAACCCGATAATTATTTCTGCAAATCGAAGTCCCGGCTGCTTTGCGACAGCGATGCATCAACAGGTGGGCTTGCCAGCGCATCTTGCCCATTCCTGGCACGTATACGCCTTCTCCTCAGGTCAAAGAAAGGCTCACACATATGACGGCGTATATCGATCATTTGCGCGGAAATACGGCTTGGCGCTGTAGCGAGCCTACCGAAAACCTCTGGACGCGCTCGTGCTCGAACATTCTGCTACGGACGCCGGCAGCAAGGGTGAGGAATTGCAACACATCGAGATTCTGGCGGCCCGCTCACCCGCAAAATGCCTCCAGTCAGCAGCATAGGTTCGTCGAAAATGTCCGGTCGGAATCATTGCGAGCGCCATCTGCAACCTCCTTGGCCCGTAACGGGGAAACGGGTGGCGTCGGCAGAAATCAGCGTACCGTTCGACAACGACATATTCTCAGTTTTATGAGACGCTCTCGAAATCTGCTGAGAGTTTGTCGGTAATCTGATTGAGGGAGAGGTCGTTAGCGGTAGGATCATAAGAGGCTAATAAGGCAACATTATCGTTCGTTTTAAGTGAGCGACACCCTGTGCGGTTTAATGTGAAAGCGATGGCATAAACTGCACGGGCACTGTAGGCTAACCGGCATGGATTCGCCCACTGTCCGACCCGATTCACCTGCCGCGCATCTCCCCGCATGGGCTTTGCCGCGTGGTCGCGCGCCGAGCGAGGCGGATGCAGCCTTCGCCGCTGGCATTGCTTTGAAAGCGCTCGACGATTTTTTGCGCACCAACCCCGCCTGGGCCGGTTGCTTTCGCGCCCGCCAGGCGCTTTCCTGCGCCGCGGCGGCTGTTCGCCTGATGGGCCGGGGCGAAGACGAAGCCGCCCTGCGCGATGCCGTTCTGCTCACCGCGCTTGGCAACGATCCTGGTCCCGCCGGTAATTTTTGCCGGGCCTTCCAAAAACTGGCCGTTAAAAAACCTGTTCTGTCGGTGACGGTTGCGGCTGAGATCGCCGCGCTGTTCGGAATAGCCTGGGACGACCGCCTGGCCGCTGCCCTCGATCACGCTGTCGGCGTGCAGCAAAAATCTGGGCGCGCCGTGCCCTTTGCCGTCGCCGAGTTTGTATCCGCCATTTACACCGAACGCCCCGACGCCGAAATTCTGGCCTGGGCGCTCGCCGATGTTTTGCTCGCCGAAAGGCTGCAGTGGAAAAAGACCGTGCCGCTGCTGATGACGGTGCGGTTCGGTTCAGCCTTTCGGACGCCTGGGGGCACAGGTCGGGTGCGACCGGGTGAATCTTCTTTCCAACGCGCTGTTTGTCTTACCCTAGTCGAGGCGACAAATTCGGCGCTGCGGTCAGCGGGAGAAATCGCTCGACGCGCCGACATCCTTGTCGCCGTGACGCCGAAGGTGAGGACGAAGGGAGCTGACACCGTCATCGCAAAATTGCTCGAAGAGGACGCCGTGCCGGCCTCGGCGCCCGCCACAAGATTGTCGCGCTGGGCCGCAATGCGGCTGTTCGAACGGCTGGAAAGCTTTGGGGCGGTGCGCGAATTGTCTGGCCGTTCTTCGTTTCGGATTTTTGGGCTGTGACCATTGGCGGCGCCACGAAAACAGCGCGCGGTGAAAAAAAGATGGCCAGAGGCGAAATGCCCTTGGATCGCGAACTCGAAGATTTGTCGCCGGCCTTGCGCTGGCGCGAATGGATGCTGCGGGTCGAAGCCGTCTTGTTCGCCGCAGCCGAGCCGGTCTCGCGCGAAATTCTTGGCAGGGTGGTCGGCAAAGACTGCAGTGTCGAGCTTCTGATCGACGATCTCCAGGAGGAATTGCGCGATCGGCCCTACGAACTAGTCTCCGTCGCCGGCGGCTGGCAGCACCGAAGCCGTTCGGCTTACGCACCCGCGATCCGTGCAGCGGCGGCGCCCACCCGCTCGGCCACAGAAACTCTCTCCGACGGCGAGGCCATGTTGCTGATGGCAATTGCGTATTACCAGCCGGTGACGCGCGGCGATCTGTCGAAGATTTTTGGCAAGGAGGTCTCGCGTGACACCGTCGCCAGCCTGCGCGATGCCGGCTTCATCGTCTCCGGCCCGCGCAGCCCGACGCCCGGAGCGCCCTATACCTACGTCACCACAAAATACTTCCTCTCTACCTTCGGCCTGGAGACGCTGCGCGATCTGCCCGACCTCGAAGCGCTGGAGGATGCAGGGCTGCTGAGGCGGGGGGAGGCTAGACCAGGAGCCATTTCTGACCCTGCCGCTGAGATGGAAGACGACGGGCGTGCGTTGGCCGATTAGCTGTTTTGCGGCTACGCAGCTCCTCTGTAGATTAGGGAGCCGTCCACTTTTGACACAAAGTGATTTCCACCTTGCGCGCGGCGAATGGCAGCTAGCCGCGAGAAATCGTGCCTGGCCGATCAGATCGCATCGTCATTGACGGTAGCCAGACGAACCGGGAAGCAATCATTGCCTGCGATGGCGAGAGCCGGCTTCGAGACCAATCGCAACGGCTACTGAAGCCGATCCGCATCCGGCAGAGCCAATATCTGAACAACCGCATCGAACAGGACCATCGCCGAATCAAGCGTCGGATCCGGTCCATGCTCGGCTTCAAATCGATCACCTGCGCAGCAACTATACTGTGCGGCATTGAAATGGTTCACATGCTGCGGAAACGACAGGCGAGGTACGCGCACAATCCAGCACCGTCACTTGTCGAACAGTTTGAAATCCTGGCCGCGTAGAAACTGAGCAGAAGCCTTTCCGCGTCTCAACTTCGAGTTTGCGACAGAGCCGGCTGATGGGCGTGCGCTGCCGGCATGGCTGGGTGCTACGCGCAATGATCGGGTAACCGCCGGTCGGTCTTTTGTTCATCGACCTGCGCGTCTAGGCTGTTACCGAGGATGGAGTGGTGGAGGATACGTTCCGCCTCGATCTGCCCACCGGTTCGATATCCGATCACAGCACCGATCGCCGTGCCAGCGTAGGCAACGGGTTTTTCTCAGACCGGCTCCATCACGAACTGAATGGTGGCAAGGAAGAAGCAAGCCTGCTTGCCAGGGCGCTGGGCGGTGGGACCGCCCAGCAAATTATCGATCAAGCGTAGCTCGCATGAGTCCTGATCCCACCAGATCGGATCGGGTCCAGCGCCGAAAGGCTGTCCAAGTGGCGCGTTCTTATATCCTGCACAACTGCTGCTTCAGCCAGGCAAGCGTGTCCGCGACGCTGTCAATGCTGTAGGTCGCCTGAGTAGGGCCTCGCGGCTTGACGCGTATTGAAACGCCTTCCGCTTCATTGATCGCTTCGAAGCCGTTCTCGTCGGAGGTGTCGTCGCCCAGGAATACGGGCTGCCTGCCGGCGAATGGCGTGATTTTCAGGAAACGTCGAATGGCCGCGCCCTTGGCCGCTTCGAGTGGCATCAATTCCACGCCGGCATTGCCGGGAATTGTCCGATAGCCCTCGGGCAGTCTGTCCAATGCCCGGTCGACCAGTTCCGTGGCACGGGCCAGCAGATGGGGCGCTGCTCGCGTGTGGATGGCCAGGATCGGACCTTTGCGTTCGATATAGATGTCGCTGCCGGCGAACTCCGCCTCGATCTCAGCGGCAAGAGCGGCGATATCGTCAGGTTCGCCCGCTGCTTCAACCGGGCCGTTCGGCTCCAACCGATGCTCCAGTCCATACAGTCCCGCCGCGCGCAGCTTGAGCGGGTGAAAAAGCCTGTCCGCCTGAGCGATCGAGCGACCGGTAATGAAGGCCACTGCCCCATCCAACTGATGCTCCAGATCGATCAGGAGAGTACGGAGTTCCTCGCTAACGACGACAGCATCGGGATGCGCGGCGTGTTCCAGCAAGGTGCCGTCGATGTCGAGAAATAGCGACCATTTGCCTTCGGCCAGATCCGGCACGCGCAGTCTTTCCTGTATGTCCATCATGACGCCCTCTTGCGATCGAGTATCGAGACGATGTTGCCGCTTGCAGATGGCGGTTGGTAATCGACATTTGCCGTGGCGCGGTCGATCGCGCCGCGTTTGCGCAACCGGGCAGCGTCGAGCAGCATGCTGCCGGCCCATCTATAGACGTTGTTGTCACGAACGATGTCGCGCAGGCTTGCCATGCGCCGGCGCTGTTCGTCGGGGCTCATGGTTATGGCTTGAAGCAGCATGTCGCTCATCATCGTTGCGTCGTAAGGATTGACGATCAGCGCCTCGAGAAGTTCGCGCGCGGCACCGGCGAAGGTGCTGAGCAGGAGAACACCCTGTTCGTCATCGCGCGCGGCCACGAATTCCTTGGCGACCAGGTTCATGCCGTCGTGCAGGCTGGTCACCAGGCAGATATCAGCCGCCCGGTAGATCTCATAGACCTGCTCCTGCGTATGATGCTCGGCCACCATCAGCACCGGCTTGTAGCCATCGCTGCCAAAGCGGCGGTTCAGGTCCTCGGCCCGCTGAAGGCAATCTTCATAGAGCTGCTGGTAAGCCGGCAGTGTGCCGCGGCTGGGCGCTGCGATCTGCAGGACAACAACTCTGCCGATCCATTCGGGATGGTGCGTAAACAGTTCCTCCAGCGCCTCGAAGCGATCGAGAATGCCCTTCGTGTAATCGAGACGTTCGACGCCGACGCAAAGTTTTACGTCCTCATCCAGGCCGAACCTGGCGCGTATGTGATCCCGGCACTCGACGACGGATGGCAGGTTTTCCAACTGGGCCGGCGGCCATTCGATGGAAATCGGATATGCATGCACCAGGCTCGTCTGGCCGCCATAGGAGATGGCGGCATCCTCGCGCTCGATACGGCTTTCAAGAAAGCGATCGACGCTTTCGGTGAAATTGTTGCAGTGAAACTGGGTATGGAAGCCGATGATCGAGCTGCCGAGAAGCCCATCCAGTATCTGCTCGCGCCACGGGCAGATACTGAAGACCTCGGAATTGGGCCATGGGATATGCCAGAAGGTGATGATGATGGCTTCCGGCAGCCTCTCCCGGATCATGCGCGGCAGGAGTGCAAAATGATAATCCTGAACCAACACGATCGGCCGCTCGTTGCGTGCCTCGGCCACCACGGTGTCGGCAAACTTCCTGTTCACGGCCTCATATGCCTTCCAGTCGGAGGCACGGAAAATGGGCCGCGTGAAAGCGATATGGCATAGCGGCCACAGACCCTCATTGGCGAAGCCAAGATAGTAACCTTGCTGCTCTTCCTCGCTCAGCCAGACGCGGCGCAGCGTGTAGGAGGGGCGGTCCGGCGGAACTTCCACGCGATCGTTCTGGTCCACCGTCTGCTGGTCGGCTGAGCCGCCGCCATAGGCGATCCAGGTGCCGGCGCAGGCGCGCGTGATTGGCTCCAGTGCCGAGACGAGGCCACTGGCAGGCACCACAAGCTCGACATCGCCGTCATCCTTCAGATTATGGATGTAAGGCTCACGGTTGGACACGACGATGACCTGGGCACCGGGAAGTTCGCTCGCCAATATCCTGCGCAAGGTTTCCGGCGACCAGTTGATCAACGTTGCGTCCGCCGAATGCCCGTTTTTCTCGTATTCGCGCAGTTTGCTCGACGTGTCGGGCACCATCTCATCCTCGGCGCTATGCGGGCCTGATCGATGAGTTCGACGCTGTTGTCGCAAGGAAAACACCAGCGCGAAGATTGACAGCGCAACGCTTGCCGCAATCAAGAACCAAAGGGTGGGGAGGGAATGCAGAATATCCAAGCCGTCGCTTGTCATGGTAGTGCCAAAATCATCCTCGGCCGCAAGAACGGCCGTCTGTCGGGTCTGTGTCAGAAAATGCATCGCCGCCACTTGCAGGCGATCTGCTTGTGGATGGCTAACGCATCGGGTGCGCTATCGGTTCCTGAAAATCAGGTTCGAACGATAAGCGGCACCTTGCCCTCGTCGCGGCTTGCCAGAAATGCCCCGACACGGTCTCCCACGCGCTGGAATGTCAGATCGACCGCGTTCCCACCCACTCCAAGATGCCGGATGGTGAGATTGTCGATACCGATAGGCAATCTCGGACGATCGACATGGATTTCCCCGTTCCAGCCATCGATCTCGAGACCCAAACAGGCCTGCATGAGCATGAAGACCGAACCGGCGGACCAAGCCTGCGGCAGGCATGCGACCGGATAGGCGATCGGCGCCTCGCCTGGTGCCCGCGTGAAGCCGCAGAACAGTTCGGGCAGCCGCATGTTGAAATGGACAGCAGACTCGAACGTCCCGCTCATCAGCCGCACCAGATCGTCCCGCACGCCGTAGCGCGCAAGGCCTGCACCGCATATCGCCGTATCGTGCGGCCAGATCGAACCGTTGTGATAGGACATCGGATTGAAGAAGATGGCGTCGTCGGCGACCGTCCTCAGGCCCCAGCCTGAATGGAAGGGCGCTGCCAGAAGTTGATCCGCCACCCTTTCGGCGCGACCGGCTTCCGGCAGCCCGACATAGAGGAGATGCCCGGCATTCGACGTCCGGACGACGCATGGATTGCCATCGCCGTCGAGCGCCAGTGCATAGAAGCCGAGATCCTCGATCCAGAAGTGCCTTTCGACGGCAATGCGCATCGCTTCGGCGCGTTCCGCCCAATGCTCAGCCTTTTCGGTTTCGCCCCGGCGCGCAGCCAGTTCGGCCAGCCCCTTGAATGCGGCAAAGACATAGCCCTGGACTTCGACCAGAGCGATCGGGCCTTTCGGGATGCGGCCGTCGGCATGGAAGACGGAATCGAAACTGTCCTTCCAGCCCTGGTTGGCCAGACCTGTATCGGCCGCGCGCTGATAGGTGAGGAAACCGGTGAGGCGGCTGGCCTCCTCTATCCAGTTGGCTGCCGCGCAGAGAGACGGCCACAAGGCATCCATGAAGGCCATGTCGCCGGTGCGGTTGGCATAGGCGCAGGCAAGATGAATATAAAGCGGCGTTGTGTCGACGCCGCCATAATAGCGCCCGAAGGGCAGCTCCAGCAGCGCCGCCATCTCACCTTTGCGCGTTTCGTGCATGATCTTGCCGGGCTGAGAATCGCTGAAAGGCGACGTTTCGGTCGCCTGATGCTGTGCCAGGAAGGCGAGAACGCCGCGCGCCAGGCCAGGATTGAGCCAGAGCATCTGCAAGGCGGAAATGACACCGTCGCGGCCGAACGCCGTCGAGAACCAGGGAATTCCGGCATAGGGGTAGGGGCCCGTTTCCAGTTCGGTGGTCAGCAGCGCGACGTCCGCCCGTGCACGCCCGACCCAATCGTTGAAGACGCGGCCCGAACTGTGGATTGTCGCGCCATGACGGCGCTTTGCCCGCATGCCGAAACGCGCTCGCGCAGCTGCGTCGCGAAAGCGTTGGCGGCAAGGCATGCCGGCGATTTCCGGCCCGGCCTCGATATAAAAAATCTGCCGGCCGCGCTTTGGCACGGCGAGGCGAAAATCCGCCCTGCCTTCCGACAAATGATCGGCTGGATGGGAAAATGAGATCACCGAGACGCGGACGAGCTTATCCAGTCCCTCGTAGCGCAGTACGACGGAGCCAGTGCTGGTCTCGGCTTCGTGCACTGTGCCACGCTTGGCCCGGGTCGATCCGCGCACCTCGAACATGTCGCGGAAATCGGCGGCGAAGTGCAAGGAAAGCGCGATGGTTGAATCCTGCTGGCTATAGTTCGAGATGGTCACGCGCTCGTACAGACGGTTTTCCCACAGCAGCCTGACGCGTTCGATATGAACCGCTCCCTGCGGCATCTCGCGGCCTTCGAGGTTTTCGATCGGCAGGTTGGTCAGGTTGGTGGTGAACAGCACGTTGTCCTGGCTGAGCGATGCACCCAGCAGTGAGGTCGGGCGCCCGCCGACCGTCAGGCGAAACTCCGACAGCACGCGCGTGTCGTCACGGAAAAAGCCGTCGCCGGCACCGCGTATGTCGCCATATGCGTCTGCCACGGCGAAACAATCGCCATGCTTCAGGGCGAACTGCCGATGCGGCTCCCGTGGTGCGGTATCGTCCAGTGATGCAAGGGCAAGGGCCGGGTCGAGCTTGCGCTCGTCAAGTTGTGCCATCGGTCATGAAACTCTGCGGTTGTTGCTGCAATATGTTCGAAAAGGGCTCGCCGCTCAGGAGGCTTTCGCCTCGGCTGCACCGCCGAGCAACCGCGCATAGGCGCTGACATAGTCCCTTGCCATTCGTTCGGCAGAAAAGCGCCGCTCGAAGGTTCGGCGCACTTCACGCCGGTCGAGTTGCAGAAGCTGCGGCATGGACGCAACCGCCTCTTCGATTGAAGCGACGATGAAGCCTGTCACGCCGTTGTCGACGATTTCCGGCATCGCTCCGCAATTCCAGGCGATCACCGGCGTTCCGCAAGCCATCGCCTCGATGACCGCAAGACCGAACGGCTCGGGCCAGTCGATCGGGAAAAGCAGCCCGGCGGCATTGCCGAGGAAGGCGGCTTTGCGGTCTTCCGATATCTCGCCGACATAGTCGATCTGATCGCCATCGATCATCGGCTCGACCACTTCGTGGAAATAGGCGCGGTCGTCATCGCCGACCTTGGCCGCCAATTTGAGCTTGAGCCCGGCGCGTCGCGCGATCTCGATGGCTCGATCCGGCCGCTTGTCCCGCGACATGCGGCCCAGGAATGCGAGATAGCCCCCGTCGCGCCCTGCTTCGAAAGCAGGTTTGTAAATATCGACCGGAATCCCGTGATGGATTGTCGCGAGCCAATTGGCTTCTGCGAGCCCCATGCGCTGGCTGCGCGAAATTGAAATCATCGGAAAATTCGGAAAGCGCTCATAGGCCGGCGCCAGATCGGCGTAGTCCAGCCTGCCATGCGGCGTGGTCACCGTGCGCTGCGGCATATGCTCGAAGAACGGAAAATGCTGGAAGTGGCTGAGATGGAAATGGATGATATCGAACTGGTCGGCACGCTGCCTGACCTCGGCCAGCATGGCCAGATGCGCGGCAATCTCGGATTTCAGCGGATGAGGATCGAGACGAAGCGCGAGCCGTCGACACGGCACCAGCTTTGCCGATGTCGTGGTGTCGCCACTGGCAAAGAGGGTCACGTCGTGACCAAACGCGACTAGCGCTTCCGTCAGATAGGAGATGATGCGTTCAGTGCCACCGTAGAGCTTAGGCGGGACCGATTCATAGAGTGGCGCGACATGCGCGATTCTCATGGTTCAGGTTCCCTCAATCAATATCGTCGAGGTAACCGGAATGTTTCAGCCAGCAGATCGTTCCGACAACCCCGGTTGCAGCTTGAGGTGTCGAGCGAGATTGGAACTGCTGCCAGTCCTGTCGGGGGCGCTCAACGGCTCTGTCGCAAACCGCTCCATGACGGCGAGGCCGCAATAGGGCACGTAGGCTGCGGAATAGCCGCCTTCGTGTGACTCACGAGACGTCCACCGCACAGTTCGTCCGCCTTTTCCATCAGCATGCGTGTGATATCGCGATAGGTATCGCTGTGCAGCATCATGCAGCCGAGCGGATCGGCGCCCGATCCGTCGAAGCCGGACGGTACGACGATGAGGTCCGGTTTGTAGGCCTTGAGCGCCGGCAACACCATCTGCCGGAAGGCGGCGATGGACATTCTCAGAAGCCGGATTTGCCAAGAGTATCCGTCACGTCGTCGTGTCGGTCGCTCGAAATAGTGATTTTGCTTCACTTTCCGGAGAACGGAGGTTCAAACCTTATGGGAGCTGCTTCAAAGTCGCTCCTGGATCGCGGAAGGGGATGTGACATGGTGGATTCTGATCGGATCGACAACCTGATCGCAGCGGTGTCCCCCGCCTTGGCGCTTCGCGCCGGGATGGACCTTGGCATCTTCACCCGGCTCGGTGGCAGCGCGATGACTGCCGACACCTTGGGATCCGCGCTCAAAGTCGAGCCTGATCGCCTGTCGAGGCTCCTCTACGCGCTCGCCAGCATCGGTCTCCTCGAAGTCAAGGATGGTCAGTTTCGCAACGGAGCCGAAGCGGCGGCCTTCCTCGACGCGTCCAAGCCGACCTATCGCGGCGGCGATCATGCGGTTCTGCGCGAGCTTTGGGGGGCTGACCTACTGACCGCAGAGACGCTGCGACAGAACCGGCCGGCTGCGCTGCATGACTTTTCCGAAGCGGGGCCCGAGGCCGCGGCGGCCTTCAGCCGTATGCTTGCACCGGGCGGGATCATTTTCGGTCGACATCTGGCCCGGGAGGTGGACCTCTCTGCGATCGGTTCGGTGATCGACATCGGTGGAGGCCCCGGGACCATTCTCGTCGGACTTCGCGAGCGGCGGCCGCAGATTGCTGCGACGCTGATGGAACTCCCAACAGTCGCAGCGGTCGCGCCAGCAATCCTGTCAGAATACGGTGCCGACGACGTGGTTGTCGAAGAGGGTGACATAACTGTTGCGCCATCGATCGGTCGTCACGATCTGGCGATCCTGAAGGCCGTCGTCCAGGTCCTTCCGCCGGACCAGGCACGCAGTTCGATCCTGAACGCGGCGCGTTGCCTGACACCCGGAGGCGAGATAGCAATTGCGGGGTGGGGTGTCGTCGATGACGACCGCCTCGGCCCGCCTGAGGGTGTCTTTCTGAATCTCACCTTCTTGAACCTCTATCGCCACGGCGAATCGTACACTGAAGGTCAGTATCGAGCCTGGATGACCGAGGCTGGTTTCCGGGATATCTCCAGGTCGCGCCTGACGGACGGCTGCACGTTATTTCGCGCGCGCCTTACGAGCTGATCGTGGCTAAATGGTTGGTTTCGGACACAGAGTGTTGATTTCCGCTTGAACGTGACACGACGCCGCCAGCGACATTTCATTATTTCGGCAGTGAGACATAACAGCCATGAATTCTAGGATAACTTCTTAGAATGTCAGGTCCCGTTGACTTGGGTCCTGCTCAGGGCGCTTGCTAGAAGGCATATCAAACAAAAAATTCCGAGGGGTAACATGCCAGATTCGAGCAAGAACAAACTTCGCCTCGCCGCTGCATCGCTATTGTGTTTGGCCGCCATCTGGCCGGTTGGCAGCGCCAGCGCGGAAACGGTGCTGCGGCTCGCCCATGCGTCGAGTTCCGGCAGCCTGATCAACGATGCCGTGACGAAATTTGCCGACGAGGTGAAGGAAAAATCCGGTGGCGAACTAACCGTTCAGATATTCCCGGACGGCCAGCTTGGTGACGAAGGCCCGATCGCTGACGGCGTTGGTTCGGGCTCAATCGATATCGGTTTGGGTGGCGTTGTCGACCAGATCGATCCGAAGCTGAACGTGGTTACCCTGCCTTTCCTTTTTGCGAATGCCAAGGCTGCCCATGACTTCCTCGATGGGCCGGTGGGTAAAGAAGTGTTCACTACCGGCGGCGACCGCGGCTATCAGATGCTGGGCGCGCTGGATTCCGGTTTTCGTCAGTTTGCCAACAGTGCCCACACGATCAAATCGCCGCAGGACATCGCTGGACTGAAGCTGCGCACACCGCCAAATCCAGTCATTCTCGCCACCATCAAGCAGCTCGGTGCATTGCCGCAATCGATCCCGTTCGGGGAGGTTTACACATCGCTGCAGGCCAAGGTCGTTGACGGCGTCGAACCTGAGATCCGCGATTTCTATGATCAGAAATGGTACGAGAGCGCCAAATACCTCTCCATATCCAACTACATCTGGACGCCCAACTACTGGTACATGAACAAAGACCGTTACGACGGCCTAACGGATGACCAGCGCAAGGTGCTCGATGCGGCCGTGACTGATACCACCCAGTGGTATCGCGGCAAACTGGAAGAAGTCTATGCCGACGTGCGCGCCAAGCTTACCGAGAAGGGCGTGGAGATCAACGAGGTAGATGGAGCCCCGTTCCGGGCCCTGGTCGATCCCGTCTACCAGCAGTTTGGTGCCGAATGGGGCGCGGACTACGTTGCCAAGGTGCGCAAGGCGGCGACCGGCGAATAGCAGCCGTGCGATGGCGTAGTCAGGAACGACGTCTCGCATTGTGATGCCGCGGCGGTGAAATCATCGCCGCATTCGCCCTGAAGAGATTGGAATATCATCATGCAACGCACAGGGCATTGGATCACCCTGATCCTGTCGGTGATCGGGGTCTGCGTGGTCGCCGCACTCATCATCACCACCGGCCTCGGGGCAATCGGTCGTTATCTGCATATGACCGGCGTCACTTGGTCGTTTGAGCTGGTTGGAATGCTGTTTCTCTGGACAACGATGATCGGCGCAGTCCTGGCCGAGATCGCTGGCGAGAATGTCTCGATCGACGGCAACAGCGTGACAAGCAGCCGGGGGCAGGGCTTCCGCCTCTATCACAACTTGATCCTTCTCTTGGTGGCGGCTGCCTTTGTGTGGAGCGGCCTGGCCATGCTCGGCCGCACCGCCTTCGTGCCGACTCCGGTGATGCGTGCCCCTTCCTGGGTCGTCCATTCCAGCATAGCGTTTCTGGGCGCTGGCCTAGGCGTCGTTGCGCTGGTCCGCATCCTGCGCATTTTCCGGTGATTGCCCGATGACCCTGCTTGTCCTTTTCGGCATCTTCGCCGTCACGCTCTACACCGGGGTGCCGGTGGCCTGGTCGATCGCTATCTCGACGCTTGCCGTTATCTTCCTCGGGCTGGTGCCGCTGCCGCCATCCTGGTTCGCGCAGCAGGTTTATGGCGGCGCCGACTCTATTTCGCTGGCGGCTATCCCGTTATTCCTGGTCGCAGGCGGTATCATGAACGAAGGTGGTCTCACACGCCGCATCATCGATCTGGCCGACGATCTTCTCGGCTGGGTTCGCGGCGGCCTCGGCGTCGTTAATGTCGCCACCTGCATGGTTTATGGCGGCATCACCGGGTCAGCCACTGCTGACACCGGCGCGGTCGGCTCGATCATGATCCCCGCAATGGTCGAGCGTGGTTATCCGCCGGCCTTCGCGGCAGCGGTAACAGCGGCTGCCGGCACACTCGGCATCATCATCCCGCCAAGCGTGGTGATGATCATGTATGGGGTGCTCACCAACACCTCGATCGGCGGCCTGTTTGCCGCAGGCATCATCCCCGGCATCATGCTGGCGGTCACCTTCATGCTCACCGCCTGGTGGATCGGCGTGCGCGAAGGCTTCCCCAAATCTGATTCACGCCCGACGCTGAGGAGCTTCGCCACGCATCTGGTGCGCGCACTGCCAGCCATGCTGATGCCGATCGTGGTGCTGGGCTCGATGCTCACCGGCTATGCGACGACGACAGAGGCGGCGTTCGTCGCCGTGGTGTGGGCGCTGATAGTCGGTGGCCTCGTCTATCGCGAGATCACATGGAAGGCGCTATGGAAGATCGGTCTTGAAACCGTGCGCATGACCGGCGCCATAATGATCATCATGGCGGTCTCGACGCCGTTCTCCTGGATCCTGACGGTCGAGCAGATACCGCAATGGACCGCCGGCCTGCTGACGGCATCCGGCGCCGGGCCGACGGTTACCATCCTGCTCATCCTTCTGTTGCTGACCTTCGTCGGCACCTGGGCGGATCTTGGGCCGTCGCTGATCATCCTGGCGCCTATCGTCCATCCGATCGGCATCGATGCGGGACTGGCTCCTTACCAGCTCGGCCTCATCTTCACCGTCGCGCTGGGCATCGGCCTCTTCACCCCGCCGGTCGGCACCAACATCTTCGTCGTCTGCAATGTAGCCAAAGTGGGCGTCAACGCGGTGACGCGACGGCTGATCCCGTTCTTCATCACCAGCAACATCTGCCTGCTGCTCATTGCCTTCGTGCCGGCGACGACGGAATGGCTGCCGAAACTGCTGGGATTCTGACGCCGGCCATGTGGGCGCCAAGACATAACCTGGAAGCGAATAGAGACATGAAACATCTGGTAGGCGGCATTTCCAGCGCCGGTCGCGCGTTGCCAGCGGTCGACGGCGTCCCGTTCCTGACCGCCCGCTCGTCTGGCGCGCATGTGTGGGACGAACATGGCCGCCGCTACATCGATACTGCGCTTGGCTTCGGCGCTACGCTGCTCGGCCACGCGCATCCGCAGGTGGTCGAGGCGGTGAAGCGCGCACTGGCCGATGGACCAATGCCGGCCTTCGCCCATGCCGGTGAGGAGCGGGCGGCGGAATTGCTCACCGCTGCCACCGGGTCGCTGTCGCAGGCGATCTTCACCAATACCGGCAGCGAGGCCGTGCATCTGGCCTGCCGGCTGGCCCGCGCCGCCACCGGCCGCGGCCTGATCGCCAAGATGGCCGCGGGTTTCGACGGCTGGTATGACGACGTGGCCTTCGGCAATGCCGGCTCGGCCGAGGCAGAAATGCGCGCCAACCGGCGCCCCCGAAGCGCCCGAACCCTGCTGCTGCGTTTCAACGATTTCGACGATGTCGAGCGCTTGTTTGCCGAAAACGACGACGTGGCTGCAGTGATCATGGAGCCGATGCTGGCCAATGCCGGCTGTATCCTGCCAGCGCCCGGCTACCTGAAGCATGTCGAGACGGTGGCGCGACGCAACGGCGCGCTGGTCATCCTCGACGAGGTGCTGATGGGCTTCCGCACCGGCTTCGGCCTTGCCGGCCAGGCGATGGGCATCGATGCCGACCTCGCCACCGTCGGCAAGGCGATCGGCAGCGGCATCGCAGTTGCGGGCGTGGTCGGTACGCTGGAGGTCATGGCGCTGTGTGAAAGCGGCGAGGTGGCACGAGCAGGAACCTACAGCGGAAATCCGGTCGCCACCGCCGCCGTCTGCGCGACGCTGGGCCTGCTCGCCACGCATGACTACGACGTCTTCGTCGCGCGCGGCGAGCGCCTGCGCGGTGAGATCGAGCATGCGTTCGCTGTCAACGGGATCAGTGCCGTGACATCCGGCTATGGCAGTGTCTTCACCGTATGGTTCAGCGACGCTCCCCCGAAAGACTATAGGGAGGCGGCGGCCAAGGTCGACGAGGGGAGGTCGCGGGCCATGCATGAGGGATTGCGGCGGGAAGGGCTTCTTGCCATGCCGTCGCCCTACGGCCGGCTTTATCTTTCAGCGGCCCATGACGACGCGGTCATCGCCGAGATGGCGGAAATCTTCGCTCGGGTTGCCTTGTCCATGCGGTAAGCCCAGGCGGCTTGCTGCGTCGGCCACTCTCCCGATACGCTACAGGTCAGATTGCCTTAGGAGTTCCTCGCCGCTCGCCACCTGGAATTCGGAGCGAATGAAGCTTGCCATGCGTCGGACGGCAGCCCTTGCGCCTTGTGGCACGAGAAGCGCCAGATCGACCGGCTTCAGCGACGGCAAGCCGTCTTTCGCCTCGAGTTGGCGGTGTGCGGGCGAAATGACCGATGCCGGCAAAGCCGTTACAGCCTTGCCCAGTCCGATCGCGGTCTGGATCGACGGCAGGTGCGATGAGGTCCACGCTACCCGCCAGGGCAGGCCTGCTCGATCCAGCGCATCCAGTATGATGGGGCGAGCGCGGCAGAATTTCTCCGGAAACAGAGCCAGCGGCAGCGGCTTCTGCAATTCGGGCCTTCCGTCCTGCGATGCGCACCAGACGAGCGGCTCGTGGCGCAGGAATTCGCCCTTTGCCGGATCGTTGCCCCGGGTAATTATAGCGATATCGATTTCGCCCTGGTCGACGCGAGTTTCAAGCTCGCTCGAGAAATAGCACAGAATCTCGACCTGGATACGCGGGTTCTGGGCCGAGAAACGTTCAATCAATGGGGTGCCGAAAACGCCCAGATAATCGTCGGGCATGCCGACGCGCACGCGGCCTGTCAGTGCTTCAGGCTGGAGCGCGGCCAGTGCCTCATCTTCGATCGCTATCATGCGGCGGGCATAACCGATCAGGATTTCTCCCGTCTCGGTAAGATGCAGGCCACGCCGGGAGCGATCGAAAAGCTTCTTTCCCAGCTTATCCTCAAGCCGGGCAATTGCGTTGCTGACGCCAGCCTGTGTCCGGCCTATCCTGTGGGCTGCTGCGGTGAAACCGCCAGCGTCCACCACTGCAACGAGCGTAGCCAGCGCATCCCCGTCGAGATGTCTCATCGAGTGGGCTCCATATCGGCTTCCCGCCGGACGCAATCTATCATTCTATTGCCCGCATTCAATTAGGGGCAACTTCTGATGTTCGGCGTCCTGAGTGGTGCTCTGATGCTTCGCCGCAGTGCCGTCGCGGAACTCGGACGCACCCCAGCGGACCTGCGCACCCTTTGGACTCCGAGGCGACGCTGCCCGGTCTCCCAGTCTTATGTAGTTGGCCGTGGCAAACGACGTTGTTCCAGGATATTTGCCACAGCCTCGTCCTCCCAGGCGCATTACGGGCGCCTTGGCGGATTGGTTTTCATCTGCGGCCGGGTAACATCGTCCGCTGGCTATGCTTTTATGTGCCAAGTATGACCTTCGCGCTGTCCGCGTCCGTCACGATGATCGTTGCCAATTCCGCTCTGGCAATTGCAAGAAGAACTGCATGCTTGTGAGCGCCGCCGGAAGCGACGATGCGGCAGGGAATCTTGCGGTAGTCGTCGAGTTCGGGAGAAAGTACTTGCCCATTGATGGGGTGATCGACGGGATTACCCTCGATATCAAGATAGCGGCCTAAAAGATCCCCGACGGCGCCGGCTGCGATGAGGTTCTCCACCTCGATGCCGGCGGGCAGGCCGTAGCGCACCTGCAGCGACTGTCGGGAAACGTCTCCAACGCTCAGATAGGAGACATCGACATCGTGTGTCTGGAGGAAAATCTTGCGGAAGACCGATTGCGAGATGATCGTATCGCGCGATTGCGGGCTTTCTGCATAGACCGGCGCCACGAAATAGTGGCACTGCGCCTTCAGCACCTGGGCGAAGCCGCGCACGATCTCAAAGGTGTTGATCTCCGATCCGTAGGTCAGACCGCCCATCATGGAGCGCACGTCGATCTGCGGTTCGTTGGCGGGGCTCATATGCTGGACGGTTTCGCGTAGCGTTGCACCCCAGCCGATGCCGATCGAACCCGGCTTCTGCGTCTGGATCAGTCGGTCCAGATAGGCTGCAGCACCCCGACCGATGACCGAATGAAGCTGCAGCGGATCGGCGGGCGTCGGAACCACGACGGCATCCTTCAGGCCAAAGTGGCTGCGCAACTGCGCTTCCAGCTCGATATTGGCGGCAAGCGGTGAACTGAAGCTGATCCGGACGATCCCGTCTTCCAGGGCTGCGGCAAGAAGTTCATTCACCCTGCGGCGGGTCAGATTCATCTGCTCGCCGATCTGCGCCTGCGTTAGCCCTTCAACGTGATAGAGCCACGCCGCCTTGATCATCAACTCTTGCTGTTCCACGCGAACTTTCCTCCAGAATTACAAATGTCACATCGATGTAACATTTGTAATCTAATGCCGTCCTAACGATCAGATAATCACCGGAGAAGATTGTCGCGAAGAGGCGGCTGGTCGGCAATCGATTTCACCTGACACACGGAAACCTTCGCTTTCATGACGGTAGATCTTCTCATTTTTGATTGCGACGGCGTGCTGATCGACAGCGAACCGGTCGCAAGCGCCACGTTTGCCAAGTCGCTGCGGCGCGTCGGTGTCAATTTAAGTGCGGACGACGTCCATCGCCGCTTCACCGGCCTGTCGGAGAGCGAGAGCCGGCGCATATGTGCCGATGAGTTCGGGCTGGCGGATGTGGACCGCGTCTTTTCCAACTGGCAGGCGGACATTTATGGTGAGTTTGCGCGTTCCCTGCAGCCGATGGCGGGAATGACGGAACTGGTACGATCGCTGCCGCATCGCAAATGCGTCGCTTCCAATAGCACGATGGAAAGGCTGCGCCGAAGCCTCGGTCTCTTCGATCTGTGGAGCGAGTTCCACCCGAACATCTTCAGCGCCGATATGGTGAGGCACCCCAAGCCCGCGCCGGATCTTGCTCTGCTTTGCGCCAGGCAGCTCGGGGTGGAGGTTGAACGATGCGTCGTGATCGACGACAGCGCCATTGGCATTCAGGGCGCCGTTGCGGCCGGGATGAGAGCGATCGGCTTTGTCGATCCGGCCGATCCACGTACGGGACGGCATGCCGTCCTCGAGAAAGCAGGGGCCTCCTTCGTTGCCGAAGGTGCGGATGAACTCGCCATGACGATCGATGCGATTTCACCAGCCCCTGCGCGCAGAATGCCAGTCGCCACGCTTACAGGTTGAGTTCCCGAAGCCAATGCGGATCGCAGCATCCGCGTCGGCCACATGTCATGAAAACTTCATTCCAGCATTAAGAAACCGACACACCGCCAGCCGTACAAGCAAGGCCGCATGGCACCCGGTCACCAATTGTCGGCCATGGAAAAAGGAGACCTCCAAATGCTTTCACTTAACAGGCGCAGTGCCCTTGGTTTGCTGGGGGCCACCGCCGGCAGCATCATCCTGCCGCGCATCGCAATGGGCCAGGCAACGCGCCCGTCCGTGACGATTGCTGTGCAGAAGATCACCATCAATGGCACGCTCGATATCTGGAACGAAGGTTCCAATGTCGGCGAGCGCGTGTTCTTCCCGAACCTTTGGGAAGGCCTCATCCTGCGCAACTGGATGGGCGATCAAGGACCCCTTCCGGGCCTTGCCACCGAATGGACGCGCATCGACGACAAGACCGTCGAACTCAAATTGCGCCAGGGCGTGAAGTTCCACAATGGCGACGAACTGACGGCCGACGACGTCGTGTTCAGCTTCTCGCCCGAGCGGGTCTTTGGCAGCACCCAGCCTGCCGGCGGCAAGACGATCTTCGAGGCCGACCACAAGCCGACGACGGTGAAGGAACTGCCGGCTACGCTGCCGGGCAACGGCCGCCGCCTGTGGCCGGCGCTTGCAGGCGTCGAGGCCGTGGACAAATATACGGTGCGCTTCCACAACGCGACGCCGGACGTGACAATCGAGGGCCGTCTCTATGCCTTCGGTAGCCAGATCACCAACCACCGCGCCTGGAACGAGGCCGAGGCCTATGTCGACTGGGCGCGCAAGCCGATCACCACCGGCCCCTACATGGTCGGCGATTTCAGGCCTGACGTCTCGCTGACGCTGGTGGCGTTCGACGAATATTGGGGCGGGCGTCCTCCGCTGGCCGAAATCCGTTTTGTCGAGGTGCCGGAAGTGGCGTCGCGCGTGAACGGCTTGCTGTCGGGCGAATACGACTTCGCCTGCGACCTGCCACCGGACCAGATCGCCACCGTACAGGCGGCATCCGGCCTGGAAGTCCAGGGGTCGACGATCCTCAACCACCGCGTCTCGGTCTTCAACATCGAGAATCCGATCCTCAGGGATCCGCTGGTTCGCCGCGCCATGACCCATTCGATCGACCGCCAGGCGATCATCGACGCGTTGTGGGGAGGTCAGACCGTGATCCCGGCCGGACTCCAGTTCCCCTTCTATGGCGACATGTTCATCAAGGACTGGACCGTTCCGGAATTCAATCCTGAGCTGGCACGCGATCTGTTGAAGCAGGCCAACTACAAGGGCGATGCGATCCCCTACCGCCTTCTCAACAACTACTACACCAACCAGACCGCGAACGCCCAGATCATGGTCGAGATGTGGAAGCAGGTCGGCCTGAATGTCCAGATCGAGATGAAGGAGAACTGGGGCCAGATCCACGATCCGGCAGGCGTAAAGGGCGTGCGCGACTGGTCCGCCGGTGGCACGTTCAACGATCCGGTTTCCGGCATCGTCAACCAGTACGGCCCGAACGGCGAAGTGCAGCAGAAGAAGGACTGGACCAACACTGAGGCCAACCAGATGGCGGCGGTCATGGAAACCAGCACCGATCGCGCCGCCCGCAAGAAGGCTTTCGCGCGCATGCTGGAAATCTGCGAGCGCGAGGACCCGGTCTATCAGGTTCTGCACCAGAACGCGGTGTTCACCGGCATGAAGTCTTCGCTGAAGTGGAAGGCCGCACCTGCCTTTGCAATGGATTTCCGCGCCTCAAACTGGGCGAGTTGATAGTCCATTCCGTTGTTGCTCCGGCAGTTTTTAGCTGTCGGAGCAATTCTTTTTCCAGCGCACAAATCCTTACTTGTCCGGAAACGGACAGAACGCAGCTTGAGAGGGAAACATGGGCGCAGCAAAATCCAATCTGGTGGAATTGCGAGACCTGAAGGTCGCTTTCGACGGTGTTCAGGTTTTACATGGTATCGACCTTACCGTAGGCCGCGGCGAGGCGCTGGGGCTTGTCGGCGAGTCGGGTTGTGGCAAGTCCGTCACCTGGCTGGCCGCACTCGGGCTTTTGCCGGGCAAAGCCGGCGTCAGCGGGTCTGTCCGGCTCGAAGGGCGCGAGCTTTGCGGCAGTCCGCGCAGTACGCTGGAATCGGTTCGTGGCGGGCGGATCGCCATGATCTTTCAAGATCCGTCGAGTTCGTTGAACCCGGTGTTACGCATCGGCCGCCAGATCACCGAGGCTCTGGCGCTACATCGCGGTCTGCGGGGCGATGCAGCAAGGACGGAGGCACTACGGCTGATGGATATGGTCGGTATCCCCGACGCCCGCAGCCGTTTCGATCTTTACGCCCACGAATTTTCAGGCGGCCAATGCCAGCGCTTGATGATCGCCATGGCGCTGGCCGGAGAGCCGGATCTGCTGATCGCGGACGAGCCGACCACGGCGCTCGACGCGACGATCCAGGCGCAGATTCTTGACTTGCTGATCCAGCTTCGCGCCGAAACCGGCATGGCGACGGTGTTCATCAGCCATGATCTCGGTGCGGTGTCGGAGGTCTGCGAGCGGGTATGCGTGATGTATGCCGGCCGCATCGTCGAGCAGGGAACCGTCGAGCAGCTATTCGCCGCGCCGCGTCATCCCTATACGCGCGGTCTGTTCGACGCGATCCCGCGAATTGACGGTCCCCGTCAACCGCTGGTTCCCATTCCCGGCACAGTGCCCAATCCGAAACATCTGCCTGCCGGCTGCGCCTTCTCCCCGCGCTGTTCGAGGGTGCTGCAATCCTGCCACACGGAACTGCCGCCTCTTGTCCCGCAAGGCGACGGCCGCCTGCTGGCCTGCGCCCGCCCGGTTCCGCTGGCGCTCGTCATCCACGCGGCAAAGCCCCGGACACCTGCCCGGATTGTCGAGAGTGCGCTGCAATGACGCCGCTGATCCAGGCCACGAACCTTGCCCGCATCTATCAAGTGCGACGTGGGCTTTTTGCCCAGCCGAAGCCGGTACGCGCTGTCGACGGTGTTTCGCTCGCTGTAATGCCGGGCGAGACGCTGGGTATCGTCGGCGAATCCGGGTCCGGCAAATCGACGCTTGGACGCATGCTTCTCGGCATCGACCAGCTACAGGCGGGCGAGGTGCGCTTCGAGGGGCGGGCAATGCCCGAACTGCGCACGGCCGAGTGGCGCGCCCTTCGTGCGAAGATGCAGCTGGTCTATCAGGACCCGCTGGCAGCACTCGACCGGCGCCTGACGATCGCGTCCCAGCTTGCCGAGCCGCTGGAAATTCATCGCATCATCCCGAAAGACCAGCGCCCCGCCCGCGTTGCCGAACTGATGGTGGCGGTCGGCCTGCGCCAGGATCAGGCCGGGCGTTTCCCGCATGAGCTCTCCGGCGGGCAGCGCCAGCGCGCGGTGATAGCGCGGGCGCTGGCTTCGCGCCCGAAGCTTCTGGTCTGCGACGAGCCGGTTTCGGCCCTCGACGTTTCCATACAGGCGCAGGTCGTCAATATGCTGCGCCAGCTTCAGGAACAGAACGGCATCGCCATGGTCTTCATCAGTCACGACCTGAAGGTCGTGCGCAACATCGCCGACCGCGTCGCCGTCATGTATCTCGGCCGGATCGTGGAGGAGGCCTCCTCCGACGTGATCTTCCGGTCGCCCCGGCATCCCTATACACAAGCGCTGGTCTCGAGCGTGCCGGTGCCGGGCAAGCTGCTGGAGGGCCGCGTCATCCTGCAGGGCGAGCCGCCCAATCCCGCCAACCGTCCCGCGGGCTGCGCTTTCCACCCCCGCTGTCCCATCGCGCGCGACATCTGCCGTAGCACTGCGCCCGTGCTGCGCCAGATCGAAAACCGGCGCACCGCTGCCTGCCATATCGTGGCGGATGGCGCGGTTCCGGTCGCAGCCTAAGAGCATGACATGATCAGTTTCGTTCTCACGCGCCTGCTCAGGGCCATCATTACCATTCTGGCTGTGGTGACCTTCGCCTTCGTCGTGCTGCGCATGTCCGGCGATCCGGCCCAGGTCATGCTCGGCCCCGACGTGCCGCAGGATGTGATCGACGCGTTCCGCAAGGCATGGGGCCTCGACCAGCCTGTATGGGTGCAATATCTGGCCTATCTCAAATCGATCTTCACCGGCGATTTCGGCGTGTCGATGCGCGACAAGGCATCCGCGCTCGATCTCGTGCTGGAACGGGTGCCCGCCACGCTGCAGTTGACGATTCCCGCGCTGATCCTCAAGCTCGTCATCGGCATACCGGCCGGAATCTACGCAGCGCTTCATCGGCAGAGCTTTGCCGACCGCGGCGTCATCCTGCTCGCGATCCTCGGCTTCACCATCCCGTCCTTCGTCATGGGGCTGATCCTGGTGCTGGTCTTTTCGATCATTCTCGGCGTCCTGCCGTCAGGCGGCCAGGATACGTGGGTGCACGGCATCCTGCCGACGATCACCATGAGCATTGGGGGCATCGGCATCCTCGCCCGTTTCTCGCGCAGCGCGATGATCGAGGTGATGGGCCAGCCCTTCATCCGCACGGCTTCGGCCAAGGGGCTGAAATGGCGTGACGTCGTCTGGAGCCATGCTTTGCCCAACGCCGCCGTGCCGATCGTGACGATCGTCGGTTTCATGGTTGGGTCGCTGATTGCGGGTGCTGTGGTGGTCGAATCGATCTTTTCCTGGCCGGGCATTGGCCGCCTGCTGATCGTATCGGTCAGCAACCGCGATCTAGCGGTGGTGCAATGCATCTTGCTTGTCATAGCGGCCACGATGGTTGTCTCGAACCTGATCGTCGACCTGCTCTATGGTTGGCTCGACCCGCGCCTGCGCTCGCGCGCTGCGCATTGAGGAGATGGGAATGGCTTCGGCAGATTTTCCGGCGGCTAAGCGGACGGGCAGGGGAGATGAAGGCTTCATCGCGTTGATCCGCCGTAATGTGCCGCTGAGCGTCGGCCTCGGCATCTTCTGGCTCGCAGCGATGGTGCTGATTGCCATTTTCGCCGACCAAATTCGCCCATATGGCATCACCGCGATGGACCTTGCGAGCCGGCTTTCGCCGCCCGGCAATGTGAAGCATTGGCTCGGCACCGACGAGCTGGGCCGGGACGTGCTTTCGCGGCTTATACAGTCGATCCGGGTATCGCTGATCATCGCCTTCGGTGCCACGATCCTGTCGGCAGTGTTCGGCACCGCGCTCGGTTTCGCCGCCGCGCAGTTCCGCGGCGCGGTCGAGCATCTGGTGCTGGCGCTGGCCGATTTCCAGGCGGCCTTGCCGTTTCTGATCATGTCGCTGGCGGTTCTGGCCTTCTTCGGCTCCTCGATGCTGCTGCTTGTCTGCCTGATGGGTTTTTATGGCTGGGAACGCTATGCGCGCATCGCGCGCGGCCTTGCCATCTCCGCCAGCGCGCAGGGTTATGCCGCTGCCGCCGTGCAACTCGGCGCCACGCCGGCGCGCGTCTATCTTCGCCATATCCTGCCCAACGTCGCTTCGACGCTGATCGTGTCGATGACGCTGACCTTTCCGGAAATCATCCTGATGGAAAGCGGGCTGTCGTTTCTCGGCCTCGGCGTGCAACCGCCCGAGACCAGCCTCGGCAATATGGTCGGCTTCGGGCGCGAATATCTGACGCGCGCGCCCTGGGTCATGCTGGCGCCGGCAGCCGTCATCATGCTGACGACACTCTCCATCTCGCTGGTCGGTGACTGGCTGCGCGACAAGCTCGATCCGACCGTGCGCTGAAACAGGCGCGCCTAACCCGCAACCAGGAAGAAATTCATGACGCTCATCACCGGCCATCGCGGCGCCCGCAACCTCTGGGCTGAAAACTCGCTGACGGGCTTTCGTAACGTCCTGCAACTCGGCGTGGATGCCGTCGAATTCGACGTGCATCTGACGAATGCGGGCGAACTTTTGGTCATTCACGACGCCATGCTTGACCGTACGGCAGAGGGTACTGGACCGGTTCGGCTGCTGACGCCCGAGGCGCGGGCAGGCATGAAACTGAAAGGCACGGACGAGGGAATCCCGACATTGGCCGACGTGCTCGATGTCATTCCCCCGGCTACCGGGCTTGCGCTGCATGTGGAGATCAAGCTCGACGAGACCGGCACGCCCTATCCGGGCATCGCCGAGCGCATCGCACAGGAACTTGCCCGCTTCGGCGTGGAGGAAAGAACGCATCTGACCTCGTTCGACACCTCCGTCCTGGAGGATTGCCGCCGTTACGCGCCGCATATCGCACGTCTTGTCTCGGTGAATGCTGCTTGGGCCGAAAGGCAGGGCGGGCTCGCCGCGTTTCTCGATCGGGTCGACGACCTTGTCGAGATCGTTGCGGTCCATCACGAACTGATGGAAGCTCAATGGGACCTGATTGCTCGGACCTTGCCGCTCGAACGGCTATGCGTCTGGACCCTGAATGACGAAGAGACGCTCCGCCAATGGCTGGAGCGGGATATTGGCCACCTGACATCGGATAGCCCCGACATCGCGCTCGCCCTTCGCGCAGCGCAGTCCAGCAGGTCAAATCTCCTGCAGCCGACGCACTGAACTCAATAAGATCGGAGACAATCATGAGCAATATCATCGCAAGCGGCTTCAATTCGGGTTCCATCGACGGCGAACTCGACAGCCTGGAAACCGACTTGCGCCGCCTGGCTGGCCTCGGCGTCGATACCGTCGAACTCGGACTGACCAGCATCGATCTCATCGCCGGCGGACGGTTGATAAAGGAGCGGCTGGACCGGCTCGTGGCATTGACCGGCCAGTTTCCGTTTCGCTACACCGTTCATGGCCTTGTCTCGTCCAATTTCATGGACCCGGTGACGTCGCGCTATCAGCTCGACGCGGCCAAGGCACTGGTCGAGGTCTGCGACCGGATCGGCTCGCGCATCATTGTCCAGCATGGCGGCTGCCTGCGCGCCGACCAGATTGCCGAGCGCACAAGTGCTGACCTGCGCGAACGCGAGGCGCTGTTCGAGCTTGCCGAATTCGCCAGGCCTTATGGCATCCGCGTCGCCTTCGAAAACATCTTCACCACGGAGCCGGGTCAATATCGCCAGACTCCGGCCGAGCTTGCGGAGACGGTGAAAACTGTCAACCACCCCAATCTCGTCGCGCTGATCGATTTCAGCCACGCCTACATCGAAGCGACTTATCGCGGGCTGAATTTCCGCGAGCAGTTGCGCGCCATGGCGCCGGTGACGGGCCATCTGCATGTGCACGATTCCTTCGGTCGTCCGCAGGGTTTCTACAAGGCATACCATCCGCAGGAATCCACAGCACTCGGCATAGGCGACCTGCATATGCCGTTGGGGTGGGGCGACATCGACTGGGAGGGAATCTTTAGTGAGCTGGAATTTCTCCCCGATACGGTTCTGATGATGGAAATCGGCCCGCGCTACCGCAGCGAACAGCCGGCCTGCCTGGAGCGCACGCGACAACTGATCACGCTGAACAACAACGGCGCGTCCTTGGCTGCCGAATGACAGCAATTTTGAACCGTCGAGGCCCTCCGCCGGTCTTTATGCCGGCGGTGATAGATAACCCGGCATGATGTCGTGAGACGGCGAAAGACGTATGTCCATGCAACAAGGCCGTCCGAAATCTCTTCATTCCGCGGTGACGGGCCTTGTTAGTCTTTGACGGGTAGCCGCGTTACAAGTGCGGCCACATCGATCAACTCCTTGATAAGAGGGTTTGCTGGCTGGCGGTGGCCTATGGCTATGATGCAATCGTCCATATTGGAGACTTTGCGGAAGGTAACGCCGGGCCGGGCGTAGAAACGCGCAGTGCTTTCCGCGGTTATGCTTATGCCTTTACGCAAGGCCACGGCCTGCAATTCAGAATCAACGGTGGCGGCTTCGAACACGACGCGGGCCGGCTGACCCTGCCGGTACTGGCTGGCAAGCCAGTAGTCGCGCCATACGCCGGTTCCCGGTGCGGCGATGAAGGGTTCGTCGAGCAGTTGTTCCACCTGAACCGTATCCTGCAGGCTCAATGGATGACCGTCAGGCAAACAGGCAACGCATTTCTCCCGGGCGATCTCTACGATATGTATGCCCGGCGTATCGACCGGCGGACGGAAAATGCTGCAGTCCACGAGTTCCGTCGACAATCCGGCATCCGGATTGGTGAAGTCGTATTCGACGAATTCGAGCGTCGCGTTCGGCCGGCGCCGTTCGAATTCCTGGGTAATCTTCGGAATGAATTCCACGGCAGTGCCGATCAGATATCCGACCCTGAGGAAATTGTGTATCGACAGCTGGAGGGCTTTTACCTCCTTGTGGAACGTCTCCATCGAGCGGTTGAGCTTGTGGGCGTATTCGCAGACTGTCGCGCCGTCCTTGGTGAGGGTGACGCTGCGCGTGGTTCGTTGGAAGATTTCGAACCCTAGCGTCGCCTCAAGTTGCATAATGGTTTGCGACAACGCCGGCTGCGAGACAGCCAGCCTTTCGGCCGCTCTCGCGAAGTTCTTCTCACTGGCGACGGCGAGCAGGCACCGGATGTGGCGAAGCTGGATATTCATAAGCGACATGAATTAATCCTTTCGCTAATCGTCCTTGTTGTTGACACCACAGGCAGAGTTGGGCATCTCCTATGATGGCCAGCTTGGCTCTAGGACTCAGCAGCACGGCTTTAACGCAAAACTTGGGTTACGGTTTTGAACAAGCACGGCGTGCTGCTGCCCATTGTCATGACGACGATCGCAAATAGGTTCGGCGCAAAATAGGATTTCCTTTGCCCAGCACGCGGCGATCATCGAAGCGCGGCACGCCTCGCGGCTTGTTGGGCAGCTGCGGCTCGACAACGCGCCACTCGAAGTCGGTCAAATCGTATCGGCTCATGCCGATGCTGAATCCGGGTTCCACCCAATGGGCAAGACCGCCAGCTTATGACCGCGCTTGTCTTGCCTTTGTGGCCATCACGCCAGATGCTATGGTTCAAATTGCTCGAGAGAGGAAGGCAATGCGGACATCACTCTACGACCTCAGCGTGCCGACCTTCCTGCAAACCGTAAGATCCGTCGGAGGCTTTCTCGACCGTGCGGCCACCCACTTTTTAAACACCGGTGTCGATCCCGATAATTTCGTGAACACCCGCCTCTTCGATGACATGGCACCATTTCATTTTCAGATCGAAGCGGCATGGCATCATTCCGTGTGGGGGGTCGAGGCGCTCAAGACCGGCGCGTTTACCCCTCCCGCCTTGGTCGGACCTATTCCTTTCACTGACCTACAGGCGATGATCGGCAAGGCAGAAACGGCGCTGGAGGCGTTCGTCCCCGAAGAGATTAACGACTGCGCGGGCAAGCACCTGGACCTCCAGATCGGTCCGCGACGGCTTGCTTTCACGTCGGAGACCTTCATTCTCTCTTTCTCTCTGCCAAACTTCCATTTCCACGCCGTCACCGCATACAACATCCTGCGCTCGCGAGGCGTGCCGCTCGGTAAACGTGATTACGAGGGTCGGCTGCGAACCAGTTCATTCTGAGCCGAAATTTGGTCTCCAGCAAAAGGACCGTTGCCACTCGAACACCGCGACCACCCGCCATTTATGAGTTCACGGCCTAGTCGCGAGGTGCGGGGACGACAGTCTTTCTGATCTTCAGCCGAAAAGCTGGCAGTCAGCTTCCGGCCCCCAAGCTGACTTAGGTGTCGAATCGAAGATTAAGGTGCATCTGCAATGTTTGTGTTTCGTGCGCGGAAAGTCCGCATAAGATGCAGCGGGGAACGACTTCGGGCTCGCGGAAATTGACTTCTCGAAAGTTCGGTCTTGGGTAAAATTGGGGGCAGTCGCAAATGGAATTGCGATTAAACTCCTTCTAAGCAAAACCCCGCTACGAGAGCGGGGTCGTTAATTTCATTCAAGGACGGGCTCGGTAGTTTACCCTTTGGCAGGGGCGAGATCGACTTTGAACCACTTCTTCGACAGTTCAGAAAGTGTGCCATCAGCGGACATATCGGTCAGGGCCTTGTTGAGGATAGCCTGCAACTCCGGCTCTGCCTTGCGGATGCCCAGGCAGACGTTGGTCGCCTGTATGCCACCAACGAGCAGGGGACCGCTTGTCGTCAGGGTACCGTTGCTGGCCGCGGCACGATCCTGGGCGAACACGACATTGTCGAACTGGCCGTCAAGACGACCGCCCTCGATGTCAAGTTGCACCTGTTCGGAAGACTTGTAGGTCTTGATCTCCACGACATCGCCAAAGTTCTGCTCGACGAACTTCAACTGGCTCGTGGAAAGCGATGCGCCGAGTGTCATTCCCTTCAAGACTTCCTTGATTTCGGCGACGGCCTTCTGACCCTTCTCGGTATCGGTGGAAAGATTCTCACCTGTATGAGGAAGCTTTGCCAGCGGACCGTCGGCGGCAACCAGGAAGGTATTGGGCGTGATGACATAGGGATCTGAAAAATCGATGACCTTTCGCCGCTCTTCGTTCGGACCCATGGTCAGAACCACATCGAACTTGCCGGAAAGGAGTGACGGAATCTGGCTGTCCCAATCCTGCGCCACGATGTTGCATTCGAGAGTTGCGCGCTTGCAGACTTCCTTGATGACGTCAAGATCGAGGCCCTGAAGCTCACCGGTGGCGCTGGTCGAATTGAAGGGCGGAAACGCGCCTTCAACGCCAACCGTGACCTTCTTCCAGTCTTTGGCGAGCGCGGTCCCGCCCATCATCATTGAAAATGCACAGAGCGCGGTGGCTGCTGCGAAAGCCGATTTTCCGAACATGGTTCCCTCGTTGTTCTTGGCCGTTTTGGATGCGCAGGCTTTCTTGGCTCGGTATTCCCCGGGCGATGAGCCTGACTGATTGGAGTTTGAGCCCGCTCCTCAGCTCTGAAAAGGGAAATCACGTTCACACATGTGAATTCTGTTCAGAATAAGCACGAACGTATCCGCGATTGGCAGCCGAATCCAAGCGCGTGATTACGGGCCAGGCTTCGGCTGCGGGATTCGTCAATGAGTGGAATAGGGCCTGAAGGAAAATTACATGCAGGCCGATTTCGCATGGCGTACGACGTCCGCATGTGTGCCGAACCACACGTCCCTTCTGTCTCGAATATGCGCGATCAGCTCCTTGAGAATCCAGATGCGGCTTCGATGCCCGATAATATCGGGGTGCATGGTCAGCTGGAAAATTCCGCCCTCTTCGTATGCTGCGTCAAACTCTTTGATGAAGATCTGGAGAATGTCGTGTGGTGCGATCTGCGGACGAAGACCGCCCCAGCGGTCCATGACCAGGTAGGCTGCATCATCACGAATCCACTCCACAGGCAATTCGATGACGCCTGTTGGCTCGCCATGAAGCAGAAGCTCGTAGCAATCCACATCCGCCATCAAGGAAGAATCGTAAAGCAGTCCCATTTCGGCTGTGATCTTCAGCGTGTTTTCACTGAAGTCCCAGGAGGGTGTGCGGATTCCGACGGGACGAATGCCGGTGATCTGTTCCAGCGTGTCGGCCGCACGGTATTGCAGATCACGTTCAGTCGTTTCGTCGAGCAGCGTGTTGCGTTCGTGAATCCAGCCATGCAAGCCGATTTCGTGCCCTTCGGCAACGAGCGCACCCTGTTCGTCGGGGTAATGCAACGCGGAAATGGCAGGGACGAAGAAGGTCGCTGGAATTCCATTGTTTTCGAGCAACCGGCGAATACGGGGAATACCCTGCCGCGGGCCGAAATGGCCTTGTGAAAGGGCTGATATGGATTTGCCGCCGTCGCGCAGTTCGAAGGTGTCGTGATCGGAATCAAATGACAGGGCAACGGCGCATTTGGCGCCGCCTGGCCATGAAGCGGGCCTGAGGCTGCGTCCGGCGCGGGCGCGGTTCATGAGCCCCTGTAAACGTTCTTCGGGCCACGTCCAGGTCGGAAGCGCTGCACTATCGGGGTTCACGACACAGGCCCTCCGCTTACGGACAGGGTTTGGCCTGTGATCCAGCTGGCAAACGGCGATGCCAAAAAGAGTACGGCGTTCGATATGTCTTCCGGCTGGCCGATACGACGAAGCGGTATCTGTTCGAGCATCGCTTGCTGGCCGACATCGCCATAGGACGCCCACTGCCGCTCGTAATCGGGGCTTGTCCGCAGGAAGCCTGGGGCCACGGCGTTGACATTGATACCGAATGGGCCGAGCTCATGGGCCAATTGGCGAGCAAGGCTGATCAATGCTGCCTTGGCGCTGGCGTAGGCCTGAATGCCTGTCAGGCTGACGCCCAGTCCGGCCCCGCTCGAAATGAACACCATCTTTCCCTCGCCGCGCGCTTTCATCGCCGGTACAACGGCACGCGCGATAAGGAATGCGCCTCGTACATTGACGCTGTAGATGCTGTCCCAGTCCGCCGCCGGAACCGTTTCGACCGGCTTGCGTGTCTGCCCGAGAACGCCGCCCGCGACATGGACGAAGATGTCGTAGCCCGCGCTCTGCTCCTCGATCAGCTTTGCGATGTCCGCCTCGTCGGTCACATCAAGCCTGGCTGTGGAGATCGATCCGCCTCGCGACGCCAGAGCGCTTTGCCTCAAGGGCTCGAGTTCCGTCACGTTGACGTCTGTTGCCAAAACCGCTGCGCCATTTGCGGCAAATGCCTCGCAGATGTCGCGTCCGATGCCGCGGGCCGCGCCCGTGACAAGGACCCGCTTTCCTTCGAATTGAATGTCCATATTACTGATTTTCCGTGGTTGGGGTCTTGTAGCCGAGCCTGTAACTGAGCTCGTCAGCATTACGGATCACGGCAGCGATCATTCTTTCCCGATTGGCGGCAAAGCGAGCGGTGACCGTTGCGATGTTGAGTGCCGCGATGACTTCACCAGTGGCGTCGCGCACTGGTGCTGCAACACCTGAGCCACCGGCGACGGCCTCTTCGTCACTGATCGCGTAACCATTCTCGCGCGCAGCCTCGATGATCCGGCGAATTTGCGCTCGATCTATCACAGTGTGATCGGTTATCTGGACGATACGTTCACGGGCGAGGTATGCCGCCGTCTTCTCCGGCCGCCAGTATCCCAGCAGCACCCGCCCCATTGCCGTGCAGAAAGACGCATCCGACCCGGTCAGGTCCGAATCGAAGCGCACCAGCTGGTGGCTGACGCTCTTGGCCAGGAGCTTGATGCGGCCGTCCCTCCGGCGGGCGCCCAGGAAAACAGTTTCACCTTCGGCGTCACGCAACGCATCCATGATCGGCTGGGCGGTCGCAATCAGTTGCGCGTCGCGGCCGCTGGCCCAGCCCGGACCGTTCCGGAAGGCTTCGTGTATGCGGTAGGCTTCGGATTCATCGCGCGTGAGGTAGGCACGTGAAACCAAGGTGGCGAGCAGATTGAACGTACTGCTTTTCGGATATCCCAGCTCGGCAACGATCATTTTCAGGGTGAGTGGTTTCTGTGCGCGGGCGAGCAGTTCGAGCATTTCGAGAACGCGGACTGCCGATTTCACTTCAGAGTCGTTATTGTTGTTCATATATATGAACCAAATTCTCATTGAAGAATATAAATGGAGCCATACCATGTTCCTGGATTATTGAAAAGGAGCAGTTTGAACATGAGTGCACAACAGAAGGTCGCAATCGTCACCGGTGCGGCGCGAGGGATCGGCAAGGCATGTGCGATGGATTTGGCACGGGCAGGTTATTCCCTGGTTCTGGTTGATCTGCTCGAAAAGGAACTCGCCGACACCGCCGAGGAAATTGGTGCACTCGGCCAGCAGGCGCTGACATTCATTGCCGACGTCTCAAGCCATCGGCGCGCGGGTGAGATCGTGGCCGAAACGATCCAGTCGTTCGGTCGGATCGACTTTCTGCTGAACAATGCGGGGCGTTCGGCGCCGGTTGGTATTCTGG
Organism: Mesorhizobium sp. CCNWLY176; assembly: GCF_037153935.1. Lineage (NCBI taxonomy): Bacteria > Pseudomonadati > Pseudomonadota > Alphaproteobacteria > Hyphomicrobiales > Phyllobacteriaceae > Mesorhizobium > Mesorhizobium sp. CCNWLY176. Next base: position 333,121 of record NZ_JBBBDZ010000004.1, read on the forward strand.
AGATTTCCGAGGACGATTTCGATCGGGCGATCGCCGTCAACCTGAAGAGCTGCTTCAACTATATCCAGCATACCGCTCCCCATATGCTTCGTCAGGGCAACGGGCGCATCGTCTCAATGTCGTCGCTGAACGCGCTATCAGGTGGAGTAACGGCCGCCGTCAGCCGCTTTGCCTATGCGGCTGCAAAGGCAGGCATTCTGGGTATGACCCGAGCACTCGCCAAGGAACTGGGTCCGGTGATTTCGATCAATGCGATATGCCCCGGTGTGATCCGCACCGAAATCGACACGAACGTGACAGATCGTGCCGAAGAGGTGATCAAGGGGATCGCCCTCGGCCGGCTCGGTTGTGCCGATGACGTGGCACGCCTTGTGACGTTTCTCGCCACATCAGAACCGTGCTTCATGACCGGTCAGACGCTGACGGTCGACGGCTTCCAGTTTAACGTCTAGGCCACCAGCCAACCGGTTATAAGAGGACAGGGCAAAGATGATGGAGCTACTGCAACTGTTGAGTTTCGGACCTGACGGATGGGGCTTCGCATTGCTTGCCGCCGCCTTCATGACCGTCGCTGTCGCAGTCTGCGGCTTCTTGATTGGTGGCATCATCGGTGCCGTGGTTGCCTGGGGAAAGCTTGCAGGCAGTCTACCGGTTCGCCTGTCTGCCGATGCGTACACGACAATTTTGCGCGGCATACCCGATCTTCTTGTGATTTATCTGTTTTATTTCGGTGGCAGCATGGCCGTCACAGGGCTGTTTAATCTCTGGGGGCAGGAAGGCTTTGTTGGCGTCCCGCCTTTCGTGGCTGGGGCAACCGCCATCGGTGTCGTTTCCGGCGCTTATCAGGCGGAAGTGTTTCGCGGAGCCTTCCGCGTGCTGGCGAAAGGCGAAATCGAAGCGGGGAAAGCTGCCGGCATGGGCCAGTTGCTCTTGTTTCGCCGTATCATCGCACCGCAGGTCTTTCGTCATGCGCTGCCGGGTATAGGCAACATATGGCAGATGGCGCTGAAGGAATCGGCGCTGATTTCAGTAACAGGTCTGGTCGAACTTCTTCGCCAGGCCCAGATCGCAGCGGGATCGACCCGCAAGCCGTTTGAGTTCTATCTCATTGCGGGTGCTATTTTCCTGGCAATCACATGGTTGTCGCAACGCATTTTCTCCTGGCTTGAACGACGGGCGGGACGCGGCATATCCGGAGGACTCGTCTGATGGATACGCTTTTCATCCGAGACAGCTTTCTTCAGTTGCTCTCCGGCGTTCCGCTCACACTCGAGCTGACGGCCTTCGCTTTTCTGCTCGGGCTGATGCTGGCCATGCTGATCGCCTTGATGCAGGTATCTCGCCTTCGCCTGGTTCGTATGCTCGCCGGCTCCTATGTCTTCGTCATTCGCGGCACGCCGCTCCTGGTGCAGATATTCCTGATCTACTACGGCCTGGGCCAGTTTCGTCCCACATTGCAAAGCCTGGGCCTGTGGCAGTTTTTCCGGGAAGCCTACTGGTGCGGGATCTTGGCCCTGTCCCTGAATGGCGCCGCCTATGGCAGCGAAGTGCTGCGCGGTGCGTTGCAGTCGGTGTCGAAGCGTGAAATCGAAGCTGCAAAAGCCTGCGGTATGTCGGGCTTTCTTCTCTACCGCCGGATCATCATGCCATTGGCGTTGCGTCAGGCGTTACCTGCATATGGCAATGAACTGATCCTGATGGTGAAGGCGACGTCGCTCGTCTCGATCATCACCATGATGGAAATCACCGGCATCGCCGCGCGGCTGATCTCCGAGACCTATCGGCCTGTGGAGGTCTTCATCGCTGCCGGGACGATCTACCTCATCATCAATTTTTTGCTGACGCGTGTCGTATCGATGCTGGACTGGTGGCTGACGCCGCATCTGAGAGGCGTGCCCACAACCGGCAATCCGGAGCATGCCAATGACTGAAGGTGCTAACATGCAGCCTGTGATTTCCCTCCGAAACCTGCACAAAAGCTTCGGGACGCTCGAGGTCCTCAAAGGTATTTCCTTTGATGCACACAAGGGCGATGTCATCGCGATCCTCGGCGCGTCCGGCTCCGGCAAAAGCACCATGCTGCGCTGTATCAACATGCTGGAAATCCCGACCGCCGGCGACGTGGCGGTCGGCGGGGAGACTGTAAAGCTAAAGAAGCACGGTACCGGCCTTGCGATTGGCGATCAGCGTCAGATCGACGGCATCCGCTCGCGGGCGGCAATGGTCTTTCAAAGCTTCAATCTATGGTCCCACATGACCATTCTTGAAAACCTCATCGAGGCGCCGGTCCATGTTCAGCGCCGCCCAAAGGCGGAATGCGTCGCGGAAGCGATCGCCCTGCTGGAGAAAGTCGGAATCGCCGACAAGCGTAATGCCTATCCGTCCCACCTTTCGGGTGGGCAGCAGCAGCGCGCCGCGATCGCAAGAGCTTTGGCGATGCATCCTCAGGTGATGCTGTTCGACGAGCCGACCTCCGCTCTCGATCCGGAAAGGGTTGGCGAGGTGCTGGCGGTAATGCGGTCGCTCGCAAACGAGGGGCGTACCATGCTTCTGGTCACGCATGAGATAGCATTCGCCCGGGATGTCGCGAACCGCGTGATCTTTCTACACGAGGGCGTCATTGAAGAGGACGGCCCTACAGACGTGGTGTTTGGCAATTCGAAATCGGAGCGGTTTCGCAAATTCATTTCCAATAGTCAGCAGGCTGATCGGGGACAGGGCAGATGAAGCGTCGTGAAGCCGCCATTTTCGAATGGATTTCGTCGCAGCAGGAAAGCATGGTGTCTTTGCTCGCGACTTTGGTGAACACCTATTCCGGATCCTATGACAAGGTCGGTGTCGATGTTGTCGGCATGCTCCTGTCCAAGTTCTTCGCCGATCATGGCATCAAGACCACAACGCTGCCGTTGGAGGGCTTTGGCGATACGCTGCTTGCTGCACCGGTGCCGTCCGACGGGCTCAACGCTCGATAACATGACAACTCCCGATTAGCTGTTTTGCGGCTACGCAGCTCCTCTGTAGATTAGAGAGCCGTCCACTTTTGACACAAAGTGATTTCCACCTTGCGCGCGGCGAATGGCAGCTAGCCGCGAGAAATCGTGCCTGGATCTTCAGACAGGGCCAGGGAAATTCTCTCGGCTGCCGCAACGACCTGCTGGGGGAAACCGGCCTGCGCCACGGCATCGACCTGGCCGCTTTCGAACACCATGCTGACGCCAGCCACAACCCGTTTGTTCATCAGGATTGGAGCGGCGATACCGACGCGTCCCTCCGCAACTTCGGCCACTGTGATAGCAAACACATCGCGCTGGATGCCGCGCAGGGCGGCTTTGAATTGCTTCCAGTTTTGCGGCCCTTCACCCTCGCGGATGAGCATTTCGTTTTCGAGGTAGATCCTCTTGAGTGATCTGTCGTCGAGGTGGGCCAGGATGGCCTTCGATGATGCACCGCGAAAGAATGGCATTGCGACACCCGGCCATAACTCGACACGGGATGGGGTGCGTCCCCCTGTTCCTGATGCAGACACATGACCTGGTCGCGGAAGCGCCAGCATAGCACGACGCTCGCTTTGTGGGTTGTACTTTCCAGCAGGTGCCGCATCACCGGCGTGGCGACCGCTATCAGCGGATCGCTGCTTCGAATGATCTGGTCGAAGGCAATGAAAGCCGGCCCAGGGCATAGCCGGCTCCGGTTACGGGGTCGAGAAAGCCAGCATGCACCAGCGCCTGAACGTCTCGATAGGCTGAGCTCGCCGACACGTTGACGGCACTGGCGATCTGAAATGAGGTCGAAACCCGCACAGCACCTTTCGGATGTTCATGCTCCGTTCGCCGAACGTCGTATAAGATGCACGAGGAAACCCATCACAATTCCTAGTCCTTGCCCTCCGAGGCGACCCACTAGCGAATGATGATCAGAGGGCCAATCCGGGTCGCTTTCACAGTGAGTGCCTGTTTGATGAACGCGAGCGCAGCGTCGATATCGGCGATCGCTATCGTGCCACTCACGCGGCGTTGTGCGAGCGCGGTGCCGGCGACGACGATCCGCCCGGAAAAGTGGCGGTTCATCTCTTCCACGACATAGGACAGCGGGGCGTTTTCCACGGCGATCTGCCCGCGTTGCCAGGCCAGAGCCACGAGGCGGTCGACAGGCTGGATTGCTGTCTTGCCGCTGTTGCGGTCATAAGTGGCTTGTTCGCCTTGCGTGACGCGCACGGAAGACCTGGTGGCGTCGTTCGACTCCACCAGGACTGAGTTTTCTGTGACGGTCACCTCCGTATCGGCTTCGCCCAAACGTACGTCAAAGGCCGTTCCCAATGCCGTGACACGGGTAGTGCCGGCCTGGACGGTGAAAGGCCGCTCCGGTGCATGTGCAACCTGAAAGAAAGCCTGCCCGCGCAGGAGCCGGATATTTCGCTGCTTCCCGTCGAAATTGACGGCGATCGCGGAGGAGGCGTTGAGCTGTACGGTCGAGCCGTCCTCGAGCGTAAGGCTAGGCATTTCGTCGGTTCCCGCAATCGCATCCGCCTGCAGGAGCATCGGCCCGTCGAGCATCAGGAAGGCCGTGGCGGCGCAGGCGAGCAAGAGTAGCGATACCGCGAGCGGCTTGGCTGTACTGCGGGGTTTGACGTTGATGTTGAGCAGAGCCGGGTCGGATTCAATCGCCTTGCGCGCGTCGCCCAGCAGGCGTTCTGCGGCACTGTAAGCGCGACGATTTTCCGGGTCCTGGTCCAACCATTGCCTGAAGCGATCTTTGTCTTCGACGGATTGCTTGAGGTCGGCGTTGCGCAAAATCCAGTCCGCTGCCTCTGCGTTGCATTTTCGCTGAGCTCGGGTCGCTCTATTGCCCGGCATTGGCTTCTCCAGCAGCATCCAGTCCTGCCTAGTAGACGGTTGGCATCGCCAATTAGGGACTCGTACTCGATCTAAAGAAGGCAGTCGAGGCAGTGGGCGAACGCCCGACGAAGGTGGCGATCGACCATATTCCGGGAAATGTTGAGTTTTGCCGCGATCTCGTCAGGGGAAAGATGGTGCAGCCGGTGCAGGATGAAGACGACGCGGCGGCGGGTCGGCAGCTCGGCAATTGCATCGCGAAGAATGGCGACCCGGGCTTCGATCTCGAGCTGACGGTCTGGCGCCGTCCCAACACTGGCAACCGACAAAGCCTCTCGTTCGGTGCCGGAAAAGAGGCGCGCTTCCATGCTCTCTCGCCGTAACCTGTCTATTCCGAGATTGATGGCAGAACGGCAGAGGAAAGCTTTGATCGACCGCTTGTTGCGCAGGATGTCGGGCTGGGCTGCAAGCTTGACGTAGAGATCGTGAACGACGTCCATGACGGTGGAACGTGGATGCCCCTTGCGTCTGACAGCGGCCATGATGTCGGCATAATGCGCCTCCATCGCCCGGTTCAGAAGATCATTGCTTTCAAGATTGTCCCAAGCGAGCGGGGAAGGGGAACTCGACATTGGCACTCTATTCCTGATCCAATGATGAACACGCAATTATCCGGTACTTCCAGGCGCTGAGAGCCTGCACATTCCCTTGGCAGCAACGTTTGAAATGGCTATCGAATCTGTAAAATGCCTGCAAGTGCAATAGGTTAGAATGGTTCGAAGGTGGCTACCCGGGCGACGCTAAAACAAGACTGTAAAAGTCATCTTTATGCCTGATTTTGTTGCCCGATTCCCTGCAGAGGGGCGAAATTCCTATCTCGGCTTGCGCCTAAAAAAAGCGGGTCATGTTGTATTTTTGTAACAGCAAAACGATAGCTGTCAGGATTCTTCGCACCCTACAGAGGGACGCACAGCGGTGTTCCAGCGACCGGATCGCGGATAATGACCGACTTGACGCCGAACACGTCTGCAATCGCCTCGGCTGATATCACCTCGTCGGGCGGTCCGGCGGCTGTGATCTTCCCGTCCTTCAGGATAACGACATGCTCGGCGTAGCGGGCTGCTTGGTTGATATCGTGCAGAACGGCGACGACGGTCTTGCCGTGCTTGTGCACCAGCACGGTTATCAGTTTCATCAACTCGATCTGATGCGCGAGATCGAGATAGGTTGTCGGCTCGTCGAGCAGGAGAACCTCTCCCTGCTGGGCCAGTGTCATCGCGATCCATGCGCGCTGGCGCTGCCCTCCAGAAAGACTGTCGAGCGCCGTATCTGCGAGCGTCGTCATGCCGGTCAGCATCAGCGCCTCTTCGCAGGCGTCCTGATCTTGCTCCGACCAGCGCCCGAACAATGATCGGTGCGGATAGCGGCCCTGCTGCACGAGGTCGCGCACCGTCAGCCCCTCAGGCGCCACCGGTCCCTGAAGAAGGACGCCGACACGTTTAGCCATCTCCTTGGTGGAGAGCGTATCGATGCTGTGGCCATCGAGCAGGATGGTCCCGTCGGCTTTCGCCATGAGGCCGGCGAAGGTGCGCAGGACGGTGGATTTGCCGCTGCCGTTCGGCCCGATCAGCGCTGTGAAGCGACGCTCGGGCACGATGAGGTCGAGATCCTCGACGATCCGGTGTTGACCATAGGCAATGGATACGCACTGCCCCGTCAGCTTCGCCGGTGTGTTCTTGTCATTCACGGGCATGACGGCGACCCCATAGAAGATATGCGAAGAAGGGAGCTCCGATCAGGCCCGTGACGATTCCGGCTGGCAACTGAGCCGGCGCGATGATCACGCGCCCGACGAGATCGGCCGATGCCACAAGGCTTGCACCGGTCAGCGCGGCGACCGAAAATATCCTGGCATGCGACGGGCCGACCAGCCGGCTGGCGATATGCGGCGCGACGAGGCCGACGAAGCCGACCAGCCCTGCGGCCGCGACGGCCGCACCGGAAATGAGCGTGCACAGCAGGATCATGACACCGCGAACCAGATCGACCCGCTGGCCGAGGCTCCGCGCGGAATTGTCGCCGAAGCGAATGAGGTCGAGTTCGCGCGACGACATCCATGCCAGCGCCATAGGTATGATCAACCAGAAGAACAGCAGTCTCACTTTAAGGATATTGGCGTCGTAGACACTTCCGGCCAGCCAGATCATCGCCCGCTGGACATCGCCGATCTCCCCGAAGGTCGAAAGCAAAGTCGTGGCCGCACCGGCAAGCGAACTGAGGCCAATGCCGATGAGGATGATGCGCAGCGACGACGTGCCGCCGCGCCATGACAAAAGGTATACGGCCGCCGTCATCGCGACCGCGCCGAGGAATCCGGCTGCCGGCAGCAGGGCGGCGGGCGGATCCTGAAGCAGCACGATGACAACCATAACCGCGGCTGCCGCGCCGCTGTTGATCCCCAACACGCCCGGCTCCGCAAGCGGATTGCGCATGATGGCCAGCGCGATCGTGCCGGCCGTCGCGAGCGCAGCGCCGACGAGAAGGGCGAGTAGAACTCGCGGCAGGCGCAGGTCAAATACGATCATCACGTTCTGCAAGCTTGCCTCTGGCGATCCTGTGATCGTTTCGAAGAGCTCGCGCCAGGACAGGGGTATGTCCCCAAATGCCAGGCTGGCCAAGATCAAGCCGATGAGGAGAAAAATCAGGACGGTGAGCAACCGCGTCATGTCGCACCTCCCGCCCGGTTTCGGGCAAGCCATAGAAAGAACGGTGCACCGATGAGGGCGATCGTGACGCCTACCGGAAAACTCTGGCTGGTGAAGAGCATGCGTCCGGCGGTATCCGCGCCCACCACCAGCAGGGCGCCGCCGAGCGCGCTGAACGGGATGATCCAGCGATAATCAACGCCGATCGTCAGGCGCGCGATATGGGGAACGACAAGCCCGACAAAGCCGATCGGGCCGGCGAGGGCGACGGCGCTGCCGGCGAGCAGGATGATGAGGACGACGGCAATCGCGCGCCAGACCAGCGGGTTCTGTCCGAGCGACCGCGCCGCATCGGCCCCGAGGCTCAAGGTGACCAAATGCCGGCCGAGGAGAAGGGCGGAAGCAAGCCCCACCAGGATGTAGGGCGCGACCGCAGCCGCCTGTGCCATGGTTCTGCCCGATACGGATCCTGCCGTCCAGAACCGGACTGTATCCAGGGTGCTTTCGTCGAAGATGAGCACGGCGCCGGTCAGGGACATCAGGAACGTTGCGACGATCGCACCGGCGAGAACAAGACCGACGGTCGATTGACCGGCCAGGCCGAAAGAACCGAGTCCGTAGACGACGATCGCGGCACCGCCGGCTCCGAAGAACGCGTACCACAGATAGACGTCGCTGGTCCCAGCGCCGAAAAGGGTCATGACCAGCACGACGGCGAAGGCTGCGCCCGCATTGATCCCGAGCAAGCTCGGCGAGGCGAGGGGATTGTTCGTTACGGCCTGCATGATCGCGCCGGAGACCGCCAGTGCGCTGCCGGCAAGCAGGGCCGCAAGCACGCGCGGGAGCCGGATCGTCGTGACCAGCAGGTGCTCGCGCGATCCGTCGAAATCGAAGATCGCATTCCCTACCGACTGGAGCGGGATGCTCACCGTCCCGAGGGTGACAGCCCACATCGATATCGCGACAAGCAGGCAGAAAACAACGAGCAGGGCGAAAAGCCTGCTCCTGCCGGTCATGCTTAAACGGCCCAAAGGCCGCGCAGCCGGCATGCCCTTGCTGCGGCTCATCGATCCGCCAGGATATAGCGCTCGATGTCGTCGAGAACCCGATTGGCGGAGCCAATGCCGTGAAAGCTCTGCCAGGTTACCCGGTCGACGCGGTAGGCGCGGCCGTTCCGCACGGCGGGCAAGAGCTGCCAGAGCGGGTTTTCGGTGACTTCCTTCTCGAGCGCATCGTCCGGTCCGCTCTCGAAGCCGCTGGCGGAGACGTAGAGAAGAATGTCGCCATCGAGATTGGCAAGTTCCTCCCAGTCCGGCCGCTTGACGATCGTGCCGTCGGTCACCGTCTCGTAGGCCGTGCGCTTGACGCCGGCCTCGTGCAAAACTGAAAAGGGCGCATAGGCGGCAGGACCATCGACGAAGACGACGAAGCGGCCAGGCGCGAAGCGGACGGTCGAGACGGTCACGTCCGTCTTCTTCACGCGGTCGCGGATCGAGGCGACGCGCTTCTCGTAGGCGGCGAGCGCCTCATTGGCCGCACCCTCGCGGCCGGTGATCTCGGAGAGAAGCTTGAGATACTTCTTCCAGTCCATATGGTTGGTCAGGACGGTCGGCGCGATCTTCGATGCCGTATCGTAGATGGAGGAATGCGCCTCCGCGCTGCCGATGATGAGGTCGGGCTTCAGTGCCGCGATCCGCTCGAGGCTCGGTTCCCTCGGATTGCCCAGGTCGACCATCTTCGACCGCTTGACGAAATCAAGCACCACGGCGTCCTGGATGGCCATGTAGGGCGTGGCGGCGACGGGCGCCTTGAGCTCGATCAGGAGGCCGAGCGTCAACAGCGGATCGAGCGTGACGATCCTCTTCGCCTCCACTGGTGCGCAGAACGGCGGATTATAGACACCCTCCGCTATCTCCTTCCCCCGACAGGCGGCGTGCGCGATCGAGAGGGGAAAGAGGAGGAAGAGAAGGGCGAGCCAGAAGCGCAAGACGGATACCATTTCAGATGCACGCAGAAAGAGGATTGCGGGGCTTTCGCCCCACAATCCCGGTTTGTCAGAACTTCGTACGAAGGTTCAGTCCGAAGGACCGCCGGGGGCCAGCCTGGCCGAAGGCTGGGGTGTAATCGGGATCGACGATCGTGAAGTATTTCTCATCGGTGAGATTTTCCACGAAGGCGGTGATCTCCCAATTGTCCTTCTTGAAGCCGGCTTGCGCATTCACGATGAAGCGAGAGTCGATGTCGTACATGCCTCCCGTGCCGAAACGTGAATTGTAGTCGCTGGTGTATTTGGCATCGGCGCCGACATAGATGCCGTTCTCGAACTCATATCGACCGCCGAAGCCGAAACTCCATTCCGGCGCTTCCGGAAAGGCTTTTCCAGACTGGTCGCCCAAGCCGCCGTGATCGAATTCGAGGAACCTGGTGTTCAGATATCCAATCGAAGCGAATGCCGAGAACTGATCGGTGACCTGATAGGTTGGCTCGATTTCGAAACCCCATGCGCGCGAGGACGCGGCATTTTCCGTTATTCGATAGCCCGGAATGGGAGATGGGGGGCGGATTTCGATCTGCTGGTCTTCATACTTCGTGTAGAAGAGATTGGCGTTGAGCCTGAGGCGATCGTCCAGCAGGGTTCCCTTATAGGACAACTCGTAGCTCTGGGAGTATTCCGGATCGTACGTTACGAGTGGGAACGTCGGATCGCTGCGATTGACATAGGAGCCACCCGACCGGAAGCCTTGCGTATAGGTGAAACCAACCGTTTGATTGTCACCGAATTCCTTTGACAGGCCAATCTTCGGCACGAAGTTCAATTCGTCGAAAGATGCCGGGTCTCCGGAGAAGACAGGCGTACCGGGGAACATGATAAATGAGTTCTGCTCGGTGTTCGTCTCTTCCAGGTAATCCAGTCTTCCGCCCAGGGTCGCAAACCAGCTGTCCGCGAATTCATAGGTCGCTTCACCGAATACAGCCAGGTTCGACGTCTTGCGGGTCTGCTGGTCGTCCAGCTGGTAAGGCGCCACCACGAAACGCGACCATCCGTCAAAGACCTGATGGCTGCCGAAAACGCCTGCAACCCACTTCCAGCGGTCGCCCTCGTAGTTCAGGCGCAGCTCCTGGGTGAATATCGAGTCGTCATCCGTACCCCAGATTCCATTGTCGATGCCGGGCGTGTCCGCATCGACGGAGCGTCGTGTGTTTATGCCGTACTGAAAGCCGGTTTGCGAAGTAAAGCGGAGCGTGTCGGAGAAATCATGCGTGATTTCAAGGCCGAGATTGTGAACCTCGGTCCACCGATACTCCGTGTACGTGATGAAGTTGAAATCACCGCGCCCGGTGTTGAGGCCGACCAAGCGGTCGTTCGGACGATCCTTTGAGTAGGCATAGGTCAGAAGGGCGCGGGTGTCCGGCATCTCTGACGGCGTGAGGAGCAGCTTTGCGCGAATGGTCCCGCTGAGGTCCGTGGTCAGGTCATCATAGCCGGCGTAGTCCTCGAGATTCGTATAGGAAACGTCGGAACGGGAACGCTCGAACGCGCCGGAAATGCGCAGCGCGACCTGGTCCTCGACGAGCGGCGTGTTCACGACGAAGGCGGTGCCGACCAGATGGTTGCTGCCGACGGTGCCCGACAGTTCGACTTCCTTGTCGAAGGTCGGATCCTTCGACTTGATGTAGACGGCACCGGACATGGCGGCGCGGCCGGAGAGCGTCGATTGCGGTCCGCGGTAGACCTCGACCTGTTCGACGTCCCAGAGGTTTCTCGCTCCAAAACGGGCATTGTAGCGGGTCTGGAGAATGCCATCCACATAGAGGGAACCGACTGGCGCCCCACCCGGAACGAAGCCTTCTGAGCTCATGCCGCGGATGACAAAGCCGGAATTGACCGTCGCGCTGTCCAGCACGTTCGCAAGACGCCGATAGGCATCCTGCGTATGTCTGATCTGGCCGTCTTCAATCGCCTTGGCATTCACGATACCGACGCTCGCGGTCGTATCATTCAGCGTCGTCGCGTCGCGCGCGCCATAGATCGTAATCGGGGCGAGCACGAGTGCCCCGCTGGCGTCTACGCCAGTTCCCCCTGCCGAGGATGTATTGACGCTGAGCGTCACCTGATTGCTGCCGGCAAAACGTGCGTCCACGCCCGTGCCCGCAAGAATGGCGTTCAAGGCTTGCTGGGGCGTCAGGTTGCCACTCGCGCCCGCAGTTGTCCTGCCTTCAGAAACAGCAGCATCATAGAGAATTTGAAGGTCGGTCTGGGCGGCGAGGCTGTTCAAGGCCGGTGTAAGAGACCCCGCCGGAACCGAAATTGATCGCTCGGCGGACTGAGCCGGTGCAGCCGCTTGCGCTGTAGCCGGTGTTGGCGGATTGAACACGAGCACCGCTGTGCTTGCCAGAAGCGCAGCATGAAGCCTGGCTCGGGCCCCCCGCGAAATTGCCCTGACGGACACATTCCTAGTCATCAAAACCCCCAATCATGCGGCGTTCAAGGCGCCGCAGTCCACCATTAGAAGCGGTTACGCATTCCGCTCGTAGGGGAGACGATTGGTGGCCAACGTTTGGGACTCTCCACGAAGAAATAATCGATACGCTGCAATTTCTACCGAGGATTGATCGTGTTGGTTACCGCTACACCCAGATGCCCAATCAGGATGTCTTGCGTCTTTTTTCCATATCGATTTGGGAGGTGTGTTTCACGGGCTCTTCCTTGCAAGCGATAAGCCATTGTTATCTCTCGCAAGTTGCAGTTCAAACCTGAACCCACCTCAGTTCAAAGTCACATAAGATGCAGAAGGGAAGGGGACGTTTAACGCAAAGCGACGTTCGGACTTCCGTGAAGGGGCGACTGCTTAGTGCCCATGCCTGCCGCAGAGATCAGTCTTGCCGTTTTCTGAAAGCAGGCATCATTGATGCCCAAGCGGAAGTCAAATTCGTAATCCCATGCGCATGATGGCAGTGCGTAGAATCTCTTGTGAACAGCTACACTCAGCCTTCGCTATCGAATGCCAGAGCAATTTGAACCCAAATCGCCCAGCAGGCGGCTTAGTTTGGAGGGCTCGCGTGGTCCAACCTGAAGGGTTTACTCCAACAAGGCGTGAAATTTTGGACGCCGATTGACACACGAGGCCGAGCCGGAGCGCTTTCAGACGGCCCGTACGTATATCTCCGCCCTGACGCTTAAGCGCGAACTCCCGGTCTCCCGTCACATAGCACGCCACCGGATCGCCCCACCGACCGGAAGCTCATGCCTGAATCACCTGTCGCCAGACGTTGTGCGCGTAAACCCATCGAAAGCGGCTAGCCCTCCCATGCTGGCCTCCATATCCCAGCCGGAATTCTGAATCAGACTGCCGGTCGAAAAACGCCCTAGACGTTTCTTATGCCCTTCCAATGCTTCAACCGCTGTGCGATCAGCTTCGAGCGTTGGCGATCATCGCGTCCGTTCAGGATGCTTGAATCGTTCGGCTCAGCGCGCAAGTAGACACCGGAGGTCCTTGCGTTCACTTCCGGTTGCGTCTCCGAAAGCGTGGTGAAGTATCCGGATGCGCGATCGGCGGACTCGAGCTTGATCTCTCCTGTACCATGCAACTGTGGAGCATTGGGATGCAAGGGACGCTCCCCCCGCCAGAAGTAGAAAATACCCGAAGGATCCCGCTTCTCCTTAACCGCTTCGCTCCAGTATCGAGACGACAACGTACCGTCTTCCTGCCAAGCACGGCCAGTGATTTCGAGCGCGCCGTCGCCGTCACGCGAAATGTTCAAGAGACTCACGGCGGAAGGCTCGCGGTCGGTGCGCGATGTTAGTGAAAACTGCCACCATTGCCCCTCGATGCGAGCCAAGCGCCCTTCGTTCTCAATTGCTTGCCGGACCTTCTGGTTGACGGTGTCCATTTCGGTAGAGCTGATGCCCTCATCGTAGCGCACACAAGTCAAGCCGAGGAGATCAGTGGGCAACTTCGAGCCTCTGGCATGGAGAATGAAGGTACGGCGCATGCCGAGGACTCCGCCAAAAAGACCAGCTTCGAAGACCACATTGTCTCGCGGCGAAGCCACACCAGCCTCCAACACGGGAGAGGCCGGTGGGCTGGCGGTCGTCCAGTCGTCCTGGGCGAAGACGAATGCGGCAAAGTCTACCTCGCGGGTAAGCTCGAGAAGGCGACCTAGCGTGGTAGTTCCGGGACTGAAGGTCGTCGTCCAGGGTTCGACGTGAGCGGTGTCATCGAGCCCTTTGGTTAGGGCCTCCAACAGTTGCGCCTGCTTTCCCGACGAGCCCAAGAATATGCGAGGCTTGTCCATATCATTCTCCTGCCAGATTGTGTGCATGCTCACAATCGAGGTGCACGGTGAAGCTTCTCCGTCGCCAGATCGATAACGTGGAAAGCCTCTACATAGAATAGGAAATTGTCTTTTTGCCGCGATGGCTTTGAGGTCGGTCTCCTCGCCGAGCATTTTGCGCAGCTCAACTAGGGTTTTTGATAAAGCGCGTCTTCCCGACGACTCGCCCGTAGATCTCGAATGTCGAGCTGCAGCGCTCATCAGAATCTATCAGTCGGGAATCTCAGATGAGAAAGAAAGAACTTTAGGTGCCCTTGGCTATACTCTCGAGGATTGAAATTCCCGAAGCCCTCCGCTCCGAAAGGGGTGTCGGGCCTTTTTTCGTTATTAGAAACCGACTGACCGTCACGTTGTTGTGTTCAACGAAGGGGACGGATCATGACAGACCGGCAGCATCTCCTGATCATGTTGCAAAACGCGAGAGATACACTGCATGAACTGAGTATGGCTCTGGTTCTTGCCGACAGTGAAAATCTTAGAGATGTCGAGGCGCTCGTTGGGGCTACGGAAGAGGGGGGCCGTCGCGAGTCGCGGCGGATGGAAAGCAAAGGATGAGGCGGAGAGAGTAGCCCTTGACTCAATGTCGGCGTTGGGTGCTGCCTCGGAGACGTTGTTCGTGGTCTCCGAGGCGTGGCTGAACCAGATCACCAGTGAGGCAAAGCGCGGCAAGACGATCGCGATCTACGTCCGCCTTGCAGGGACACATCGGCTCAAAGTCCAAAGTCTGCGCCGGTTGTCCAATTCTGTGTTTATTTTTGCCGGGTGATGATCACGGTGAGGCATCGCCGACGACCAATTTCGGGACAGAGCGCCAAGGCTTTGGATTCTGTGCTCATGACTCGCTGCCATAGAGAGTTAAGCTCAAAAGCCGTTGATCTGAGAATTGCCCAGTGCGCGCTTTTGGCGCTGTAATCCGCTGCAGCCGATCAAACTGGAAGGGAAGGCAGAGATGTCCACCTCGAATGCAGCGCCAAAAACCGCGATGCAGAGGTTTCTCGATGGCGTCGAAAGAGTGGGGAACATGGTTCCTCATCCGGTCGTCATCTTCCTGATTCTGATTGTAATCGTCATGGTGCTATCAGCTCTATTCAGCGCTTTCGGCGCCGCGGTAACGTTTGAGCGCATAAACGCGGAGACACATGAGATTGAAACCGCGACCACCGAGATCCGCAGTCTGTTGAATGCCGACGGTATACGCTTCCTGTATGCGTCGCTCATCCCAAATTTCATGAGTTTTACCGCGGTCGGACTGATGATCGCTGCGATGATCGGAGCCGGCGTGGCGGAGGAATCAGGGATGGTCACGGCGCTTATCCGAAAGCTCGTGATCGTGTCTCCGGCCTGGGCGCTTACCTATATCCTGTCTTTTGTCGGTATCCTCTCGAGCATCGCTGCGGACGCAGGCTATCTGGTTCTGATCCCTCTCGCCGGGGTCGCCTACCTGGCTGTTGGGCGAAACCCACTCGCCGGCTTGGCGTTGGGCTTTGCCGCCGTGGCTGGCGCCTTCACCGTCAACATGCTGATCAAGCCGCTCGATGCCGTCCTCGTCGAGTTTACCAACGACGCTGCCCGTCTCGTCGACTCTAACAGTTCGATCAGCCTGGCCTCGAATATCTGGTTCTCGATCGTGTCGGTGATCTTCCTTGCCGTGGTCGTGGCGTTCATCACCGATCGCATGATTGCGCCCCGCCTGGGCGTCTACGATCCCGCGTTGGCGGCCGACGGCACGATGACCGAACAGGGCGCAATACTCAGCGAGCAGGAATCGCGCGGCTTGCATTTCGCCGGGCTCGGCCTGCTCGGCCTGATCATCGTCTTCTGCTTCCTGACGATCCCGTCATGGGGGCCGTTGCGCAATCCCGACACCGGCGAACTGATCGGCAACTCGCCGTTCATGAACGGCTTGATCGCGCTAATCATGCTGATCTTTCTGGTGACAGGCTGGTGCTACGGCATCGGCGCCGGAACGCTGCGCACTTTGACGGAAGTCATTGGGGCGATCGAGAAGTCGATCAAGAACATGGGCGGCACGATCTTCCTATTCTTCGTGTTGAGCCAGTTCGTCGCCTATTTCACCTATACCAATATCGGCACGGTTATGGCGCTGAGCCTCTCGGGTGCCCTCCAGGCGGCCAATATTGGCTCGCTGCCGTTGCTGCTCGGCTTCATCGTCGTGGTGGCGATCATCGATCTGCTGCTGACTGGCGCCATCGCAAAGTGGGCGATTTTCGCGCCCGTCTTTGTCCCGCTTCTGATGAAACTCGGCGTCGAGCCGGAGGCGGTTCTGGCCGCCTATCGCGTCGGCGATTCGCCGATGAACGCGATTACCCCGCTGAATGCCTATTTCGCACTCGTGGTGGGCTTTATGCAACGCTACGACAGGAACGCTGGAGTTGGCACCGTTGTGGCACTAATGCTGCCCTATGTCGTCTGGATGTTCGTCCTGTGGACGGCGTTGTTCGCGGTCTGGCAGATGCTGGGCCTGCCTTGGGGGCTTTGAGTGTCCATGCGGAAGCTTAAAGCGATCAAGGTTCAAGTGACAGGATGAACATGATGAGCACCTCCTCTATTCCCCTCGATGTCGCCGTCGCCGAAGATCACTTAATGCGGTTCCTCTCGGTGGAAGGCGTGACAGGATACGAGGCCAATATCGCGGCCGCCGTCATTGATGCTCTGAAGGCCGCTGGCGTGCCGGCTTCGGCAATCCGCTTCGACGACGCCAACACACGGATTCCGCTGCCGACGGAAACCGGCAATCTCATCGTAAATCTGCCCGGAACGCGCGGCGGGCCCAGGCTGCTGTTCTCAACCCACCTGGATACCGTGCCACTGTGTGCAGGCGCCAAGCCCCGGCGAGAGGGTGATCGCATTGTCTCCGACGGTACGACAGCACTAGGAGGCGACGCCCGAACAGGCGTTGCCCTTCTCGTGGTGCTTGCCGAGACACTTATCAAGCACAAGCTGCCGCATCCTCCAATCACGCTGCTTTTCACGGTGCGCGAGGAGAGTGGGCTTCATGGGGCACGTGAATTGAACGCAGCCGATCTCAGTGGCCCGAGCATGTGTGTCAATGTCGATGGTCAACTCGCTTCGGACCTGATCATTGGTGCGGTTGGACAAGAAAACTGGGAAGTCGAGATCAAGGGCCGTGCCTCTCATGCCGGCGTTGCGCCCGAGAAGGGCATATCGGCAACATTGGTCGGAGCGATAGCCTTAGCGGAGGTGCACAACGCAGGCTGGTTTGGCAAAGTCGTCAAGCCGGACGGCCGCGGAACAAGCAATGTCGGAATTTTCGGCGGAAAAGACGGAAAGCCTGCGGGCGATGCAACCAATGTTATCACCGACTACGTCTTCATCGCGGGCGAGGCTCGTAGCCCTGAGTCTGCTTTCGCGACCAAGATTGCCAAGGGTTACGGTGAGGCCTTCGCGAGAGCAAAAGGACAGGTCAAGGACCATGAAGGGCGCACGGGAGAAGTGGCGTTCAATCACCAGACAGCCTATCCGCCTTTCAAACTCTCAGAGAGCAGCCCGGTTGTGAAGCGCGCCGTGAAGGCGTTGGAGATGATGGGCATCAAGGCCAATTGCCTCTTCTCCAATGGCGGGCTCGATGCAAATTGGCTCGACAAACATGGCATTCCCACCGTCACCATCGGTGCGGGCCAAGCCGAGATCCATACAATCAAGGAATATGTGAACCTTGCCGAATACGAAAAGGGCTGCCGCCTCGGCTTACTTATGGCGACACTAGAGGAGTAGCAGTCACGTCGCGGCTCGGCGGCGGTTGGGCCGGATGGCGGTGCTAATTTTTGGCGGCTCGAGGAGAGCCAGGGAGGAACCAAGCGATTGAGCCCCATAGCCTACACTGCCACCATCATCGCGGCCATCGTCGTCCTGTTTGTCTGGAACAAGCTGCCCGTCGTCGTTGTCGCGATGTCAACAGCTGCAGCGCTGTGGGCAACCGGCGTCTTGACGATTGACCAGGCGCTCGGGGGCTTCGGTGACCCCGCGGTGATCTTCATAGCCTCTCTTTTCATTGTCAGCGCGGGACTCGACCTGACCGGCGTCACCGCTTGGGCTGGTCAGCTTCTGATCCGTGGCGCGGGCGAAGAGAGCCGCACTCGCCTGTTGATGCTGACGATGAGCATGGTCGCACTCCTTACAGCGTTGATCAGCGTCAACGGTGCCGTCGCCGCGCTCCTGCCAGTTGTGGTCGTCATCGCAGTCCGCTTGAAGCGAAACTCGGCACAGTTGCTCCTGCCGCTCGTTTTTTCCGCGCATGCCGGTTCGAAACTCGCTCTGACGGGTTCGCCAGTGAACGTCCTGGTCTCGAATGCAGGCAGCGACGCCGGGGTGGGCGGCTTCGGTTTCTTCGAATTCGCGCTTGTTGGCTTACCGCTGCTGGCGGGAACGATGGCGATCATCATATTGTTTGGAAAGCGGCTCTTGCCTGAACGCAATGGCGCGACCATGCCTGCGGATTTCAGCCGCCATGCGAAGACGCTCGTCGAGCAGTACGGCCTTGCCAGCGGCGTGTACCAGATGCGCGTGCGCGCAAGTTCGCCCTTCATCGGCGTGCCCGCATCTGCGATCGAGTTGGCAGCCTATCCCGAATTGCGCCTCGTCGCCGTTCAGGAGGGTGAAACGGCCAGCCCACTGCGCAGGCCTGTCATTGCCGAGGGGGATCATCTGCTGCTGCGGGGCGACGCCGAGTCGGCCGCCGCTTTCGCGTCGGATAAACACCTCGCATTCAGCGAGGCGGCGGCGTCCGGTCACGGAGAGGGCACGCTGTTCAATCGCAGTTCAGGCCTCGCAGAGGTGGTGATCCCGCCACGCTCCGGCCTTATCGGCCAGAACGTTTTCCCTGGGATGGTCACTGAGAGCGGCGACCTTATCGTCCTTGCGGTGCAGCGCGCCGGCGCGGAGGTTGCCGCCACCAACGCAACACGAGATGCTGGAGGCATCGTGTTGCAGGCCGGTGACACGATGCTCCTGCAGGGAACATGGAAAGCTCTCGACCACCGCCTCCAGGATCCGGATGTCCTGGTCGTCAATTCGCCTGAACTGGTGCGTCGTCAGGCAGTGCCTATGGGGCCAGGTGCCGGCCAGGCCGTTGCCATTCTAGCCGCGATGGTCGTACTCCTGGCCACCGGCATCACCCCGCCAGCGGTCGCCGGCCTACTCGCCGCCGGAGCGATCGTCGTGTCAGGGATTATGAGCGTCGAACAATCCTATCGAGCCATTGACTGGACGACGGTGATCCTTGTGGGTGCAATGATGCCGCTCTCTACCGCCATGATCGAGACGGGCGCCGCGAAACTAATGGCCGAGCATCTTGTCGCGCTCATCGGCGACGCCGGTCCCGTAGCTCTACTCGCCGGCCTGTTTGTATTGACTGCCATAATGGGGCAGCTCATCAGCAATACCGCGACCGCTCTCATCGTCATCCCGATCGGGGTGGCAGCTGCGGCAACCATGGGAATATCTCCCCGCCCGGTTCTCATGAGCACGGCGGTCGCGGCGGCGGCGGCGTTCCTTACTCCCATTGCAACCCCAACCAACTTGATGGTCATGGGTCCCGGCGGTTACGCTTTCGGGGATTATTGGAAGCTCGGTCTGCCGCTACTGCTCTGGTTCTTTGTCGTGGCTGTGTTCATAGTGCCGATGATCTGGAGATTCTGAATTGCCATGAAGGCCAGCTGGGTTCCGGTACTGTTGGGCATTATCTGCGCAGTTCTCGTGCTGGCTGTGCTCCATTTCGCAGATGCGGTCATTGCGCCCGTTGCTGCCGCGCTATTCATCATCGCGATAGCCTGGCCACTCCAAAAGCGGCTTCAGACGCGCCTGCCGCAACTTCTGGCGCTCGCTATTGTTGTGCTGCTGGTGCTGCTGGTCTTCATTGTGTTCGCGTCTGTCGTGGCTTGGGGGTTCGGTCGGATCGGCCGATCACTCATCGCGGAGACGCCGCGGCTTCAGGGACTCTACGAACTGGCGACGGCCTGGCTGGAGACACACGGGATCGCCGTTGCCGGCCTGTGGGCCGAGCACTTCAACATGCGCTGGATCGTGGCGGCAATTCAGGGTCTGTCGGCCCGGCTGAATACGATGATCTCGTTCTGGATCGTGGTATTGGTCTACGTACTACTTGCCCTGCTCGAGGTCGGCCCGCTGGCGCGCAAGATTCCCAGCATCATCAGCAGCGACGCTGCGCGCGTCTTGGTCGTCGGGGGCGAACGCACCGCGACCAAGCTGCGCCGGTATGTGATGATCAGAGCGATCATGAGCGTTGCAACCGGCAGTTTGGTCTACGTATTTGCCCTGGCGCTCGGCCTGCAGCTAGCCGCGGAGTGGGGCGTCATCGCCTTCACTTTGAATTTCATTCCCTTCGTCGGCCCGTTCATTGCAACGCTACTGCCGACCTTCTACGCGTTGGCGCAGTTCGAATCCCTGTATTCTGCACTGTTTGTCTTTGCCTGTCTCAATCTCATTCAGTTCGCGATCGGCAGCTATGTAGAGCCGCGCGTGGCGGGAAATGCGTTGGCGCTGTCTCCCTTTCTGGTGCTATTTTCCGTCTTTCTGTGGATGTTCCTCTGGGGACTGTTCGGCGCCTTCATCGGGGTTCCTATCGCGATAACCCTGCTGACCTTCTGCGCCCAGGCCCCCGCAACGAAATGGGTTGCCCAATTGTTGGGGGCGCCTGACGATGAGGTGGAAGACATCGAGAGCGTTTTATGGAATGAACGGGAATAACCCGCTGCGAAATTAACCGTTCAAGCGGCTCCGGATCAGGCCCAGAACAGCCATCAAGATGCCGCCGCCGAGCAGGCCCGACACGCCGGCCCCGATCAGGACAGCGGGAGTTAGCCCGCCGACCCCGCGCATCGTCGAATCGGCAGCGTTTTCAACATGCCCAACCAGGTAGCCGATGCCGGGAAATTGCGCCGCGACAAAGGTCAGGGCAAAGCCTCCTACCATGCCGATTAGAGCGGTTGTGATCTTGGCAAGTCCAAGGCGGGGCCACCACCACCCCACGGCGAGTGCCCCGGCCACGCCGCAAAGCATCTCGATGGCAATGGCTATGACGGTTGCAGTCGAGGACATGGTTACTTTCTCCGGACGAGCGGGAGCGTTGATGCCGGTCTACGCTGGCAGCGCCGAACCGGCTTATCCGGAATGGCCCTGGAGCGCGTCGCGCAGGACCTGCTCCTTGGTTTCGTCGAGTGAGGTCTTGAGGACAATGCCGCCGAAACCCTGGATTTGCTTTAGAACTTTGTCCGCAGTCATCTCCTGAATTAGCAGGAAGAGCGCGGCATTCCCCGGTTCAATGCTTGCGGACAACTCTTTCATGAATGCATCATTTATGCCGACATCGGTCAACGCGCCTCCGAGCGCACCCGAAGTCGCGCCCACCGCCACGCCTACAAGCGGATTGAGAAACAGCACCCCGATGAGCAATCCCCAGAAGCTACCGGAAACCGCGCCGGTGGCGGTGGTATTCAGAAGCTGGTTCAGCTTGACTTTTCCCGCCTCAGTCTTGGTGGCGATGACCGCGTCGCCAAGCCTGATCACATATTCCCTTTGCAATCCGAGCAAAGTCTGACGGACTTCTTCTGCCTTCGTTTCGGTGGGGTAAACAATTGCGATAAGGGTCGACATGTAGGCTCCTGCGGAGGGCAGCGGCCAGGCTGCGCAAGGGTGTCCCCTATTTTAGGGCTTCAAGCGCCTGAAGAAATCAGCTCGGAGTCCTACCGGTGTGCTCTATGTCTCTTTTTTGACCCGGGGCTCGTCATTTCGTTCGAATAGGACGCTCCGCTGGACCCAGCGATTCAGAGCCCGCAGGAACTCCTAGCTTAGAAATTGGCATTGATTTCTTGGAGGTCGCGCGTCGACATTTGTGCACGCACAAGCGCCTAACGAACCAAATTTCCTATTGCGTTCGGGGTGTTACTCGATCGCTGGCCTAAACCGGGATGGCGCCGGCACAGCTAGGATGAACATGGCAATTTAGTCAGTTGCACCACCTTGAGGTGACCGCGCGGCGCGTTGCTTCCCGAAGGTCTTTGATGCCATTCAACTTGAAGCTGTTGACGCTCAGCGAGTGTTCTCTGGAAAGTGCTTGGATGCAAGGGAGCCGAACCCACCAATTTCTGATCCGGTTCCGATCATGTGACGCTCTCCGCCAAGTAGCACCCTTCTCGTGAAGCAACACATAACTTTGATGGCACAAACGGCATTTAAAGCACCACGGAAGACAAATGTACTCGCAATCGCGAGGAATCCCGGAAATTTTCAGATTAGCCCGCGGAATGTCAATTTTTTACTGTGCGGTTTACATCTTGGTGACCTGGGATAAAATAACTTTCAAATTCCTAGATATTAGGAATTAGAATAAATTAAGTCGATTGTTTGATATGGAGCGTTCCTAATGTATCAGGAATCTGCATTGCGGTCGTACAATGAGCATGTAATAGAAAATCTGCAACTTAGGCACGCGGTATATTTTACAACGCTTGTATTTCCGGATCACAATCAATTCGATGCTTTCCGTTCTTCATATCAAGGAGTGATGGACATATCGTCTGTTAGCGGTGAACCAGAACGCTTCCCGGCGATTCAAATGGTGTGGGACTTGGGCAGAATGGTATTCACACGAACTAAGCTTCCCGGCAAAGGATATACCCACCGCCGGAGGCATCTGAGTAAACGCGTTCTTGATCATTGGTATATAAACTTGCCGTTTAATTCTTTGGAGCCAGACGGTCAGCGTCTCGGCGCCAAGGCGATGCCAGAATTGCACTGTCTAGCAACTTCGTTGGAAACCGAAGTCAACGATGACGGCATGCTTATGCTTTTCTTCCCTCATGATCTATTTACCTCGACTGTCATGCTCGATCGGATGTTGGACGTTCAATTGGATGGAGGCTTGGGGAGATTGCTTGCGGATTACCTTTTTCTCTTGGACCGCTCACTACCGCAATTGCAGGCCGAGGAAGTCCCTCATGTTGTTGAGGCCACCCGCAGCCTTGTAGCTGTATGCCTTGCCCCATCACGAGATCGGTTGGCCGAGGCTCAGGGTCCGATTGATGCAACACTGATGGGACGCGCGCGTCGATTGATAGATGTTAAACTGGCAAACCCCAATCTTACTTCAGAAATACTGTGTGCTGACCTTGGCGTGTCGCGCTCCCGTCTCTACAGGCTGTTTGAGCCTCTGGGCGGTGTTGCTTCGTATATTCGAAGGCAAAGGTTGCTGCGAATACGTGCCGCACTGGCCGACAGTATGGACGGTCGATCTATATTCCGGATAGCCGGGCAGTGGGGATTCGTCGATGCGTCGGCGTTCAGTCGAACGTTCAGGCACGAATTTGGTATTTCGCCGAAAGAAGCGAGGGATATCGGATGGGCAAGCGACGGCTTTGACGTCGTTCAAGATTGTCTGGATCGATCTGAAACCCCGCAGACACTTGGTCAAGTGCTGCGTGTGCTTGCCGCTTGAAGGGTCCGGGTCCGATTGGCAGAAAAAGGGAGCGAATTAAGTCGACCCCTTTTTGTCCTCTCAGGCGGGCCATAATCGTATCTGCCGCATCGACGCATCAGTTCTCCATGCTGAACCGCATAAAACGTTGTCTGCGAGCGTGCAGGATGTAAGAGCGCCTCTTGGGTGAACTTCGCTCCTTCGCAAGTCATCAACGTCGACGCAGCCGTTCAATGTATTGCAACCACCATCGCCCATTATGGCGCCACCAGCATCGAAGGCGAGGATCCAAGGGAATTCTGGGTCGACACTCCTACCGTTCAGTTACAATGATGGGAAACTTCATCGCATTCTCTCCCTAGTTTCGCTGCTTCGCGGCAGGTTTGCATCTATCCGCTGATTGCCGGTGTCGCACCACGATTAAAGAAAAAGGTCTTCAGTCGGGCAACGTCCTCAGCTGTAATGTTCGGCGGCTCGGTTACTGCTAGCCACGCATCGATATAGTGCTGCGGAGCAAAGACATGGCCGTACCCAATGGGAGAGGTCGTTGCGATCGCCATGTCTACTGTAAGCTGCAGCATCGTGATAAGTGGATACCAGCGAACCTGCTCTGATACATCTGGACCGCGCGGCCCTTTCATCCAGTCAGGTTCCCGATAGAGCGTGGCGGCATCGAAGAACGTAATCGGATCGCTGGCGTATTGCAGGTACACGATGCGGATCGGACCCCATGAGGCAGCGGGTATTTCGAGGACGTTATTCTGATTGGTGAAGCGGAAGATCGAAGCGTCCCGGAAACGGGGGAGCCGTTGGGGCGATCCGGCATTTCGATCATCGGTAACGGATCGCCAGGTGCGGCTCGGAAAGGGAGGCCCGCTCCAAAGCGCGCCCTGAAACGGATTGGCGATAATGTCGTAGAGGCTCGCCGAAAGTTCGGAATTCATGGCGCCGAGGCTGGGGCCATGCAGATAGAGCTTTGGACGGCTGTCGCGCGGCAGCGATGACCAGTAGGCATATACCTCTCTGCGGCAACTCAAGATAGGTCCACAGCCAATAGGCAAGAACGCCCGTGCCATATCCGAGAGCCGCTGAGATCCCGGAGAGCACGCCCTGGATGAGATAGGATCGCGGTATCAGGCTTGGGGTCAGAGAAGCGGCGAAGGCCAGCGCCCCGACCAGCACGCCGATGGTAAGGAACGAATTCGCGACCCTCGCCAAGATTGCACGCAATCCCATAACACCGAGCATCCTTGGTTACCGGGCAGCAGGCGCAGATGGCGCGCAGCCAAGAGCCGCCGCCTTGCACTGCACACGACGGGACGGGCACGGAGTCAGGATTACCCCAAGGACCTCATCTTCTGATGCGGCGCACATCAATGACACGGCCATTGTGGGCGCTCACCGCGATTTCGAACCGGTTGCCGCCGCGCCAGGCCCGATAGACGAGGAACCGGCCGCGGCAATCGACGCGCCGGATGTCCCGGAACCCACGATTGCGCAGGATTCTCTCGCCACCCCGGCAGGTTATTGCCCGGCCATTGTTTAGGCTGGTGCCGATGCTCAGGTTGATGGTGAGGGCTTGCGCCGTGGTCGGCAACGCCATGGGCAGGATGGCAAGGGTGAGGACGACACCCAGGCAAGCGAAAATGGGACGACGCATGATATCCTCCATGAGGCGCTTTGTGTGACATCAAGTCGTCAAGTGCCCCTTGTCAAGGAAATGGCGGCGCGCGCTGCAAGTTCGGGACAGACTGCCCATGTTTTGGATTCTGTGCTCATGACTCTTCCGAACAGAGGGTTAAGTTGACCGCCAATGTGATCTTCTGCGTGGGTTTCGACACCCGTGGTTACCCAGGCTACGTGGAGAACCGTCTGTCATGCCTGAGGAACGAAAGGGAGGTCTCGCCCGCCGAGACTTTATGATTGCATCCCTCGCCACGGTCGGCGCTTCGGTTGCCCTAGCAGCCGGTTCGAAGGAGGCGACTGCTCAGGAGCCGGTGGCATCCTCAGCCTCCCCCGCATCCGGAACGACCTATACCGGCGATGTTATCGATGGCAAAAAGGTCATCAGCGCGCTCGACGTCAACGACCTGCAACCCGGCAAGAAGCACCTTTTGTATTTTCAGGGCGTTGAGACGCCGACCGGGCAGCATTGGTATGTGTCCGTGACGGTCGCCAAGGGAGCAAAGCCGGGCAAGCGCGGCGTCCTGACCAGCGGTGTCCATGGCGACGAGATGAGTTCCATTCATACGGTCCAGACCGTGATGAACCAGCTCGATCCGGCTGAGATGTCGGGCACGGTGATGGCGGTCACGGACGTGTCGCGTCCGGCCCTCGAAAGCATGCAGCGCAGATGGCCCAACTCGGGTAGGGGCATCGATCTGGTCGATATGAATCGCGTGTGGCCCGGCAATGAGAACGACGTCACCGCGACCAGCCGCCACGCCGGGCTGCTGTTCAACCGGCTGCTGCGGCCGAACGCCGACTTCGCGGTCGACTTCCATACCGGAACGACCGGGTTCGAGGTCACCGCATTCAATATTGCCGAGATGGACGTGCCCGAGATCAAGGCGATGGTGGAGCTCTACCCCGTCGGCCAGATCTTCGATAATCCTACATATCCCAGTGTCCTCCACAACGCATTTATCGCCGCGGGCATCCCGTCCTTTTGCCCGGAGATCGGGGCGGCCCGTCACCTGGATCTCGAGATGATCGCGCTCTTCGTGGAAGGCACGATGAACGTGCTCAAGCATCACGGCATCGTCACCGGGTCGATGGGACGCACAGGCAAAGACGTGAGTGTCTTTGTCGGCAATAGTTCGTTCCCGATTCTAGCAACCGAGGGCGGGGTCGTCGAGCATCTGGTCAAGCTCAACGATAAGGTCGAGCCCGGACAGAAGGTGGCCATTCAGCGCAACAGCTTCGGCGAGGTGGTGGCGGAATACACGAGCGGCATTGCCGGAGAAGTGACAGGGCAGCGCAGCGATGCCATGTCCGAGCCCGGCAACCCTTTAGTATTCATCCTTTTCCGCGACGCAACCACGAACGGCGCAGTAACCTACCCCGAATGAGGTTGCATGGAAGATTTTGCCGGATGCAGGATGTTGAATCGAGACGGTTGCCAGGTTTCGACTGCCTCGCAAGATCGGCGCACCGCGCCGGAGATACGCTCAAAATTGAGCGGGATTACGCTCACCGGGTTCGAGACGGTCTCTCGGACCGGGATTGCCGGGAGAAATGGAAATGACCAAGCGCAAGACTATAATTAGTGTCCTTCTGCTTTCCGCCGTCCTGGCCGGTTGCGCGGCTACCGAACAGGAGCAACGGGCTGGAACGGGTGCTCTCATCGGAGCGGGAGCGGGAGCGGTGGCGGGCCAGGCAATCGGCGGCGACACGCGAAGTACCGTGGGCGGAGCTGCCGCCGGCGCTCTTCTCGGCGCAGTAGTTGGTACTGCAACGACGCCACAAGGTCCCCGCTATTGTCGCTATCGGCGCCCGGACGGCACGATCTATGCGGCTCGATGCTGAGAATCCAAAGCTCTTTCCGCATGGCGTAATCCAGGTAGTGGCACTACGGGACTGCGGCTTTCCTTAGAACTTGCAGAGGAGTTATGGCGAGCTGTCGTAGATTGTTTGAAGCTCGGCATGTACTTCGATATGCTCGGCGCGCCTTGCTCCAGCAAGAGATGCCTGCGTGGCTGGTCCGAGCACAAACGCTGCAATCCTCGCCGTCCGCTTTCGCGGCCTAATCTCCCAGCCTCCAGACACTGTGGCCGCTTGTTACAGTCGTTGTCCTGAGTGCCAAAGTTTTCCGACTCTTGAGTGGCAACTGCAACTTCTATGATACACTGGGTGCTATCGTAATGGAGTGAATACCATCCTGGGTGGGATGCGAACGAATGGAGGGTTCGATGAAGCATTTTGTCGCGAGTCTTGCGATTGCCAGCTTGTCCGTGGTTTCCGCCCGGGCCGAGGAAGCAAGCGTTCCTGCTTTCTTCGTGCTGAGTGATCGCGGCGAAGGACGTTCGATATGGAGGCCTGGCAGCGTGCGACCGTAGCATTGAAAAGCGAGGAGCTCGTGCGGACCTATCGACTCGGCGGGGACGGCAGCGTCCTGCAAAAGGCGCAGGCGGATGCGGAGAAGGCACATGCGGCGGCCAATGTCGTTATGCTCATGACAACGACCACGCAGGACAGAAACTCGACTGAGTTTCACGAGTCGCTCCGCCAGGTGGAGCAGCAATTCCAGACCGACCCAACACTTAAAGGTGCGAGCGTGCTCGCCAGATGGCCAATGTGCGCGCTCGTTCAACTCGGCAAGACCCGCAACGCCAAGATGCCGCCCATAGCGATGATTTTTGTTCTTGATCACCCGCAAGCGAACGCGTTCTGCTATCCGATGGTGCAATCCTACTTCACGACGCCACTAGGTGCTGATGGCAAGCGTGTTGCGCCCATCAGCATCGACGGTGCAACCGTCGCCCTGCAGGCGGCGCTCCCACCAATTAAGCTCGCCAAGAAGACACTAGCGGACAAGGCGGCGTTCAAGCAAAGCAACCTCATTGAGCGCCCGACCAACGTCTTTGCGCCGCGCGAGGAGATATTCATCTACGCCTTTCTCGAGAATGTCGGCCGCAAGGACGTCGGCACGCCAATGGCCAGTTACGAGATAGGGCTCGACATAGAAGTTCGCGATCGCGCTGGCCAGATTCTGAAATCACTTCCCAATGAGCATACCTACAAGGCTGACTCCCCACCGCCGTTTCCCGTGTCGCGAGGCTACTTCACCAATTTCGCAACCGCCGGTATTTCCCTCGATACTCCCGGCAACTACACGATTGTCTACATCTTTCATGATCGTGCCCGGCCTGAAACGCCGCCAGCAACGGCGGAATTCGCCGTGACAGTCAAGTAGGGCAATCCGGCTGTCGTGGCGGCAGCGGCTTAGCTGATCGGTTGGCTCTATGCTGCCGGTTTCTATATTGATCGCGCAGTTTCGAGTTTTCAGATTTTTTGAACTGAGACCACATTACCCGACGCATCGATCACACAGTTTGCGCGAGCGCCTTTGCCCTCGACGATGACCTGGAACGTCTGGGGATCGATTTGGGAAGAACTGACAGGCAGAATGGCGGAGCTGTCCACTCCCAAAGGCGCAGCCGCCGCGGAAGCACAAGCCAGTTGGTGTTCGGCCGGAGCAGTCGTGCCAGTATTCCGGACGCTATTTGGTTCAGGTTGGTTGGCCATGCACCCGATGATCTGGATCGTGGCCAGAATCACGGCGAAGACCATCACTCGGTTGCCACACTTCTTGATCGGAAGCGGCTTGGATGGCCAGGCGCTGAAGTGGTTCATGGGCGGTCAAACTCCCTTGTAGAGTGAAGCACCTTGCATGAGGACGATAACCTTCGCTCCAACTTCGATCCGGGAATGAAGGTCGGTGATGTCGTCATTGTTCATCCGAATGCACCCTGACGAGACGTCGAGACCAATCGTCCAAGGCTCGGGGGTGCCGTGGATCCGATAGATGGTGTCTTGGTTGCCTTGGTAGAGATAGAGGGCCCTCGCACCGAGTGGATTGTCCGGACCGCCCGGCTGGCCTCCCGCCCATTTTGCCGCATTCGGATCGCGCGCCACCATCTCGGCAGGCGGTGTCCAGGTCGGCCATTCCGCGGTGCGACCGACCCGCACGATACCCGCCCAGCCAAAGCCTTCGCGGCCGACGCCTATTCCATAGCGGATGGCAGTGAAACCCGGCTGGACCAGATAGAGGAAATGCTGGTTACCGTCGATGATGATGGTGCCAGGTTTCTCGGCGGTCTTGAATTTCACGACCTGTCGGCGAAAAGTCTCCGGCACCTGTTTGTGCGCTGCGTAATAGGACCTCGCCTTCTTACGGTCATACTCGACCCACTTGTGAGTTTTGGGATCGAATATCTGTGTCTCTGCTGCATACGCCAGTGTCACCCCGGCAGCGAGTGCGAGGGCCAGACACGCGGCGATCCCACGAACCGCACGGCTGCTGAGTGTGAAGTAGGGTACGGGAAGTTGCGACATCTTCAACATCAGCTCATTTGGTCCAGCTTTCCAATCGGTCTTCATGCGTCGCGATCCACTTCTGGGCAAATGCCGCAGGATCCTGTTTTTCCACCTGCAGCGCATAGCTCATCTCCGTGACTTCCTTCGCAGTGAAGTCGATTCTGGAGAGAAACGACGCGACCTTCGGCAACCTCTCGGCCGTCTTTGTCGCGAAGGCGATCTGGAAATGCGACGGTGGCCACCCCACAGGCGCAGACGACTTGGAGAGCCAACCTGCCGGATCGTCGCTGGGCAGCACGATTTTCCATTTGCCATCATCATGTTTTGGCTCGGTCAACTGAACGATGTCGTGGAGATCAAAAACGTGATGCGGGCTGTAGCAGTAGAAAACGATCGGCTCATTCGTTGCAGAGGCGGCATCGACAGCCGCCATGGCCAAGTCCTCCGGCATCTCCAGAAGTTTCACCGTCTTGGTGTAGCCGTAGCTTTCAGCACGTATTCTCTCGATAGTCGTCGATGACCAGGTCTCCGCGCCGATCCAGATTTCACCCTGCCCATCGCCATCCGTGTCGAGAACTGATGTCTTCTCGGGATCGCTTAAATCCGCGATATCCTTGATTCCGTACGTGTCTGCAGTTTCGCGTGTGGCACACATGCCTTGTGTGGCCGCAACTTCCTTTGGGCTGAGTTTGACCGTTTTCTTGTCATCGACGTATCTCTTCACGAGAGAGTCGAGATTGGGCAACCAGACCTCGGGATGGACATCCACTTCGCCCGCATCCAGTCCGGCGAAGATCGTTAGCGTTCCCATCTCACGAACTTCAACATCCAGTCCCAGCTCCTTCTCGATGCCGAACTTGATGATGTTGGCGGACGCTTGGCCCGATGGCCAATTGGGCATGCCAACTACAAGATCAGCTGCGAAACTCGTGCCGCAGGAAACCAGTAGCATAAGGGTTCCGCTCAGATGCAGCGCAACATTCCGAGTCACAACCTATCCTCCACGCCGTTCCAACGATTGTTCAGCAAGTCCAAAAGCGGTTCCGGACGATTTGTTACAATGGTAATTTGCAAGCGAGGCCGATAGTTGCCCTTTGGTCCATCGGTATTGACGAATACGGTTGCCTTTATCACAGCTCGGCGGGAGCCGCATTTGTGGGGAGCAACAGGCCTGTTGATTTCCATTGAGAGCTGACCCGGCGGGGGTGCGGATAAAAACTTGGACTGCTTTATAAATAAGTTCAGGCCGAGGCTCTTACGATACTCGACCGGGCTGAGCGATCCCAGCGATATCTTGATACGCTTCTCGTTGTACCAGCGAATATAAGCGTCTACCTCGGCGACGAACTGTTCGATTGTGATGGCCTTCCAATCTCGTGGATAGAAGAGTTCCGTTTTCAGCCGGCCGAAGAACCCCTCGCACGCGGCGTTGTCTTGTGAGCAGCCCTTTCGGGACATTGAGCGAACCAATTTCGCTTCGCTAATCCGTGTGAGCCAACCGGGCCAGCGATAATGAGCTCCGCGATCGGAATGGACGATTGGCCGTTCCGCTGCGGTGGTCATCTTGGCATCGCCGAGATGCTGGCCCATTTGCTGAAGCTTAGGTTGGTGGTGATGATGACGCTGGTGTGCTCGTAGAGCTTGCTCAGCAGATGGAAGAGCAGTGCACCGCCTGACGCGCTGAACGGCAGGTAATCAAGCTCGTCGAGGACGAGATCGGAACGGCGACAGATCCCTATTCCAACGCCCTGCTGAAAGAACCCAAGGTGCTGCTCGACAACGCGCTGAACGACGACAGTGAGCAAGCCGACGTGTGCGGCTTGCCCGTGCGGGACGTGGTAATCCACGCCGGGGAGGGGCCCGACGCCTCACCGCTGCAACCACGTATCGCTGGTAGCGTGAAGCAATACGCCAACCTTTATGAATCGCCATTTGAGGTGTTCGCAGTCTGCTCACCGGCTGATGCAGGACAACCGGCTAAAATCGTCAAATTGCCCAGTAACACTGAGGACTGCTACTTCGCTGGCGGAAAATTGGAATGCTCTTACTTGGCAAGAGATGAAGTTGTGCCAGTCGATTGATGAGAAGCCTTGAGCGCGGCGGTCGACACTATTTGATATGCGCTAGGCAGCGTTCCTGGAACGAAAAAGCCCGCTGCCGGGAGGAGGTGGCAGCGGGCTTGATTTCGAAAACGGTGCGGGAGGAGGTGCACCATATTCAACACCGGCATCGCATCTGGGAGGAGTAGATGGCCGACAAATTTAAGATAGCAATCGCATCAAATATTGCAATGCACAAAATCTATTTTGCACAGCAATAGATGCCGGTTGATCTGGATCGCTGGCTCACTCAGCGCGGTCAGATACGAGATGACGTTGCCGCCAACCGATTTTCATCGTCAATCAAGCTAAGACGGGCAGGCGCCTCATCGCCCCAGTTCCAGAGAACGAGGTTTAGATCGCCTTCGGACGCGCCTGGGGCGAAACTTCTGACGAGCAGCGCACGATAGCCGCCGGCAATCAGCCGTCGGGAAAAGGCTTGCGTCGCGGCCTCTCCGGTTGCCTTCATCTGGTCGCGCCACGTGCCGTCTGCCAGCGCAGCTGTATCCAGACCTTCTGCCTCGAGGGCTTGTTCATCCCGGCAATCGAAAACACCGTCGATCTCGGCATCGTAGCAAACCAGTGTCGTTGGCTGGAGATTGCCGACCTGATTGGCTTCCCGCAGTGCCGTCATCACCGACAGGGACGCATAGAGCGCCGGCACGCCTTTCGGGTTGAACCGCCCGCCATAGAGTTCGGCGCCTCGGCCGGACAGCGGCTCGCGCGCATATACAGGATTGAGTGCTCGATAGAGCTTGCCCCGATAAAGCATCAACCCGGTTAGGCGTGTACGCCTGCGTCGACCGCGTCGATATAGTCGAGCACGTCGTCGGCACGCCCACTGCGAACGAGCTGCATTGCCGTCTGACCCGAGAAGCCGGACAGGGGCTCGGATCGATACCAGGCATATGCCATAAGGCTCGAACCGAAGCGCTGCTCCACTTTATTGATTACCTCGACCATCTCGCGCAGCCGGCGCTGGGTTTTGTCCGAATGCACGCGATCCTTGCGCTGGACAGCGTCCTTGCCGAGCCCTGCCGTCCGGGCGACTTCCTCGCTGGTCGTTCGAAAGGCATCCGCGATCTTGCGCGGGGCGAAGAAGCCGTTGTCGTAGTATTGAACCAAGCCCATTTAGGTCTCCCGCCGAGAGAACGCCCCTTTTATTGACGGAATATAGCGACAGTTTTGGCGGCATTCAAGGTGGGGGTCTATGTGCCGTTTGAACGGCATTGTTCACATCCGTCGCCTTGCCGAGCGCGCCATGTCCAGGGCTCGATGAACTTTCCCTGCCAAATTCCGGCTTTTCGCTGTTTTGCGTCGCGCTGCTCGGGCGACGCTTTCATAGCAATATGTCATATTAAGCATCAAAAAAATGATCATACGTAGCGCTGGCTGTTGCTACCTTCCGATGTGAGGGAGGACGGCATGGCTGCATTGCAGGAAATGTTCAATGTGAGGGGCAGGTCGGTCATTGTGACCGGTGGAGCGAGCGGCATTGGACGCGCCTATGCCGAGGTCATGGCGGACAACGGTGCGCGTGTCTGCATTTTCGACCGTGATGCAGGCAATCTCGATGTGGTGGTGAAAGAATTGCAGCGTGACGGCGCTGACGTCTGGGGCCAGGCTCTCGACGTCTCGGATCGCGCAGGGATGGCGGCTGCCTTCGATGCCGTTGCTGAACGCCATGGCCGGATCGACGTGGTCTTCGCCAATGCAGGCATCGACGCAGGCCCCGGCTTCCTGTCGACCACCGGCGAGCGCATCCCGGAAGGGGCGATCGACGTTCTGGACGACGACCACTGGGACCGTGTCATCGAGGTCAATCTCACCTCCGTCTACACCACGGTGAAGCACGCCGCACGGCACATGAAGGCGACGGGAGGCGGACGTATCATCGTCACGTCCTCGATTGCGGCGCAGATCAATGAGGCGATCGTCGGAACCCCCTACATGCCTGCCAAGGCCGGCGTGGATCATTTCGTCCGCCAGATGGCGATGGAACTGGGCGCATTCGGTATCCTCATCAACTGCATTTCGCCCGGCCCCTTCATGACCAACATTGCCGGCGGGAGATTGAAGATTCCCGCCGATCGCAAGGCTTTCGAGGCGCAATCCCTGATCGGCCGGATCGGGGACACCGAAGACATCAAGGGCCTCGCGCTCTATCTCGCGTCCCCATGCTCTTCCTATGTGACGGGCAGCCAGATCGTCATCGACGGGGGAGCAATGCACCGCATCGCATGACAGTTGCCGCCGGTTCGGGAGAGGCCGGCGAATGACGGGAACATAAACACACTGAGGGAGGAGACCATAATGGACCTGAAGACGAATTTTTCTCAACCGTCGCGCCGTTCGGTGCTGAAGGGTATTGGCGCCGGGCTAGCGGCTTCGACACTGGGCGCGCCGATGGTGGCCCGCGCCCAATCGGCGGGCACGATCAAGATCGGTTTCGTAACGCCTGCAACCGGTCCGCTTGCACTGTTCGGAGAGACTGACGGCTGGGCGCTCGGCAAGGTCAAGGATGTCGTGAAGAACGGCCTCGAGACAGCCGCTGGCCGTTTCGATGTCGAGATCATAATGCGCGACAGCCAGTCCAATCCGAACCGGGCGGCGGAAGTGGCCGGAGATCTCATTCTCAACGAGGAGGTGCACCTGCTGCTGCCTGCCTCGACCACGGATACGGTGAGCCCCTCCGCAGACCAGGCGGAGCTCTACGAGTGCCCGTGTCTCTCCACCGGCGCGCCGTGGCAGGCAGTGATCTTCCCGCGCGGTGGCCAGGACAAGCCGTTCAAATGGACCTATCACTTCTTCTGGGGTCTCGACGAGGCGCTCAACACTTTCGTCGGCCTGTGGAACACGATCGACACCAACCGCAAGGTCGGCCTGCTGTTTCCGCAGAACGCCGATGGCGAAACCTGGGGCAACACCAATTATGGATTGCCCGTACCGACCCAGAAAGCCGGGTTTGAGATCGTCGTGCCAGGGTTCTTCCAGCCGCGCACGAATGACTACTCCGCCCAGATCAGCGCGTTCAAGCAGGCCGGCTGCGACATCATCGGCGGCATCACCTATCCGGACGATCTGAAGACCTTTGTAAACCAGTGCGCGCAGCAAGGTTACAAGCCAAAGGCGGTAACGGTTGCCGCTGCCCTTCTCTTTCCTTCGGGCGTGCAGGCGCTTGGGCCTCTTGGGGACGGCATGTCTTCAGAGGTTTGGTGGACGCCGGCCTTCCCCTTCAAATCCACGCTCACGGGACAGCTCAGCCGCGAGATCGCCGATCTGTGGGAGAGCGAGACCAAGAAGCAATGGACGCAGCCGCTGGGCTACAGCCATGCAATCTGGGAAGTGGCGTTGGACGTCTTGAAGCGGTCGACCAACCCGCTCGATCGCGAGGCCAACCGCGAGGCGCTCGTCGCCACCAAGATGGAGACGCTGGTCGGCAAGGTCGACTTCTCTTCCGGTCCGCATAAGAACGTATCCACCACGCCCATCTTCGGTGGCCAGTGGGTCAAGGGCGAGAAGTGGCCCTACGATCTCAAGATCGTCGACAACTCGGTCAACAAGCTGTTCGAACCGGAGCAGAAGATGAAGCCCATGCCGTGGTCCGCCTGAGACGGACTGCACAAGATCATGCCTTGGCCTGTTGAGCAGGCCAGGGCCGGATAGCGAAAGCCACGCCACCGGTCGCAAACCGGGAACGGAGGAGCATGGCAAACGGCGTAATACTTGAGGGACGGGGACTGAGCAAAGCCTTTGGCGCGTTGCGTGTCCTGCATGATGTCAGTTTCGAGGTTCGAACCGGTGAGGTCCTTGGTATCCTCGGGCCGAACGGCGCGGGCAAGACGACTCTTTTCAATCTGGTCAGTGGTGATCTGCGTGTCGACAGCGGCGAACTGGCCTTCGCAGGGCAGCCGCTTGTCGGCCAGCCGCCATACCGACGATGCCGCATCGGCATCGGCCGCACCTACCAGATTCCGCGTCCCTATGTTGGGATGACCACTTTCGAGAACCTTCTCGTCGCCGCGTCGTTCGGCGGCGGGCGTTCGGAAGCCGAGTGCTATGCCTGGTGCGCGCAGATCCTTCGGGACTGCGAGCTCTCGGACAAGGCGAACCGCTCCGCCGGCACGCTCACGCTTCTCGACCGCAAGCGCCTCGAATTGGCGCGCGCTCTGGCTTCCGGTCCGAAGCTCCTGCTTCTGGACGAAATCGCCGGCGGATTGACGGATGAAGAGGGCAGGGAACTCGTGTCCCTTATCCGCCGTATCCGCGATCGCGGCGTCACCATCGTATGGATCGAGCATGTTCTGCACGCGCTTCTTGCCGTGGCCGACCGGATGATGGTGCTGAACTTCGGCGAGAAGATCGCCGAAGGCGTGCCGGAAGACGTCATCAAGGACCCCGAGGTCAGGCGCGTCTACATGGGGGTTGAAGGATGAGCAGCACACTTCTTTCAACCCAGGGGCTGGTGGCGCGTTACGGCGATTTCCAGGCGCTCTACGGCATCGACTTCGAGATCTCCGAGGGCGAGGTCGTCGCGCTGATCGGCGCCAACGGCGCCGGCAAGTCGACATTGCTGAAGTCCATCATGGGGCTGTTGCGCGTCGCGCCTGAAATGGTGCGCCTTGACGGTCGTCCCGTGGGCGGGAGCAAGCCCAATCGCATGGTGTCCGACGGCGTCGCCATCGTGCCGGAAGGCCGCCGCCTTTTCACGGGCATGTCGGTCGTCGATAATCTGAGGGTCGCTATCGATCACGCGGCTGTACCACGAGGAACGGCCTGGACGCTCGATCGGGTTTTCGAGCTGTTTCCGATCCTTCGCGAAAAACAGGCAGTGCCGGTGCAATCGCTCTCCGGCGGTCAGCAGCAGATGGTTGCAATAGGCCGGGCGTTGCTCAATCAGCCGCGGTTGCTCTTGTGCGACGAAATCAGCCTGGGCCTTGCGCCAAAGGTCGTGAAGGAAATCTACCGGGCCATTCCGTCGATCTCGGCCAATGGCACGGCCATCATCCTCGTGGAGCAGGACGTCGGATTGGCGCGCTCTGCATCCAACCGTCTGTATTGCATGCTGGAAGGTCGGGTCAGCCTGACGGGCCGCTCACAGGACATATCGCGCGAGGTGATCGGCGCGGCCTATTTCGGAGGCGCCCATGCAGTGGCTTGACGGTCTCGTGCAGGGCGTCCTGCTTGGCGGTCTCTACGCGCAGTATGCTTTGGGCATGGCGTTGATGTTCGGTGTCATGCGCATCGTGAACATTACCCACGGCGACCTGATGATCCTGCTTGCGCTGACGGGTATCAGTCTGGCGGCCACCTTCGCGCTCGGCCCTTGGACGGTTCTGATGGTGTTGGTGGCGCTGGGGGCTATCCTCGGCCTTCTGCT
Organism: Mesorhizobium sp. CCNWLY176; assembly: GCF_037153935.1. Taxonomy (NCBI): domain Bacteria; kingdom Pseudomonadati; phylum Pseudomonadota; class Alphaproteobacteria; order Hyphomicrobiales; family Phyllobacteriaceae; genus Mesorhizobium; species Mesorhizobium sp. CCNWLY176. The sequence goes on from NZ_JBBBDZ010000004.1 coordinate 369,984, forward strand.
GCAACGCCTGATCCTGAATCGGGTGGTGGGGGCGGATCCGCTTCCTTCGCTGATTGCAACATTCGGCCTGTCCGTCGCCCTGCAGAACGCCATGCTGCAGGTCTGGTCCGCGGACACTCGTTCGCTCGGGGGTGGCGATATCGCGCAAGCATCATTCCAGCTCGGCACGCTTTATGTCGGGGTGCTTCCGGTCATCGTCCTGGCGACCGCGACCTTGCTTACCGGCGGGCTGGACGCAACCCTGCGCTACACGCGGTTCGGTCGATCGCTTCGGGCTGCGTCGGCGGATGTGGAGGCTGCCGCAATGACCGGCGTCAATCCCAAAGGGGTGTATGCCGGCGCTACGGCCGTTGCCGTGGCGATCCTTGGTTTTGCTGCCGTCTTCCAGTCGATGCGGGCCACCGTGGCACCGGCCGACGGCCCGTTCCAGCTGATCTATGCGTTCGAGGCGGTTATCATCGGGGGCATGGGCTCGATCTGGGGTGCTTTTCTCGGCGCCATAGTGCTCGGCATCAGCCAGTCCATCGGCTTCCGCATCGATCCAGGTTTCGGAATTCTTGCCGGCCATCTCGTCTTCCTTCTCATCCTTGCCCTGCGACCGCAGGGTCTTCTCGGAAAGGACTGAAGCCGTGACAGACGCGCTCGCCGCAGCTTCGACGACTACGTTCGATGGTCCCCGGGTTCGGGTTCAGCGCCGAACGACATCCAGTATCGTCGCCTTGATCTTGAGCGTGGTGGTATTGGTCGCGGTCGCCTCCATGCCGCTGTGGGCCAGCCAGGGGCTGATCCGCGACATCGTACGGCTGTGCTGCTACATCGCCATCGCCCAGATGTGGAACATGCTTGCAGGCTATGCGGGCATCGTCTCGGTCGGCCAGCAGGCTTTCGTCGGTGTCGCCGCCTACATGATGTTCATAATCGCGCAACTCTGGGGCGTCGATCCGTTTGTCGCCGTGGTTCTGGCGATGATAGCGCCAGCCCTGCTGGCGATCCCGACCTACGGGCTCCTGCATCGGCTGGACGGTCCCTATTTCGCGATCGGCACCTGGGTGATTGCCGAGGTGATGCGGCTCGCGACGTCGAACTTCGGTTATGTGAACGCCGGCGCCGGCATGAGCCTTCGCGTCATGACCGGCTACTCCGCCACGGAACGCGCAGTCGGCATTTCTCTCCTTGCGGCACTGATGCTGCTCGTCACCGTCGGCGGCAGTTACTGGCTGCTGCGTTCGCGCTACGGCCTTGCGTTGATCGCCATGCGCGACAATCCGATCGCCGCCGCAAGCCAGGGCGTCAATGTAAGCCGCCTGCGCTTCCTCATCTGGGTTGCCGCCGCCGTTGGTACGGGGCTTGCCGGGGCAATCTACTTCATGGCCCAGCTTCGGATTACGCCGCCATCCGCCTACGATCCCAACTGGGCCAACATCGCAATCTTCATCGTCATGGTCGGTGGGCTGGGCTCACTCGAGGGCGTGATCATTGGCGCGCTCATCTACTTCTTCGCCGACCGCTGGTTCGGCCAGTACGGCGCGACCTATCTTGTTGTGCTCGGCCTCCTCACCTTGTTCATGGCGCTGTTCGCCAGGGGCGGTATCTGGGGCCTCATCTGCAAGGTCGTCGATGCGCCCTGGTTTCCGACACGACGTACATTGGTGGAGGAACGGCAATGAAAGCGGCGGTGTTCGATGGCATCGGCCTGCCGCTGCGCATCAATGAGGTGAGCCGGCCCGAACCGACTGCGGACGAGGTGCTCTTGCGCGTCGTAGCCTGCGGCATCTGCGGCTCCGACCTGCACATGACGGAGGATCCCTCGACCTTCGGCCTCAACAAGGCCGACGTCCTCGGCCATGAATTTGCTGGCGAGATCATCGGCTGCGGCAGCGCCGTGACCGATTTCCAACCCGGTGACCGTGTGGCCGTCGCGCCGATGCGCGGCTGCGGCCATTGTGACAGTTGCCGCCGGGGCGAGCCCGCCTGGTGTCCGGAAATGCGTCTGATTGGCGGCGGCTATGCTGAATACACAACCGTTGCGGCGCGGCAGTGCCGGCATCTGCCGGACGATTTGCCGATGGAAGAGGGCGCCCTTGCCGAGCCTCTGGCGGTCGGCCTGCATGCCGTCATGCGCTCGGGCATCAAGCCGGGCGATCGTGTGCTGGTTCTCGGTGCTGGACCAATCGGTCTTCTCGTCGCCTTCTGGGCGCGTCGGTTCGGCGCCCGCGATGTGGTCGTGGCCGATATCAATCGACACCAGCAGGACCGTGCGGCCGCGATAGGCGCGACCGGTTTCGCGCTGTCGGGGCCGGACCTCGCCAAAGACTTTAGCGAGCTTGCCGGAGGAGAGCCGGACATCGTCTTCGAATGCGTCGGCAAGCGTGGCCTTATCGACCTGGCCTGCCGTCTGGTTCGCCATCACGGCACGGTAGTCGCGGTGGGGCTTTGCGTCGGCGGCGACGAATGGGATCCCTTCGCAGCGCTGTCGAAGGAAATCCAGATCGTCTTCGCCGTCTTCTTCTCGATGGCCGAGTTCGAAACCGCGCTGCGCGCACTCGGGCCGAGCGACTACCGGCCGCAGGCACTGGTGACCGGGAGGATCGGCTTTATCGACATTCCCGATACCTTCGAGGGCCTGCGACGCCGCACAACGCAATGCAAGGTTCTGATTACGCCCGCGCTCGGGTGAACTGACGATCGGTGGAGGAGTAAAAATGGAATTCGAGACCCTGACTTTGGACATCGACGGCGTGCGCACGGTCGTCAAGGCGATCGGCAATGGTCCCGCCGTTCTCGCGCTGCATGGCGCCGCCACTCTCGAGGGGCACAACTGGGCGCGAGGCCTCGCGGATCGCTTCCGCATCTATCTGCCTTTTCATCCAGGGTTCGGCGAGAGTGACGAGGCGTCCCATTTCGTGGGCATGCAGGACATGATTGCCCACAATTTGCGCCTCGTTTCCGCGCTCGGTCTCGACCGCCCGCATCTCGTCGGCCATTCGATGGGTGGCTGGATGGCCGCCGAGATGGCTGTCGTTGCCGGTGAGCGGTTTTCGCGGCTGGTGCTGAATGCGCCTGCCGGTCTCAACCATCCCGAACACCCTGGCGCCGATCTCGCCAGTATCGGCCCGGAAGCGCTTCCAGCCTACCTCGCCCACAATGTCGATGTCGCGCTGCGCTATTTCCCCGGCGGTGCCGAATGTCCGCCGCTGGATGAATTCCTGGCCGCCCGGGAAAAGGAAGGCCAGGCGTTGGGACGCATTCTCGGTGTCCACGGCATGGGGCATCCCAATCTCGGACGGTGGCTGAGCCGGATACCCAACGAGACGCTCGTCGTCTGGGGTGAGAAGGACCGCATGCTGCCGGCCCCGCAAGCTGCGATCTGGGCTGAACGCATACCCAATGCCCGATTGTTGATCATTCCAGACGCCGGCCATTTCGCAATGCAGGAGAAGCCGGAGACCGTAAGCGCGCTTGGCGATTTTCTCGCAGGCTGAAGCCTCGCGGACCGCCTCACTGCGGGGTTGGCAGACTAACGCTGCACCTCGCGCAACCCATCGACGAAGGAGGAATTGAGATGAACGCACCGCTGAAACACGCATCCGGCTATTGGGGGACAAAGACCGATTTCAACGCTCTTATGGAACAGGTTCGCAAGATCGGACCGGTCCTTGAGGAACATGCAGCGGAGACGGAAGCGCTCGGGCGTCTCGACGAGACGACGTTCAAAGCCCTCGCACCGCTGAGGATGTCGCATATCTTCGCCAGTGAGGAACAGGGCGGAGCCCAGTTTTCGCCGACACAAGGGTTGAAGCTTATCGAGGCGATCACCTACCACAGCGGCGCGGCTGGTTGGGTGTCGATGGTGCATGCCTGCATCGGCGCCATGTCGGCAGCCTTCCTGCCCGATAGCGCCATCGCGCGCCTGTTCGTGCCAGGCGAGGATAATCGCTTTTCAGGGCAAGGCACGCCAACCGGCATGCTGAAGAAGGTCGATGGCGGTTATCGCCTGAACGGCAAGTGGTCTTACGCGAGCGGTATCTACCACGCGACCTACACCCACACCGCAGCGCTTCTCGATGACGGCAACGGCCAGCCCGCAAAGGACGAGAACGGCAACGTGATTGTGCTTTGTGCCCACGCACCCGTCGAAGACCACGACCTTCTCGGCAACTGGGAGGTGCTCGGCCTGCAGGGCACCGGCAGCATCGACTATGCCGCCAAGGATGTCTTCATCGCCGATGACATGGTGTTCCCGATCCTGACCGCTGAGCCGCAGCGCCAGAAGGAGTTCTTCAGCCTTGGCGTCGTCGGTCTTGCCGCCATCGGCCATTCGGGCTGGGCGATCGGCGCGTCACGCCGCATGCTGGACGAAGTGGCCAAGTTCGCATTGACCAAGACGGGCAGGGCGGGGCTGCTTGGCGAGAGCGAGAAATTCTGGTTCGACTACGGACGCGCTGAAGCACGCGTTCGTGCCGCCCGCGCCTTCCTGTTCGAGATATGGCACGAGGTGGAAGCGTCGATCGAGGCAGGGAATCGGGTTTCAACCCGGCAGATCAGCTTGATCCATCTCGCGAAATCGGAAGTTCACGAGGCTGGCGTCGACGCCTGCCAGTTCGTCTATCGCGCAGCAGGGGGCGCATCGCTGCGCAAGGGCGTCATGCAGCGCATCTATCGCGAGATGCTGACGGCCGCCAACCACTTCACGATCAACAACAACATGGTGTCGGCGGCTGGCCGCGAGATCGGTGGGCTGTGGAGCGATCGCGCCTGGCAGTTCTACGATCTGGTCGAAAAGAGATGAGCGCACGTCCGGATCAACAGGTTCGGCCGGCAGCTCCGGTGGGAGAGGCGGGGGTGGCGGAGGCGTTCCTGACGGCCTTCCGTCATCATCCATCCGGGGTTGCAATCATCACGGCCGATCCTGGTGACGGGCCGGTCGCGCTCACGGTGAGTTCGCTGATCTCGATCAGCGTCTCGCCGCCGACCGTCGCTTTCTCGCTGTCGGACAACTCGTCAAGTGCGGCAGCGGCGAAACGGGCCGAAACCGTCGTGGTGCATTTCGCGCGGCAGGACGACATGCAGCTTGCGCAACTGTGTGCGACGAGCGGCAAGGACCGTTTCGGCGATGGTGTGCGGTGGGAGCGGCTCGCAAGCGGCGAGCCGTACTACCCGCAGGTCGACCTGTGGTTTCGGGCGGCTGTTCGCGAGCGCTTCCCGGTTCCGGGCGCCTGCATCGTCACTGCCGAGCTGCTGGGGGTCTCGCCATTCGCACAAGAGATGCACCTTGCGGAAACGCTCGTCTATGCCAACCGGAGATGGCACGGCCTGCATCCACTCACGGGCGCAAGCCGGGTGCCGATCCTGCTTTGGCCCGACGATTCGGCCACCTTCTGACGCGCCAGCTTGCGGCCTCGCCGCTGCGTGCGTCAAACATCACAGACCCCAGACGACCGCGTTCTCGTGGCGTTTGATCAGGTGCTTCAGGTTCTCGAAGCTTTTCTGGATGTGGTTCGAGAAGGCCTCGACCGCCGGCGCGCCCAGGTCCTCGGCACGGTGAAGGATGCCCAGAGCCCGTTCGGGATGCGGAATGTTGATCGGAAGCGCCGTTATCGCCTTTTCGTTGCGGTAGGCGAAAACCACGCTGTGCGGCAGGATCGTCAATGCGTCGCTTGCCTTCATGTAGTTGATCGCAGCAGTCAGCGAGCCGCCGTAATAACGGATCTTCGTCTCCGTGGCGCCGAGGAACAGCACGAGGCTGCGCAGGTCGGCCATAAGCGGACTGCCTGGCGGCGGGGAAATCCACGGATAGTCGAGAAGCTCCTTGGGATCGAGCTTGCGCCGCATCAACAGCGGGTGGGTTACGCGGCAGGCGACGACGTTGCGGCCCGGAAGAACTTCCTGGAAGCGCAGGCCGGAGCCTTCCTCCAGGATGTCGATGGGGCAGACGGCAAGATCGATCCGGTCGGCGTTGATCGCGGCGCGCAGTTCGGGAAGGTAGCCATAACTCTGTTCGACCCGGACTTCGGGATAGGCGTGTTGGAACTCGGCGATCATGCCGGCGACGAGGGCGTCGGTGAAGAAGGGGCTGCCGCCGATACGAACCACGCCCGTGCGCCCATGGCGGAAGCCGTCGACCAGCGCGGAGGCCTTGCGCGAGGCAGTCAGCATCGCCTGACCGTGGTCGGCAAGCGCGCGACCCAGCGGCGTTGGCTGCAGCGGCCGTCGGCCCTTGACGAACAGAGGCTCGCCCACCCGCCTCTCCAGCTGCGCGATGGTGCGCGAAACGGCTGGTTGGGTTAGCCCGAGCAGGCTTGCGCCTTCGGTGACGCCGCCCGCCTGCACGACAGCCGCAAGCTGGATGAGATGCTTTTCATCGATCTTCATAGCAATAAGGAATATTAATGATCAAAAAAATTATCAAGTGCTACGCAACTTGTTGATACCGTGCAGCCGTGGGAGGAACCATGGCAGCTCTATCGTTCAGCGAGAACAATTCTGCGGAAATCGTGGCGGAGCGTCTGGCGCGGCACTCCTCGGGGAAGCTGCCTAAGGCACTGTCGTCCCTTGTAGATCACCTTCACCGTTTCATCGTCGAAACGCGTCCCACTTCCGCCGAATGGCGCAAAGCCATCGAGTTCCTGACGGAGGTCGGTCACGCAAGCGATCAAAAGCGCCAGGAATGGGTGCTTATGTCGGATCTGCTCGGCATCACGGCACTAGTGGAGGAAATCAATTCTCGCAGGCCAAAGGGCGCGACCCCGAATACGGTCCGGGGACCGTTCTACCGGCCGGACGCGCCAAGGCTTCCGCTGGGCGCCAATATTTCCCTGGATGGTTTAGGCGAGCCGCTGGAGGTGTCGGGCCATGTCATCGACCTCGATGGCAAGCCGGTCTCAGGCGCGGCGATCGAGACCTGGCAGGCGAACGCCCAAGGTTTCTACGAGAACCAGCAGCCGGACATGCAGCCGGAATTCAATCTGCGCGGCGTGTTCACGACCAGTGCCGACGGCGCTTTCCATTACCGCACGGTCAAGCCTGCGGGATACGCCGTTCCGTGCGATGGTCCTGTGGGACAGATGCTTGGTGCTGTCGGCTTCCCGCTGCGTCGGCCGGCTCACCTGCACTTCATCGTCAAGGCTGAGGGTTTCGAGGCGATAAGAACGCATGTCTATGACGGAGCCGACCCCCATTTGGGCGAAGATGCTCTTTTCGGCGTCAAGCAGGAACTGATCGGTGCCTTCATGCCGGAACAGTCACACGGCAGATGGTCGCTTGATTTCACCTTCGTGATGATCCGGGCAAGGAAGGAGCGTCAGTCGGCATGACGATGAAATTCTCGTATCAGGGAAACGCTGCCCGCATCGTTTTCGGCTTGGGCGCCAGTGCCGATGTCGGCAGATGGCTCGTGGAACTGGGCTGCAAGCGTGCGTTGGTTCTGTCCACACCGCATCAGGCGGCTGACGGCGAGGTGCTGGCGAAGCGTCTCGGTGGCCTGGCGGTCGGCGTATTCCCCGGCGCGACAATGCATACGCCGGTCGAGGTGACGGAACGCGCCATCGCGCATGCAGCGGCACTCGATGCCGATTGTGTGGTTTCGCTCGGCGGAGGCTCCACCACCGGCCTCGGCAAGGCGATGGCCTATCGTACCGATATTCCGCAGATCGTCGTCCCGACGACCTATGCCGGCTCGGAAGTCACCCCGATCCTCGGCCAGACCGAAGGCGGCATCAAGACAACGCTGCGCAGCCCGAAGGTCGTGCCGGAGGTGGTGATCTACGATGCCGCGCTGACCATCGGCCTGCCGGTCGCCATGAGCGTCACGAGCGGGCTCAACGCCATCGCCCATTCCGCCGAGGCGCTTTATGCCAGCGACCGCAACCCGATCACCAACATGATGGCCGTGGACGGCATTCGCGCGCTGAAGGAGGCTCTGCCCATCATCGTCGATAAGCCGCAAGACATGGAAGCGCGGGAAAAAGCGCTCTATGGCGCGTGGCTGTGCGGCACCGTGCTCGGCCAGGTGGCGATGTCGCTGCATCACAAGATCTGCCACACATTGGGTGGTAGTTTCGATACCCCGCACGCCGAAACGCACGCGATCATGCTGCCGCACACGATCGGCTTCAACGCGGCGGCTGTACCGGAACTGCTGCAGCCGGTTTCCGATATCTTCGGCGGTACGCCGGGGCAGAGCCTTTACGATTTCGCCAAGTCCATCGGCTCGCCGCTGGCACTCAGGGATTTCGGGCTTTCGGAGAGTGACCTCGACCGCGCCGCCGAGATCGCCACCCGTAATCCCTATGATAATCCGCGGCCGATCGACCGCGATTCCATCCGTTCTCTGCTCCAGGATGCCTGGGGAGGACGGCGCCCGCCGCTTTGAATGTTTCTTTTGGGAGGAAGAAAGCACATGATTACCAGACGCGAACTGCTGAAGAATACAGCCGCCACCGGCGCGCTTGTCGCGACGTCGGGTCTAGCCATGCCGGCCATTGCCCAAGGCGCCAAGATCAAGCTCGGCTATGTCAGCCCGCAGACCGGGCCGCTCGCGGCCTTTGCCGAGGCCGACAAGTTTATCGTTGACGGCTTCAAGAGCGCTGCCAAGTCGGCCGGGCTCGATATCGAGGTCATCGTCAAGGACAGCCAGTCGAACCCGAACCGCGCTGCCGAGGTCGCCAAGGGACTGATCGTTGACGATGAGGTTAACATCATGCTCGTTGCCTCGACGCCGGAGACCACCAACCCGGTTGCGACGACCTGCGAGGCCGAGGACGTGCCCTGCATCTCGACGGCCGCCCCCTGGCAGCCATGGTTCATCGGCCAGCAGGGTAACCCGGGCGACCCGTCGACCTGGAAGCCTTTCAACAGCGCCTTCCACTTCTTCTGGGGCCTGGAGGACGTGATCGCCGTCTACACCAATATGTGGGGGCAGCTCGATACCAACAAAAAGGTCGGGGGCCTCTTCCCGAACGACGGGGACGGAAATGCCTGGGGCGACAAGGCCGTTGGCTTCCCGCCCGTACTGGAAAAGGGCGGCTATACGCTGGTCGACCCGGGCCGCTACCAGAACCTGACGGACGATTTCTCCGCGCAGATCAATGCCTTCAAGTCGGATGGCTCGGAAATCATCACCGGCGTCATGATCCCGCCGGACTTCACCACCTTCTGGAACCAGGCCCAGCAGCAGGGCTTCAAACCCAAGGTGGCCTCGATCGGCAAAGCCATCCTGTTCCCGCAGGCGGTGGAAGCGCTCGGCAAGACCGGCCACAACCTGTCCTGTGAAGTCTGGTGGTCGGCAAGCCATCCTTTCAAGTCGTCACTGACGGGTGAGACCGCGGGACAACTCGCGGAAGGCTTCACCAAGTCAACCGGCCGGCCATGGACCCAGCCGATCGGTTTCGTCCATGCCCTCTTCGAAGTGGCGGTAGACGTGCTGAAGCGCGCCGATCCGAGCGACAGTGCCGCGGTCATCGAGGCGATCGCTGCCACCAGGCTCGACACCATCGTCGGCCGCGTTGCCTGGGACGGCGCCAATGTTCCGCCGTTTGCGGCGAAGAACATCGCCAAGACGCCGCTGGTCGGCGGCCAGTGGCGCGTGAAGGACGCCGGCGGCTACGAACTGGTCATCGTCGACAACAAGACCGCGCCGCATATACCGACCGGTGGCCAGATGGAGGCGATTGCCTAAGGCCGCTGCCGGGGACGCGACGGCGGCCGGATCGGGAAGGAAGGCGATGGTCTTCTTTCCCATGCCGCCGCCGTCGCGGCGCATGGACACGACGGGGAAACAGAATGCCCATACTCGCGCTCGACAACGTCTCGAAAAGCTTCGGCGCCCTGAAGGTCGCCGACCAGGTTTCGTTCGCGCTGGAAAAGGGCGAGGCGCTCGGCGTGATCGGACCGAACGGCGCTGGCAAATCGACGCTGTTCAACCTGATCACCGGCAACCTGGGCGTCGACGGCGGCACGGTAACCTTTGACGGCGCCGACGTGACACGCCAGCCGCCGATGGTGCGCTGCCTTGCCGGCATCGGGCGGACCTTCCAGATTCCGCAACCCTTCGAAAAGCTCACCGTGTTCGAAAACCTGCTGGTGGCGGCAGCTTTCGGCTCCAGCAGGACGGAAAAGGACGTGTCGGACCGCTGCGCCGATATTCTCGTGGAAACCGGCCTGATAGCCCGCGCCAACCAGACAGCGGGAAGCCTCGGCTTGCTTCAACGCAAGCGGCTGGAACTCGCTCGCGCGCTCGCCACCCAGCCGAAAGTTCTGCTGCTCGACGAGATAGCCGGCGGCCTGACCGAAGGCGAATGCCAGGAGTTGGTGGACACGATCAGATCTATCCACGCGGCCGGTGTCTCGATCGTCTGGGTCGAGCACATCCTGCACGCGCTGACCTCGGTGGTCGGTCGTCTGCTGGTACTCGACTTCGGCAAGGTGATCGCCATGGGCAAGCCCGACGACATCATGGCCTCCAAGTCCGTTCGGCAAATCTACCTCGGGATCGAAGTCTGATGGCGCTTCTCGAAACAAGGGAGCTGACGGCCTTCTACCGCGACTTCCAGGCGCTCTTCGGTGTCGATATCCGGCTGGAGGAAGGCGAAACGCTGGCGATCATCGGCGCCAACGGTGCCGGCAAGACGACGCTGTTGCGCTCGCTCTCGGGCCTCATCACCAATCAGCCGGGCCATATCCTTCTCGACGACCGCCCGATCGGCGCCATGCCGGCCCCGGATGTCGTGGCCCAGGGCATCGCCATGGTGCCCGAAGGCCGCAAGCTCTTCCCCTCGCTCACCGTCGAGGAAAATCTCCAGATCGGAGCATATGGACGGTCAGGCAGCGGCACCTGGACGCTCGGCACGGTCTACGATCTTTTCCCGGTGCTCAAGGAACGCCGCAACAGTCCGGGCACCGCATTGTCCGGCGGCCAGCAGCAGATGGTCGCGATTGGCCGGGCGTTGATGTCCAATCCGCGTGTGCTGCTCTGCGACGAGATCAGCCTCGGCCTCGCGCCGGTCGTCATCAAGGACATATACGCCGCCTTTCCGCGAATCCGCGAAGCCGGCGCCTCCATTATCATCGTTGAACAGGACATTGGTCAGGCGCTCAAGGTGGCCGATCGGGTCTACTGCATGATGGAGGGGCGCATCACGCTTTCGGGTATGCCCGGCGCGATCAGCCGCGACGACATCCATGCAGCCTACTTCGGAGCACATGCGCGATGAACTGGCTCGACACCATCGTTCAAGGCGTGCTGCTGGGCGGGCTCTATGCGCTCTTCGCCGCTGGCCTCAGCCTTGTTTTCGGAATCATGCGGCTCGTCAATCTCGCCCATGGCGACCTGATCGTGCTTGCCGCTTTCCTGGCGCTGCTGCTCGTGACGACGCTCGGCCTCAACCCGTTCATCGCTGCGGTCATCGCAATGCCGGTGATGTTCGCGCTCGGCTGGGTGCTGCAGTTCGGGCTCCTGAACCGCACGCTGGGCAACGACATCCTGCCACCGCTTCTCGTGACCTTCGGCCTCTCGATCGTCATTCAGAACGCGCTTCTCGAAGGTTTTTCCGCCGACAGCCGGCGGATTTCCGCAGGCGGGCTGGAAACAGCGTCGCTGCAGTTGGGGCCGATCAGCGTTGGCACCATGCCGCTGCTCACCTTCCTGTCGGCAGTCGCCGTCATCGTCGGCCTCAATCTGCTGTTCTACCGTACCGCGCTTGGCCGCGCCTTCCGCGCGACGTCCGACGACCGGGAGACGGCGGGACTGATGGGCATCCAGCCGAACCGCGTTTTCGCGACCGCGACCGGCCTTGCGATGGTCGTTGTTACGATCGCCGCGCTCTACCTTGGCATGCGCGCAAATTTCGATCCGACGATGGGGCCGGCGCGCCTGATCTACGCCTTCGAGGCGGTGATCATCGGTGGTCTCGGTTCCTTCTGGGGAACGCTTGCAGGCGGCGTCATCATCGGCGTGGCGCAGACGGTCGGGGCGTCGATCAATCCCGAGTGGCAGATTTTGGCCGGCCACATCGCGTTCCTTCTCGTACTCCTCATCTGGCCGCGAGGCCTCTTCCCACGGGCGGTGGACTGACATGGCGGACCATGCATTCTCCCCTTGGAAGGTAGAAACACGCACTCGCGCCTCCTCCGCCTTCGGCCTCATGGCTCTCGGCGTGGTGATCGCTGCCGCCGCGGCGCCCCTATTCGTTTCGCGCAGCGTCATCCAGGATCTGTTCTTTATCCTGACCATGCTCGTGCTCGCCCAGTGCTGGAACCTGCTTGCGGGCTATGCCGGCCTCGTCTCGGTCGGGCAGCAGGCTTTCGTCGGCTTTGGCGCCTATACGATGTTCGCCGTCGTCATCCTCGCCGGGCTCGATCCGATCGTCGGCATCCTTCTCGCCGGCATTACGGCATCGGTGCTTGCTATCCCGGTCGCATTCTTCGCGTTCCGCCTGCAAGGCGCCTATTTCGCCATTGGAACCTGGGTCATTGCCGAGGTGGTGCGGCTCCTGCTCGCGCAGTGGAAAGCGCTGGGCGGCGGAACAGGCACGTCGCTACCATCGGGCGCGACGCGCGAGATGTTTGGTGTAGGTTTGGTGAGCGACTGGCTGGGTGTGCGTCCCTCGCAGGCCGCCGACATCGTGTGCTACTGGCTGGCTCTTGTCCTCGCCTGCGCGACGATCGGTTTCATCTACAAGCTGTTGCGCTCGAAGCAGGGATTGGGGCTTGCCGCCGTGCGCGACAACCGGGAGGCCGCGCGCTCCGTTGGCGTCGATCCGGGTTGGATGAAATCGGTGGTCTATCTCGCCGCAGCTCTGGTGACCGGGATTGCCGGCGCGCTGATCTATGTGCAGAAAGCTCGCATCTCGCCGGACGCTGCGTTCTCGCTTACCGACTGGACGGCCTATGTGATCTTCATCGTGGTCATCGGCGGCATCGGCACTATCGAGGGGCCGATTGTGGGCGTGATCGTCTTCTTCATCCTGCAGAATCTGCTCGCCGATTACGGCTCATGGTACCTGCTTGTTCTTGGCCTCATCGGCATCATTGTGATGTTGTTCGCCCCGCGCGGGCTGTGGGGCCTGTTCACCGACCGAACCGGAATTCAACTCTTTCCCGTCCGTCGCATCCTGACGGGCGCATCCTCGACAAAGACGACCAAGGGAGTGCCGCATGGCTGACATTGAAACTGACGTTCTGATCATTGGGACCGGCCCGGCCGGCTCGGCCTGCGCCGCGCTGCTCGCCACCTACGGCATCGACAATATGGTGATCAACCGCTACCGCTGGCTCGCCAACACGCCGCGCGCGCACATCACCAACCAGCGCACGATGGAAGTGTTGCGCGACCTTGGCCGAGACGTCGAGGACGAAGCCTATATGTTCGCCACGCATCAGGATCTGATGGGTGAGAACGTATTCTGCACGTCGCTTGCCGGTGAGGAGATCGGGCGCATGAAGAGCTGGGGCAGGCATCCGCTCAGCCGTGCCGAGCACCAACTTTCCTCACCGTCGCATATGAACGATCTGCCGCAAACGCTAATGGAGCCGCTGCTTTACAAAACCGCCTGTTCGCGCGGGACGCAGTCGCGCATGTCGACGGAATATATCTCGCATGTGCAGGATGCGAAGGGCGTCACGACAACTTGCCGCGACCGCCTGACGGGGAAGGAATTGACCGTACGCTCGAGGTATCTCGTGGGTGCGGACGGCGGAAACTCCAAGGTTGCGGAAGACGCCGGCCTCACCTTCGAAGGCAAGATGGGCGTCGGAGGATCGATGAACATCCTCTTCAAGGCGGACCTGACGCGCTACGTCGCGCACCGGCCCTCGGTGCTCTACTGGGTGGTGCAGCCCGGCGCCGACGTCGGCGGCATTGGCATGGGGCTCGTGCGTATGGTGCGGCCATGGAACGAGTGGCTGATCGTCTGGGGCTACGACATCAACCAGCCCGCGCCCGAGGTGGATACAGCCTTCGCCACCAAGGTGGTGCGCGATCTGGTGGGCGAACCGGATCTGCCGGTCGAAATTCAGTCCGTCTCGACATGGACGGTCAACAATATGTACGCCACGACGATGCAGAATGGCCGTGTGTTTTGTATGGGCGACGCCACCCATCGCCATCCGCCGTCCAACGGGCTCGGCTCCAACACCTCGATTCAGGACGCCTTCAACCTCGCCTGGAAGCTCGCCTATGTGCTCGAGGGAAAAGCGGGCGAGGCGTTGCTCGACAGCTATCAGGTCGAGCGTGCTCCCATCGCCAAGCAGATCGTCACCCGCGCCAACAAGTCGATCGAGGAGTTCGGCCCGATCTTCAAGGCGCTCGGACTTCTCGACTCCATCGATCCGGTGAAGATGCAGCAGAACATGGATGCGCGCTGCGACAACACATCGGCCGCCGAGGCCCAACGGCAGGAGATCCGCGCCACCATTGCCGCCAAGGTCTACGAATTCGATGCCCACGGCGTGGAGATGAACCAGCGCTACACCTCCAACGCGATCCTAAGCGATGGCCAGACGGAGCCTCCTTTCGAGAAGGATGCGGAACTGCATTATCATCCGACGACCTGGCCCGGCGCACGCCTGCCGCATGCCTGGGTCTTCGGTGCCGACGGCACCAGGGTTTCGACGCTCGACCTGTGCGGCAAGGGCCGCTTTACGGTGCTGACCGGCATTGGCGGCAACGGCTGGGTCGAGGCTGCAAAGGCCCTGTCAGCGGAGCTGGGCATTGACATTCGAGCCCACGTCATTGGCCCGCGTCAGGAGTGGCAGGACCTGACCGGCGACTGGGCCGGGCAGCGTGAGATCCGCGACAGCGGCCTCGTGCTCGTCCGGCCCGATCAGCATGTCTGCTGGCGTCGGGAGACGCTGGCGGCCGATCCCACCGCGGAACTGCGCCGCGCATTGCAATCCGTTCTGGTCCTGTGAGGTTCGACATGGAAGCGCATGAAAGAGGTTTCTTTACCGAGGAGAACTCGGTCGAGGTCGTCACGGACCGCAACCGCAACGCCAAGGACGAACGGCTGAAGCAGGTGATGGAAGTGATCACCCGGAAACTGCACGAAGCCGTCAAGGAAATCGAGCCGACCCAGGAAGAGTGGTTCCAGGCGGTGATGTTCCTGACGAAAACGGGGCATCTCTGCAACGAATGGCGGCAGGAATTCATCCTGCTCTCCGACGTGCTCGGGGTTTCCATGCTGGTCGACGCCATCAACAACCGCAAGCCCTCGGGTGCATCGGAATCAACGGTGCTCGGGCCGTTCCACGTTGCTGATGCGCCGGAACTGCCCATGGGGTCGAACATCTGCCTCGACCAGAAAGGCGAGGACATGGTCATCCATGGCCGTATCCTGGACACGGAAGGCAAGCCGGTCGCCAATGCTGTTCTCGATGTCTGGCAGGCAAATGACGAGGGCTTTTACGACGTCCAGCAGAAAGGCATTCAGCCCGATTTCAACCTACGCGGTGTGTTCCGCACCGGCCCTGACGGGGGCTACTGGTTCCGTGCCGTGAAGCCGAAATACTACCCGATCCCTGACGACGGCACGGTCGGCAAGATGCTGACCGCGCTCGGCCGCCATCCCTATCGGCCGGCTCATCTTCACTTCATCCTCAAGGCCGACGGCTTCGAGACGCTGACAACGCACATATTCGATCCCGACGATCCCTACATCAATTCGGACGCGGTGTTTGGCGTGAAAGAAAGCCTGCTGGCAGAGTTCGACAAGGTCGACGATGCCAAGCGCGCTGCCGAACTGGAATTCGCCGGACCATTCTGGGAGGTCGAATACGACTTCGTGCTTGCTCGCACCAAGGGTGCCCGTGGCTGAAGCGGCTATTCGCTCGGCTTACGGTGCTCCGCCATGAAAGGACCGGGAGCCCAGCTGATCGAACGGTCGTACTTCTCCGTGACCCGTCGGAGTTCGGCGGACTCACGGCGGAGATGGCCAATGAACTTGCGGCTCGCCGGGTTCGAATAGGGTTTCTTCCGCGTCAGGATGCCCAGCACGCGTTCCGGTTGGGGAATATCCAGCGGGATGATGCTGATCTTGTCCTCGCGGCGGAAGGAATAGGCGACCGACAGCGGCAGGATGGTGAGCGCATCGGTTCCCGCCAGATAGTTGACCACGCTCAGCAGCGACCCGCCTGCATAGCGCACCGACACTTCCTCCAGGCCGAGCGTTAGCAGGATGTTGTGCAGGTCGAGAACCAGGGGAGAGCCCGGCAGCGGTGCGACCCAAGGGTAGTTGACCATGTCCTCCGTCGCCAGGTTGCGCTTGCGCACCAGAGGATGACCGGCGCCGCAGGCCAGTACGTTGCGCGCCGGAAGAATGGGTTCGAAAAGATGGTCGACCCTCATATCCACCGATCCTGTCGGCGTGATCGCCAAATCGATCTGGCCGGAATCGAGTGCTCCCACCAGATCTGAATAGTTGCCGTAGGACTGGTCGATCATGATGCCCGGCTCGTCACGCTGAAAGGATGCGATCATCAGCGAGACGATCGCATCCATGAAGAAGGGCACGCCACCGATTCTTACGCGGCCTGCGGAGCCGGATTTGAAGCTGCGGACGATCTCTGCAGCCTTGCGCGACGAGGCCAGGATCGACCTGCCCTGCAGGCCGAGTTGCTCGCCGAGCGGCGTTGGTTGCATCGGGCGGCGGCCGGATACGAACAGAGGCTCGCCTATGCGCTTCTCAAGAACGGAGATCGTGCGCGACACCGCCGACTGCGTCATACCAAGCATCGCTGCAGCCTCCGTCACGCCCCCGGTTTCTATGACGGCGGCAAGCTGGACGAGATGGTGCTCAACAATTTTCATAGCAATTTGCTATACCCTTGATGAATATTCTCATCAACAGCAGAACTGGATGGGTTAGATTATTGCATCATGAGGCGTTGTAGCGGCCGGACTTCCGGCAGCGACCGCCGCCGGAGGGATAAGCGGGAGAGGAGCCCGCCAGCTCTCGGGAATGAAAGGCCATTTTTAAGGAGGAGCAAGATGGCATTTGTCAGCGGATATCATCACCTGACGCTTTGCACCGACGGCGTGCAGGAAGACTACGATTTTTACACGAAGGCGCTGGGGCTCTATTCGGTCAAGCGCACCGTGCTGTTCGATGGAACGATCCCCGTCTACCATCTCTATTATGGCTCGAGGATGGGCGACGCCTCCACCATCATCACCACCTTCCCGTTTCGTAAACCCGCGGTCTATGGCAGGCGCGGCACCAACCAGTCGAAAATCATCCAGCAGGCGATCCCTGTCGGAGCCGCGGACTACTGGGTCGACCGGCTGAACAAGTACGGTATCAACGCCACCAAGATAAGCCGCTTTGGCATCGGCCGCGTTGCGTTCGAGCATCCCTGCGGCATTCCGCATGAACTGGTCGAGAATCCGGCCGATAACCGCCCCTCTATCGTTAACGAGGCACAGGGCGTTACGGCCGAGCACGGCATCAAGGGCATCTATGGCGTGGCGATCGCCGTCTTCGATCGCACCTCCATGGACGATTTCCTGACAGTCGGCATCGACATGAAGAAGGAAGCGGACAGCGATGAGGGGCTGATGTTCTCCGTGCCCAACGCAGGCGGACCGAGCAGCGTGGTGGAGGTGTTGCACGAGACGGCAGATGGCCGGCAGGGCACCTGGACGCTTGCCGGCGGCACAATCCACCACCTCGCGCTCAACACGGGTAACGAGGAAAACCAGCTCCGCCTGAAGGCGCATCTGGAAGGTCTCGGTTTCACCGACGTTTCGGACCAAAAGGACCGCAACTACTTCAAGTCCTGCTATGTACGCTCGCCCGGCGGCGCGCTTTTCGAGATAGCATGGTCAGTGGAAGGCGGCTGGGCGCTGGACGAACCGGCGGACAAGATCGGTTCGACGCTGGTTTTCCCACCCTGGTTCGAGGACCGCAGGGCCGAACTGATGGCCGGCCTGGAACCCGCAAAGTTCTAAGCCGGTTCCATGTCGTTCCATGAAACACCTCTGTTTCTCGGTGCACCGCTCGAGGAAGCGCAAGCCCACTGCATCTTCATTCACGGGCGTACCCAGACGCCCGAGGATATGGGAGAACAGGTGATTGGCAGGCTGAGCGCACCCGGCGTGGCGTTCGTGCTGCCGCGTGCTGCCGGCAACAGCTGGTATGCCGCGCGCGCGACGGAGCCGCTGACGAATACGACGCGTCAGGAGCTTACGCTGTCGCTCGAATATATCAGAGAGATCGTCGCCAACCTCTCGCACGCAAGCGAACGCCCCAAGCCGCTCCTTATCGGCGGCTTCAGCCAGGGCGCCTGCCTGTCGCTGGAATACGCCATGCATCACGGGCCGTGGCATGGGGCCATGGTCAATCTGACCGGTTGCCGGGTTGGCACGCCGTTCTGTGACAAACCCTTCGCCGATCTCGACTGCATGCCGGTCTACCTGACAGGCTCGGACAAGGACGCCTGGATCCCGGTCGACGCTTTTGCAGGAGCAGCCGAAGCTCTGGCCCGCGCCCGTGCGCGCTTGCGATGCGATATTCTTCCTGATCGGGCGCACGAGGTTTCCGATGTGGAAATCGCTGCTTTCGACGCACTCTTGAGGGAAATCGTTGGCCCGGGTTCGTCTCGTGATTAAGAAAGCCTTTTGGCTGGCGCAGGCGACATCCTCAGGATCGATCGCGATCTTGTTTGGTCGCAAACTGCCGTCATTTGGCTTTCCGGCGAATCGGGCTCATTCTGCGGAAATTACCATGGGCAAGTGGCATAAGATGCAGTGAGGGATAACCTCGCCAGGAGGTCGGTCGAAGCACTGGGGATAATGGCAGCGGTCGCGGCCATCGGGTTTTGGGCCACGACCTAACGCCCGTCGCGCGGGCATGACTTCAGGATACCAAGCAGGCGTAACGTCTGGCTATCAGAAATTCAGTCAGTTGAACCAGGAGATGGGCGAAATCCGTTCTGAGGCCCGGACGGCGGCCGCCATCGGCCTTGCGGCGGCGTCGCTTCGCTATGACGATCGACCAGGCAAGTTGAGCGTGGCCATGGGCGGTGGTTACTGGCGAAGTGAAACGGCCCTTGCCTTCGGTGCCGGCTACACAAGTGAAAACGGACGTGTCCGCGCCAACCTGTCAGGCACGTTCGCTGACGGCGATGTTGGCGTCGGCGCAGGCCTTAGCTTGACTTTGAACTAAGCAGCAAACTCATAAACGGACTACCGTTTAGTGCCGGGTTCTGATTCAAGGCTTCTTTTGGAGGCTTGAATGCGGCGTTATGAACTGAGCGATTTTGAATGGAGCGTGATCCAGCCAAACTTGCCTTGCAAGGTTCGCGGCGTGGCGCGTGTCGATGACTGTCGAGTTCTCAACGGCATCCTGTGGCGTTTCCGAACCGGCTCGCCCGGGGCTGATGTGCCGGAGCCTACGGCCCCTACACCACCTGCTACAACCGGTTTGTTCGATGGCGCAAAGCCGGGGTCTGGGATCGGCTTTTGGCGGCGGTTTCCACGGCTTTCGACGGCGACATCGTCATGATCGACAGTTCCTGTGTTCGCGTTCACCAGCACGCGACCACGGCAAAAAAAAGGGGTTCCGACGATGGACGTGCGACGTCCTGCCTTCGCAAACGGTCATGCGATGAAAAGTGGACAGCTGGACCCCGACCGGTCTGGCTACACGCGTCGGCATCCTTTCCGTGCAATAGTGTGTGAAGCCCTATATGGACTTCACTTTTACTGTCGTCGGATGTCTGTGATGACGAGTAATGTTCACTTGTCCGAGGCGAATGGATTGTATTCGACGTCGCCCGAAGCGTCGTAGGGTATTTCCTCCGGCAGCCCGGCCAGTTCCCGCAGTACGGGATAGACAGCCGTATAGTCCTGCCTGCCGCGACCGCTTGCACGCACGATCGAATAGGTCTGTGCCGCAGCACTGCCCATATAGATCGGCACATTGACCTGTGCTGCAAGCTGCAGCGCAAGTCCCAGATCCTTGTGCGCCAGATCCACCGGGAAACCGGCGATCAGGTCGCCCTTGAGCACCTTGTTCGGGTAGGTTACGCGCATATGGCCGATGCCGGCGATCGTCCCGCGCATCACCTCCAGTGCCAGCCGGATATCGAGCCCGGATGCCTCGGCGAGGGTAAGAGCCTCAGCCGTGAGCGCATTCAACGACACGCCCATGAAGTTGTTGATGACCTTGACACGCGAGCCGTTGCCCAATGCACCGCAGTCGATGGTCTGGTTACCCATCACGTCGAAGACCGATTGAGCGCGCTTCATCGCCTCAGGCGCGCCGCTCGCGAGAATGAGCAGCGCGCCGCGTGCCGCCTCGATGGCCGAACGCCCCACCGGGGCATCGATCATGGTGATGTTGCGTTCGCCCAGTGCGCTTGCGATCCGGTCGGTTTCCTCCGGCAGGATCGTCGACATGTTGATGAAGATCGAACCTGCCGCAATCGTTTCGGCGATCCCGCCAGCATTGAAAAGTGCTGCTTCGATATGCTTGGCGGTCGGCAGCATGGTGATGACGAAAGCCGCATCACGTGCCGCCTCGGCCGCGGATGCGGCGCTCGTACCGCCGGCCTCGACGAGTGCCTCCGTTGCCGAAGCCGACAGGTCGAAGCCTTTCACCGCAAACCCCGCACGCGCAAGGTTTGAAGCCATTGGCAGCCCCATGGTGCCGAGGCCGACAAAGCCGATATTTGCTGACATAGTTCTAACTCCTCCCAAGCCGCTCAATCAGGCGCCGGCGTTCGTTTCCGCATCGATTTGTGCATAGACTTCGCCGATGACGCGAAGCGAATCGAGTGCGGCTGGCACGCCGCAGTAGATTGCGGCCTGAAGCACCACTTCGCCGATCTCCTCGCGGGTAACGCCATTGTTCAATGCACCGCGCACGTGCAGCTTGATCTCATGGGGGCGATTCAGTGCCGTCAGCATTGCGAGATTGAGGAAGCTACGCGTGCGCCGATCCAGGCCCGGGCGGCCCCAGACTTCACCCCAGCACCATTCGGTGACCAGTTTCTGAAGCGGAGCGGTGACGTCCGTTGCCGCGTCGACCGACCGGTCGACATAGGCAGCGCCAAGGACCTCACGCCGGATAGCCAGCCCCTTCTCGAACTTTTCACCTTGAAATTCGGGACGTCTGCTCATCTAGGTCTGCTCCTTTGCCCGCTGCCGGGCTTTCTAAATCTGCGGGCGATCATACAATTCGATGAACTGGCGTCAAGTTTGTATTATGGTAGTATCGTATGTTGAATTTTCTTGACAGTTGATGTTTAAGCGAGGGTGTTGGCTCGGCGCACAAACGGGCCGGCTGAGGTGGAGAAAAGACGATGCCAGATATAACCGGCCCCGAGCCATTTGAGCTGTTCGCACTGAAATATGCCCGGCATGGCGGACGCAAGGCCAACGACAATTTCATCGGCGGCGACCTGCACGAGGCGGGCTCCGACCTGTTTTATTACGTCTGGGTGGCGCGCCGGTCGGATAAATTGTTCGTCATCGATACGGGATTTGGTCCGGACGCCGCAAAGCAGCGGGGCAGGGAGCTGGACTGCCTGCCCGCCGAGGCGCTAGGCCGTCTGGGCATCGCTGCGGCCGATGTCGATCAGGTCATCCTGACGCATCTCCACTACGACCATGCCGGCACGCTCGGCCATTTTCCAAAGGCCTGTTTTCATGTGCAGGCCAAGGAGGCGGCCTATTCGACCGGCCCCTGCATGTGCCATTCGTTCCTGCGGCATCCCTTCGACGTCGAAGATATCGTCAGCTTCGTCAGGCTCAACTTTGCCGGCCGTATCGCCTTTCAGGACGAGACGACGGAATTGGCGGACGGGCTGACCCTGCACCGCACCGGAGGTCATTCCGGCGGATTGCAGGTGGTGCGTGTGTGGACGCGCCGTGGGTGGGTGGTGATCGCATCGGACGCCACGCATCTCTATGCCAATTACCGCAACAATCTGGCATTTCCGGCGGTCTACCATGTCGGCGAGTTGCTCGACGGCTATCGCACGATACGCCGTCTTGCCGATTCGGACGATCATGTCATCCCGGGCCATGACCCCATGGTGATGCGGCTTTATCCCGCGCCCTCACCTTCGCTGGAAGGGATTGCCGTGCGCCTCGACGTACCTCCACGCGAAAGCTGAACGAAGGAATACTTTATGTTGAAGGGCAAGACGGCACTGGTGACCGGCTCGTTTGCCGGGCTGGGTCTTGGCGTGGCCGAAGCGCTCGCCGCGGCGGGAGCGAACGTGGTTATCCACGGTCTGTGCGATGCGGAGACAGGACAGGCGGCAGCATCCAAGGTTGCCCGCGCGCATGGGGTGACGACGTTGTTCTCAGGCGCCGACCTCACCTCGGTCGAGGCGATAGAGGGTATGACCCACACGGTTGCTGAGAGGTTCGGGCAGGTGGACATCATCGTCAACAATGCGGTCCTGCGCCATTTCAAGCCTGTAGAAGATTTCACAGGCGTTGAATGGGATGCGTCGCTGGCAGTCAATCTGTCGTCGGCCTTTCATCTGGCTCGCCTTTGCGTTCCGGCGATGAAGGCGTCCCGCTGGGGGCGTATCGTCAACATGTCCTCGATCTACGGCGTTCGCGGTGCGGAAAACCGCATCGACTACGTCACGACCAAGACGGCACTTCTGGGCATGACACGCGCATTGGCCATCGAACTGGCGCGCACGGGCATAACCTGCAACGCGGTCAGCCCAGGCACCGTGCCGACCGAAGCCATCCTGACGCGGATTGCCGGTCAGGCCGAAGCTTCCGGCCTATCGATGGAGGAGGCCGAGACAGCGTACCTGAACGGGCGCAACCCCACCGGACGCTTTGTCTCGATCGAGGCGGTTGGCGCCCTGGTGGCGTTTTTGTGCGGCCCGCAGGCTGCCGATATCACTGGCGCGAACATGCCGATCGATGGCGGCTGGTCGGCGATCTGAATATTTCCGGAGGAAGACGATGAGACTGAAGAACAAGACCTGCCTGATCACGGGCGCGAACGGTGGCATCGGACTGGCCATGGTCGAGGCCTTTCTGGCGGAAGGTGCGACGGTCGTTGCCACTGACCTCGATGCGGATGTTCTGCGCGAGCGCTGTGCGCCGCTGGCGGGCAGCGAGCGGGTTCTGTCGCGCCGTCTCGACGTTACGAATCCCGATGGCATTGCTGCGCTCGAGGCCGAACTCGGGGCAGAGAGCGTTTTTGTCAACGTACTGGTCAACAATGCCGCAGCCATCACCATCGGCAAGCTCCTGGATGCCACGGTCGAGGACCTGCGGCTGGTGTTCGGGGTGAATGTCGAGGGCCTTTTCAACGTCACGAAAGGCTTCCTGCCGGGCATGATCGCGCGGGGCGGCGGCACGGTATTGAACATGGCATCGCTGGCTTCGGTCCGCGCCATGCACGAGCGATTTGCCTACAGCGCCTCCAAGGCCGCAATCGCGATGATGACGCGGTCGATCGCGGTCGATTATGTGGGGCAGGGCATCCGGGCAAACTGTATATGCCCTGCGCGCGTGCACACGCCTTTCATCGAGAATTATCTGACGAAGTACTACCCAGGCGAGGAAGAACAGCGGCTCGAGGCGCTGTCGCGCTACCAGCCGATCGGACGCATGATCCAGCCGGCGGAAGTGGCGTCGATGGCCGTCTATCTGTGTTCGGACGAATCCGCGATGGTGACCGGCGGCAGTTTCGTCATAGACGGCGGCGTCATGGCCGGGGACCAGCCTCTACACGCGGCATAAATCGGCAGGCCCCATCGGGGCCTGTCCATTTCTCAAGGTGTGGCAAGCCGCGCAAGCCTGGACATATCGTCCGTCGCGTCGATCGCGAGGATAGCCGCAATCAATGGGTCCGGTCTCACGCCCGGTGCCTCGAACGTCACCAGATCGCGCAGCTTGCGCTCCAGATCGGCATTGGTCAGCGGACGTTCGCTGTCGCCGCGCGCCTTGTCTATGCGCGAAACCAAAACCTCGCCGCTGGCCATATGCAATTCCACCCGCGCTGCGCCGACCGGCATTTCAGGATCGATGACCACCTGCACCTTTTTGCGGAATGCGGCGTTCGCAGCATCCGCTACGGCGGCATCGCTGAACTCGGGCAATCCCGCCTTGCTGTGCAGCAGGCAGACCGCAATCGCATGCTGGGCGCTGACCTGCGCCTCGCGACCTTCGCGGATTGTTGGTCGGTCAGCACGCTCAGCAAGGAGCGCGTGACCACGAACCGTCACGGCCTCCACCAGCGAAGGGTCGAAGCCTGGTGACGAGGCAAGGCCAAGCGCTGCCTCGATCACCGGGTTGAGGACCACACCGCACGGGTATGGCTTGTAGGTGTTGCGCAGCAGTTCCCAGCTTTCGCCGAGGCCGTCCGTCAGGCAGGAGAATTTGGGATCGTCACAGGTTACCCGCAGAAAGCCACGTGGACCTTCCAGCGGCAACTCCGGGCCCCGCATACCATCCTGCGCCAGCAGGGCGGCGACGATGCCATTACGTGCGGCATTGCCGACGCCGACGCTTTTGGCCATGGAACCGAGCGTTTCGACAAGGCCCGAAGCCTGCGCAGATGCAATTCCCAGCGCGTGAAGCATCTTGTCCGCATCAAGCCCGAGAATACGCCCGGCCGCCGCTGTGGCGCCGAATACGCCGCAGCTGGCGGTGATATGCCAGCCCCGGCGGTAGTGACCGGGAGAGACCGCATTGGCTATGCGGCACTCGACCTCGACACCGACGGCGAATGCGTCGAGAAAATCACGGCCCGAGACGGGCATTTTTTCTGCCAGCGCCAAAAGCACCGGCAACACCGGCGCCGTCGGATGCAGGATGGTTCCCGGGTGCGTATCGTCGAAGTCGAAGACATTGATGCTGATCGCGTTCAGGAATGCCGCGGTCAGAATGTCGTAACGGTCGGCATGGCCGATGACAGACGCATCTGCGCCACTCGAAAAGCGGCCCATCACTGTCCTGGCATGGGTGGTCGCGGCATCGCGACAGCCGGCAAGGCCAGTCGCGAAGCCATTCATGATCGAGCGTATCGCCTCGTCACGGACACGCCGCGGGACAGGCGCGCGTCTGGCGGCAAAGGCCGCCAACTGCGCTGAAACGCCTTGCTCGCGAGCGGCTGAGGCGGTCATGCCTTGCTGCCGAAGCCGTCGCCGACTTCCACGCCTGCCCAGCCCTCGATCGGCTTGATGAGCGCCGTCAGATCGCCGTCAGCGCCAAGCTGGCCTTTCGCGACTGTCAGAAGCTGGCGCGCCGCGCTGCCGACGATCATCGGAACGCCGAGCGCTTCGGCCTCATCGAGACACAGGCGAACATCCTTGGCGGAAAGACCGAGCGCGAAGCCGAAATCGAACGAACGGGTCAGCACGTATTTCGGGATCTTGTCCTCACTTGCATTGCTGCGGCCGCTGCCGGTGTTCACCACCTGCATCAGCATTGCCGGATCGATGCCGGCCTTCTGCGCCAGCACCAGTCCTTCAGACGCGATGGCAAGTGCCGTCACCGACATCAGGTTGTTGATGACCTTGATCAGCTGTGCCTGCCCTGGTTCATTACCGACATGGGTGATCTTGCCGAAGTTCAGCAGGATCGGCTCGACCTCGGCAAACAGCTCCGGCGCACAGGCAGCCATCAGCGAAAGCTTGCCGCTTGCCGCACCCGCCACACCGCCGCTGACCGGGCAATCCACCGCGCCTACGCCGTGTGCTGCCAATCCTTCCGCCAGGACCTTGGCTCCGCGCGGGCCGGTGGTGGACAGGTCGATCACGATGCGAAGCCCGGCAGAGGTCGTCAAGCCGTTGGCGCCCAGCGCCGCGTCCTTCACGATCTCCGGCGTCGGCAGCGAAAGGAGAACGATTTCCGCAGCGGCACTTACCTCGGCCGGGTTGGACGCCGCCTGCGCACCCGCCTTGACGAGTTCGGCGATGGCATCAGCGCTTGGATCGAAGACCGTTACCGAATAGCCCGCCGCGATCAATCTGCGAGCCATCGGCGCTCCCATGCGGCCAATGCCGATGAAACCGAGTTTTTTCGTCATTTTCTATCTCCGGTATTGAAAGATTTGGCGCGCAGCGTGGCGGTCCATGGTTGCCCCATCAGCTTATTCGGCTTGGCAGCCACAGTACGATTTCAGGGAAGACGTAGAGCAGGGCGATGAAGGCCAGCATCAGGAGGATGAAGGGTGTGACGCCAATGACGATATCGCGCAACGGCACTCCGCTCATGCCACGCAGGATGAACAGAACGATGCCCACGGGCGGCGTCACCAGGCCGATCTCGACCAGGATCACCAGCACGATGCCGAACCAGATGGGATCAAGCCCCAGCGCCACGATGATCGGGAAGGTGACTGACAGCGTCATCAGCATCATCGATATGGATTCGATGAACATGCCCAGGATCAGGTAGAAGATCGCGATCATCACCACGACCATCCAGGGCGCCAGATTCCAGCCGGTTACCACCGATACCATCTCACGCGGCAGACGCAGGAAGTCGAAGACCCAGCCGAAGATCGATGCGCCGATCACGATCAGCATGATGAAGGAGGTCACCGTGACTGTATCGTACAGCACCTTGTAGAACTGCTGCAGGTTCATCTTGCCCTGCTGGATGCACAGCACCAGCGCGGCGATAGCGCCGACGGCGCCGGCTTCCGTTGGCGTGGCAATGCCGAAATAGAGCGAGCCCAGCACAGCCGTGATCAGGGCAAGGAACGGGAGCACCCCGACCAGCGACTTGAGCTTTGCCGAAAACGGATAGCGCTCGCCCACCGGAACCGAGCTAGGGCTGATATAGGACCAGACAAGGACGGTCACTGCGAAAAGCGCTGCGAGCAACAGGCCGGGAACGATGCCGGCGACGAACAGAACGGTGATGGGAACACCGACCGTGTTGCCATAGATGATCATGGCGATGCTGGGCGGTATCAGGATGCCCAGCGTAGCGCCTGCGGCGACGAGACCGTAGGTAAGGCGATTCGAGTAGCCGCGCGCCGTCATTTCCGGTGCCGCGACGCGGCCCAACGTGGCTGCCGTTGCGAGGCTCGATCCGGACACGGCGGCAAATACCGCCGAAGCGCCGACGGTAGCATGCCCGAGCCCGCCGCGCGTGCGGCCGAACCAGACGACGAGCATGTCGAAAAGCTTGACCGTTACGCCGCTGTGCACCAGCAGCGAGCCCATCAGCACGAAGGTCGGCACGGCAGTCAGCGTGAAGGAGTTGATCGACGTCCACGAACGATCCGACAACATCGGCAGTTGCGGCTGTCTGATCATGAAAAGCAGCCCAAGAAGACCGATGAGCCCCATCGTAACCCCGACCGGCACGCCGATGAACAGCAGGAACATCATCGCGCCCACAAGGATGAGGCCCGTCACCAGCAGCGACATACTGAGCGACAGATAGAACAGGCCACCGATGATGCCCACGATCAGCAGAACGGCGAGGCCGACGCGCCAGCCGCTCCACACGAAGGCGCCAAGCATAAGGCCGCCCATGATGACCAGCGTTGCCCAATCCATCCGAGTACCCGCGACGCGGATGTCGGTGCGGCCGATATAGGCCAGAGCAACGAGAATCGTCAGCAGGATCAGTGGCAGCGCAGCTTGCAGCACGCGGCTTTCCGGTGCGGATTTCTTGCAGATGTCGCGCAGCAGCGCGGTGCAGAACAGAACGTATCCAATGATGACGGGTATTTCCGGTATCCACTGCGGGGTTGCAAGCAGCCCCCAGTCGCGCGTGCCATTGATGTATTCGGATACGGTGAAGCAGTACATCTCCCAGCCGGTCACCGCTGCAAACAGCAGGCCGAGCCAGGTCCCGATCAGTTCCAGCTGCTGGCGGCGCGGGGGTGAGACGTTGTCGATCAGCACCTCTACCTGGATATGGGCGCCTTCGCGCTGGCCGACTGCCAGGCCGAGAAAAACCAGGGCGACGAATGCGTAAACACTGATTTCCGACACCCAGGTAGTGGGCATGTTGAAGCCCGACCGCATCACGACCTCGTAGACGACGATGCATGTCATGAAAAACAGGGTGATCGAGGCGAGAAGGCCCGCACCCTTGGTGATCGTGTCTATTCCATCTATGAACCAGCCGCCGGCAAGGCCCGTGTCCTTGGGCTTGTTGGTTGCCATGCTAGGCGCAGTTTCGCTCAGATGCCCGTCGAGAACGTCAGCCATTTTTCCTCCTACGACCCGTCCCGCGATATGTTCGGCGGTCTTCTTGTCGGCTCCGTTAGCACGAGGCAGGCTTGACAGGCAACAGAATGTATTATCGTATGTTGATACCACGAACCGGGGAGGTACGTGGAGGGATGCGGCTTGGGTAGTGACATGACTGTCACGCGACCGCGAAGACAATCTGTACGTGGAGGAACTTCATGATTACTGCAATTTCGCGGTTTGTCGGCAGCGCTGCCGTTGCCGCCCTGGTTCTCGGCGCGGCATTTTCTGCCTCCGCGCAGAGCCGCCCCGAATACGATTTTACGATGGGCGTCATCACCTCGCCGGGCGATGTCTATACGGCAATGACTCAAGGGTTGCCGGAGCGCATTGCCAAGGCCACCGACGGCCGCGTTCAGATCACCGTCAGCGACTCGCTGGTTGCCGCGAATCAGGTTGCCGGTGCAGTGCGTGATGGTCGCCTGCCGATGTCGGCCGCCTTGCACACGTATATTTCCGCCGAAGATCCGCGCATGGGCATCTTCAATCTGCCGGGCCTGATCAACAATATCGACGAATATACCAAGGTGCGCGAGGCGTTCTGGCGCGAAGACGTCAAGAACATCTGGGCCGACAAATGGAATGCAGTGATGCTTGCCGATGGCGCCTGGTGCCCGACCGCGCTTTTCTCAAAGACACCAATCCGCACAGTCGAGGATTTCAAGGGTAAGCGCATCCGCATCCACAACCCCCAGACCGCTGAACTTATGAGCGCGCTTGGTGCGTTGCCGGTGCCGATGCCGACGTCGGAAGTGACGCCTGCACTGGAGCGTGGTGTTATCGATGGTGTCTTTACGTCCATCTGCGTCGGCTCGGCATTCGAGCTCCCGCGTGTCGCGCCGCACGTTCAGGATTGGGCGATGTCGCCGGTCACCGGTTGGGTCATCCTGATGAATGCCGATACCTGGGCAGAACTGCCGGACGACCTGAAGGAGAAGATCCAGACGGCGCTGCTGGAGATGCAGGACGAGGCTTTCTCGACCTACCAGACCTATTTCGATCGCGCGGTCGAAAAGGTGAAGTCGCTCGGCTCGGAATACTGGGTTGCATCGGATGAACTGAAGGCCGCTGCCAGCGCGCCACAATACTCTGACCCTGTCTATGCATCGTGGTATACCCGGTCGAAAGAGCTTGGCTTCGACGGTGAGGCCTATGTCGCGCAAATCAAAAAGGCGCTTGGCAAGGAATAATCTGCGTCTTCAGGGTGAATCGAAATCCGCACCTGTTGCCAGGCGCGGATTTCTTGTCTTTTGTTGTACCCAAGCCTTCGCTAGAGTGTGATTCATCCAGTATCACAATCGGACAATCCGGGTGACAGACATCGACACTCCTCTCAATCTAAAGGTTGAACGCATTGCTGCACCGCTACGCCACGGTGTAACCGACAGTATCCGCAATGCCATTGCCATCGGCCATTTCAAGCCTGGCGAGCGCCTGCCCGAGCGGCTCTTGTGCGAGATAACCGGCGTGAGCCGCACTCTGGTGCGCGAAGCCTTGCGTCAGCTGGAGTCGGAAGGGCTTATCGACGTCGTGCCGCATCGCGGCCCGATCGTCGCCAGCCTGACGATAAAGGAAGCCGAGGATATCTACCGAGTCCGCGCCGAGCTTGAGGGGCTGGCGAGCGAGCTGTTTGCGGAAGCTGCGTCTGATGCAGCCCGGGCAAAACTCAAATCGGCATTCGAAGCCCTCAAGGTTGCGTCCAAGAGCGACAACACGCTTGATCGGTTGAAGGCCAAGAACGCGTTTTACGAAAGCCTCATGGAAGGCTCCGGCAATGGTGCGCTCGGCACGAGCCTGCACTTCCTGAACTCCCGGATTATGCTGCTGCGCGCGACCTCCCTTCAGGCTGAGGGCCGTATCAAGGAGAGCATCAAGGAGCTTGGCGCGCTCGTCGATGCGCTGATGGCCCGTGACCCCGCCACCGCACGCAAGCTTGCCGTGGTGCATGTAACCAATGCCGCAAATATCGCGCTTCGTTCCCTTGGCAAAGGCTAGTCAGCGACGCGTCTGCCGGGGCGTAGTGGAACACTTCTGAGGACAATTGATCCGCTTCGAAACACGTTTCCCTTTTCCGCACGACGGCGAAGGCTCGGAGAAGTCAGGAATGTCCAGGTCATCTCGGTTTCGGAAGGCCGACCCCGTAAGGGAGAGCCGTCTTGCAAGGTGACAAGGGCGTTGGCGCTGTGTCGCCGAAGGCGCGCCTAAGCGGACCTGGGGTTCCTTCCTGATCCTGACCTAAGGAGAAGCCTTGACCCCAAGCCGCCCTTCACGGGTTGAACTCAGTTCCCGAATGCGGACGTTACGTCGCGCTGATTGACGAGCAGATCCTCGAGCCGGATCGGGAAATGCCGGACGCGCACGCCGGTCGCATGCCAGACCGCGTTGGCGATCGCGCCCACGGTGCCAGTGATGCCGATCTCGCCCACGCCCTTCACGCCGAGCGGATTGACGTAAGGATCGTCCTCCGGGATCAGGATGGCATCGAGTGAAGGCACATCCGCATTGACCGGCACATGATACTCGGCAAGGTCGGCATTCATGATCCTGCCGGTCCTGCGGTCGGTCACTGCCTCTTCCTGTAGCGCGAAGGAGATGCCCCAGATCATGCCGCCGAAATACTGGCTGCGCACGAGGCGAGGGTTGATGATGCGGCCGGCGGCGAAAGCGCCTACCAGCCGCGTCACGCGCACCTGTCCGAGATCGGGGTCGACTTTCACCTCGGCGAAGACGGCGCCGTGGGAAAACAGCGCATGGGCCTCGGCAACCGCCGGGTCGCGGGCGGCCTTCGCCGTGCCAACTACCTCCGCTTGGCCCGCACGCGCGAGAATTTCGGAATAGCTTTCGCTGCGCCCTTCGTCATCGCGGCGATGAAGCCGTCCGCTGCGCGCCTCAACGCCGATGTTACCGGCGCCGAAAAGCGGCGATGCCGGATCGGCGGTGGCGAGTTCCGCAAGCCTGGCGATCGCATCCACGCCGGCATTGTGAAGAGCCAATCCAGCGCTGGCGGTGTGGCCGGAACCGCCGGCAATACCGCCATCAGGCAGGCTTGAGATGCCGGAATGAAGCTCGACCTGATCCGGATCGAGGCCGAGTGCTTCCGCCGCGATTTGAGCCAGAGCCGTCCAGGCGCCCTGTCCCATGTCGGCGCCCGCGGTTTCCACCAGCGCGGTGCCGTCGGCACGCAAGGTGGCGCGCGCCTCGGCCGGGAAATGCGGGCAGTGGAAGACCGCCGTGCCCATGCCCCAGCCGACGAGGAAACCATTCTCGTCGCGCATCCGGCGCGGCTCGAGCGGCCGGCCCGACCAGCCGAAGCGTTTGGCGCCCTCGGCGTAACACTCGCGCAAGGATTTGGACGAAAAGGGCTTGCCGGTGCCCGGCTCGGTCTCGGCGTAGTTTGCCAGCCTGAATTCGAGCGGATCCATGCCGCAGGCGATGGCGGCCTCGTCCATCGCCACTTCCAGGGCGGCCGACCCGGATGCTTCGCCCGGTGCGCGCATCGGTCCTGGCGTGCCGGTATCGAGCCGCAAGCCGTCGTGCTCGGCGAGGATGGCGGGGCTGGCATAGAGCGGCAGCGAGGCGTTGGCCGCCGGCTCCATGAACTCGTCGAAGCTTGAGGTCGCAGCCAGCACATGGTGGTGAAGGGCGGTGAGGCGGCCTTCGCCGTCCGTGCCGAGGCGCAACTTCTGCCAGGTCTGGCCGCGATGGCCGACCGGGCCGTACATCTGCGCCCGGGTCAGTGCCAGCTTGACAGGCCTGTCGAGCATGCGCGCAGCAAGGATCGCGAGTATCTGCGGGCCGTTCAAGATCGCCTTCGAGCCGAAGCCACCGCCAAGGAAGGGCGAGCGGATAAGCACGTTACCGGCCGGGATGCCGAAATAGGCCGCATAGGCCGCGCAGCTGAGCGCGAGTGCCTGGTTGGGCATGTCGAGGGTCACCCGGTCGCCGTCCCATTGGGCGACGACGGCGTGGGGTTCCATCGCGTTGTGGTACTGCGGCGGCGTGACATAGTCTGCCTCCGTCACCCGGACAGCCGCCGCAAGACCTGCATCGATATCGCCATAGGCGGTGCGTGACGGCGCGCCGACGCCGACCGCGGGCGTATCGAAACGCTCGCCATTCTCCAGTCCCGTGCGGGCGCTCTCGACTTCGTATTGCGGGTTGAGCAGTGCTGCCCCTTCCGTTGCCGCTTCCAGCGTTTCGGCGATTACCAGGGCGATCGGCTGGTTGACGTAGCGCACCGTGTCGTCCTGCAGTACCTCGACGCGAAACCCGAAGGGCGGGATCTTGTCGTCAGGATCATGCGATAGAGGCGGCCGGTTGGCCGGCGTCAGGACCTCGACGACACCCGGATGTGCCTTGGCGGCCTCGACGTCGAGCGCTGTCACGCGACCTCGTGCGATGCTGCTGACCGCTGTCACGGCGTAGAGCATGCCTTCGGGATGGTTGTCTGCTGCATAGGTGGCGCGGCCGGTGACCTTGAGCACGCCGTCGCGGCGTGTCAGCGGTTGGCCGGCGCTGGAACCGTGCCGACGATGTTGCGGGGAGGGGAATGCGATCTCAGATGACATGGTTCGCTCCGGATAGTGCGGGGAAGGGTGAAGCCGGCAGCGCGGGCATGGCTTGCGGCGTTCCTTCCAAGGCGAGGCTCAAGGCGCGCGTGACGATGCGGTGCGCCAGTTCGATCTTGAAGGCGTTGTCCCCGGAGGGACGCGCCTCTGCCAGCGCCAGCTCTGCAGCTTCTGCAAAAGCCTGTGCTGTGGCCTGTTTTCCCTCGAGCAGCGCTTCTGCCTCGCGGGCTCGCCAGGGTTTTGCGGCGACGCCGCCGAGCGCGATGCGCGCCTTGCGGATCGTGCCGCCCTCGACCTCCAATGCGGCCGCCGCCGACACGACGGCAAAGGCATAAGAGGTGCGCTCGCGCAGCTTGATGTAGCGGGCATTGCGCGAAAAGGACGAGGCTTCGGCTGGAAGCCTGAGCGCCACGATCAGCTCGCCGGGCAAAAGTGCTGTCTCCTGCTCCGGTGTCGCGCCGGGCAACCGGTGCAGCGTGTCCAGGGCAATCTCCCGGCCGCCATGCGGGCCTTCCACCTCGACGATGGCGTCCAGTGCCGCCAGCGGCACGCAGAAGTCCGAGGGGTGGGTGGCGATGCAATGCTCGCTCCAGCCTAGCACGGCCTGCAGGCGATTTTCGCCGCCCAGCGCATCGCAGCCCGAGCCCGGCTCCCGCCGGTTGCAGGCGCCTGCGAGGTCGTGGAAATAAGCGCAGCGCGTGCGCTGCATCAGATTGCCGCCCACGGTTGCCGCATTGCGAAGTTGCGCGGAAGCGCCTGAAAGCAGCGCTTCGGCTACGACCGGGAAGGTTTTGGCGAAACGCTCGTCATAGGCGAGGTCCGAATTGCGAACCAAGGTTCCTACGCGAACGCCGCCGTCAGGCAGCCATTCTATGCGGTCGAGGCCCGGCAGCCGCGTTATGTCTATGACCCGCTCGGGCCGCGAGGCGCCCACCTTCATCAGGTCGAGCAGATTGGTGCCGGCGGCAAGATAGGCCGAGCCGGGAACGGCCGCGGCCGCTATGGCTTCCGGCACGCTGACTGGGCGGATATAGTCGAAACGGTTCATGCCGCGTCCCTCCGATTGCGCTCTGCAAGGGTCTTCTGCGCTTCCAGCACCGCTTCGGTGATGCCCTGATAAGCGCCGCAGCGGCAGATATTGCCGCTCATCAGTTCACGGATACGCTCGGGATCGTCTCCGGCGTGACCTTCGGCGATGAGGCCGATGGCGCTCATGATCTGGCCGGGCGTGCAGAAGCCGCACTGGAAGCCGTCATGCTCGATGAAGGCGGCCTGGACCGGATGCAGCGCCTCGCCATCGGCAAGCCCCTCGATGGTGGTGACGGTGGCCCCGTCGAGGCTGGCAGCCAGTGCCAGGCAGGAGTTGATGCGCCGGCCATCGACAAGCACGGTGCAGGCGCCGCACTGGCCCCGGTCGCAGCCCTTTTTGGTGCCGGTCAGGTCGAGCCGCTCGCGCAACAGGTCAAGCAGCGTCACGCGGGGGTCGTCGAGCGCAACCGTGCGGGGCTGACCATTGATGGTGAGGCCGATGGAGAGTGACATGTGGTACTCCATTCAGGATTTGTGATGTATGGATCGGTGCTGCCGGATGGCAGCCGAGGATGCGGGCGGGAAAGTATCTGGCGCGAGCCGTCTTTCGGCCCAAACTGGGAATGCGTGCCTTGTGCGTTTTCCCGATATGCAATCTACTTATACGGAGGATGCCTCCGTTTAGCAAGAGGCAACGAGCCCTATTGGAAGAAAATGGGACCTGAGACCGCAAAAACAAGACGCAAGCCGCGCGCGGATTCGATCCGCAACCGCGAAATCCTGCTCGAAGCGGCGACGCAAATCTTCAGTGCCGGCGGTCCGCAGGCGAGCCTGGAGGCGGTTGCGCGGCAGGCAGGGGTTGGGATCGGCACGCTCTACCGCCATTTCCCGACGCGCGAAGCGTTGTTCGAGGCGGTCTATCGCCATGAGGTCGATCACCTCGGCGAGCTGGCGGAGCTGCTTGCCCGCGACAGCGATCCGGTCGAGGCGCTGCGCAAATGGCTGCACGCCAATGTCCGCCTCGTGGCGACCAAGAAGGGTATGGTTGAAGCACTTCAGCTCGTCGCGCACGGCTCGACCGAACTGAAGGCCTATTCCTTCGAGCGCATGAGCAATGCGATCGGCCTGCTGCTCGATCGCGGGGTCGCGGCGGGTGAAATCCGCTCCGACATTTCCCCGGAAGACCTGTTGCGGACCCTCGTCGGCATCTTCTATTCGCAGGGCACGGCCGACTGGCAGCCGGCAGCATTGCGCTTGGTCGATGTGTTCGTCGACGGGCTGAGAAAGCGCTGAGGCAAATCATGCACCGCATTTTCACAGTTCCTAAAATAACGGCATCCAAGCGGGGGCCAACGGTGCCGCATGCTGGACCGAGAAGTAAGAAGCGCTGATAAAAGCACATGGACACGAGATTTTTGGAGACCCTGCTTGCCGTACTCGAACGGGGCTCAATCGCCGAAGCTGGCCGACACCAGAACCTAAGTGCGGCAGCGGTCACGCAGCGCATTAGAGCGCTCGAGGCCGAAATCGGGCAACCTCTCGTAATACGCGTAGGGCGAACGGTCAGACCGACCGAGTTGGGCACAAGCGTCGCAGACAAAGCCCGATCACTGCTCAACGAAGTCCGCGGCCTCGGCGACGGGATAAGAACTGACCCGCTTCGCGGGACGCTACGCCTTGGTGCTATCAGTACCGCCACGACGGGTTTGCTTCCGCCCGTCCTCAGACGGCTGGCGACTAGGTATCCAGGTATTGAAGCTTATATCCTCCCAGGGACCTCCCGTGATCTTTACGATAGAGTCCTGAAGGGTGACTTGGATGCAGCCCTCGGTGCCGCGCCGAACGTGGCCGCGAATGGTCGTGTCGTTCCAAAGCCTGCCCTCGGGGCCAGCCACGCTGTGTTCTTGTTGACGCCAATCAATTCAGCCGCTGTCCGGGCCGGCGTTCCGGCAACGAAGTGCTCACACAGCCGATTGGTCTGAATTATCGTGAGTTTCGAGTGCTTTAACCGCATCATGCCATCCTAAGAGAACAAATCTCCTAGGACAGCCCCAAAAGTAATATCCCGGACACCCCGATCTCAGCGCTATTAAAGCGCTTGTACCTACTCGCGTGCTGAGGCTCGTGCCATCTCGATAAAGGCCTTGAACGCCGCTGAGGGGTTCCGCCGGCCCGGATAATAAAGGCACAGTGGGGATAGAGCTGGCGTCCAGTCCTGTAGCAGGCGCACCAGGCTGCCCGACGCTATGTCTTCACGCACGTCCGCTTCCCAGACTAAACCGATCCCCACTCCGTCCAAAGCGGCAATCCTTGTCAGGCTCGCTTCGTCGAGCGTGATAGGTCCTTTGACATCGATCTGAACCGAGTGGCCGTCCTTCTCGAATGGCCAGCGAAAGAGCGCGCCATTCGGAAGCCTCACCCGAATACAGGAAAGGGAAAGAAGGTCGGGAGGGATGTTGGGTTTTTCACTTTGTTTAAGATACATTGGCGAAGCCACCACAGCGTAGCTTTGCGCGTGCCCAAACGGAACGGCGATCATGTCGCTCGGGATAAGATCCGCACTTCGTATGCCCATGTCGAACCCCGCGGCGACGATATCGATGATGCGGCCTTCGGTGACCACGTCGACATGCACCTGGGGGTACTGCCTGAGGAACCTGAGGACGAGAGGGGAGAGGGCTTCGCGGGCGGCCATCGCGAACGCGTTGATGCGCAGGGTTCCTGACGGCGTTTTTTGCTGCGACATGGCGCTGTCTATCGCCCGGTAGATGTCATCCATGGCTGGCGCGACCTGGTCGACAAAGTTGCGGCCGGCATCGGTCAGCGAGACACTTCGGGTCGTCCGGTTGAACAGGCGGATGCCGAGCCGTCGCTCGATCTTGCCTATCGCGTTGCTGATCGCCGTTGTTGAGAGCCCCAGTTCGAGCGCAGCAGCACGGAACGACCCTTTGCGGGCAATGGCAAGAACAGCGTCGATATCGGTCAGACTATGTCGTGGCATTGTTGCGATTTTCGTATCAACACATCCCCACTTATCCCGATTATCGAACCATGTGTCCATCGCTAAATTTGCCGACAAGAGGGGAATAAAACGAACCAACCTCTGAACGTCGACAACCGGCAGGAGATAGACATGAGAATCAAGCTACCCAAGCCCATAGCGGACTACTTTGAGGCAGACAAAGACCGGGATGCCGAAGCTGTCGCCCGGTGCTTCATCTACGGCGCCATCGTCAGGGACGAAGGCCACGCCTATGTCGGGCAGGACTCGATCCGGCGATGGAAGGCCGGTGCTTCGAAGAAGTACACATACACCGTAGAGCCGTTAATGCTCGGCTCCGAAGGCTTTCGGATCGTTGTCACAAGTCACGTTGTCGGTGACTTCCCCGGTAGCCCTGTGGATCTGAGGTACTTCTTTATCCTCAACGGCGAACAAATCGCGGAATTGGAGATCGTCCTGTGATCCCGTTCCTCACTCTTGAAGGCAAACGTGCCCTGATCACTTCGGGCACACGTGGTGCCGGAGCAGCGACCGTTGCGTTGTTCCGAGAACTAGGTGCCCAAATCGTCACCAGTGCGCGCTCCAATCCTGGCGGTCTTAGCGAAGCAATCTTTGTAGCCGCCGACCTGACAACGCCTGAAGGGTGTTCAGCCCTCGCCGATGGGGTTCGCGCACGGATGGGAGGCGTGGACATCATCGTACATATGCTTGGCGGTTCGTCGGCTCCGGCAGGAGGCTTCATGGCTCTCAGTGACGCCGAATGGAACAGAGAACTCGGAATGAACCTAATGCCCGCAGTGCGGCTGGATCGCCACTTCGTGCCTGAGATGGTGGTACGCGGGAGCGGTGTCGTGATCCATGTGACGTCGATACAGGGCGTCCTTCCATTGCCGGAGGCCACAACAGCCTATGCGGCGGCGAAGGCCGCGCTTTCCAGCTATAGCAAGAGCCTGTCGAAGGAGGTCTCGCCGAAAGGCGTACGCGTTGCCCGGGTTTCGCCAGGCTGGATTGCTACAGAGTCCTCGGTGCACCTTGCAGAGCGGTTGGGCAAGGAACACGGCGGCGATGCCGAAGCGGGCAAGCGCATTATCATGCAGTCGCTCGGTGGTATCCCACTCGGCAGGCCCTCGACACCTGAGGAGGTTGCGAACCTAATCGCTTTCCTCTCCTCTGACCGCGCCGGCAGCATCACAGGATCCGAGTTCGTCATTGATGGCGGCACGATCCCGACGGTTTAGGGTAACCGCAAAGGTGAGATTCAGAAGGGAAGGCGCGCGTTCTCCTTGACCTCCTTCATGACGAAGAAGGTTCGGGTCTGGCGGACGCCCGGAAGGGCAATCAGCTTGTGTCCATGGAGCTTATTGAAGTCCGCCATGTCGCGCACACGGATCTTCAGAAGATAGTCGAAGTCGCCAGCCACGAGGTTGCAGTCCAGGACTTCCTTCATTTTATGGACTGCGTCTTCGAATGCGCCGAAGCTTTCGGGCGTCGAGCGATCCAGCACGACGCCGACCATCACCAATGTACCAAGTCCGACTGCCAAGGGCGCTACCTCGGCACGCACCCCGGTGATGTGTCCTTCATCAAATAGGCGTTGCGTACGACGGTGGCAGGTCGCGGCACTGACGTTCACACGGTTCGCCAACTCCGCATTGGTGAGCCTGCCATCGGCCTGCAAGGCGCGGAGAAGCTTGATGTCGGTGCGGTCGAGAGTAGGTGTGGAAGATTCTTCCATTAATTCCTCAAAACTTTATCGGAATATATCAGTATTACTTCAAGCATATCGATATTTGCAGAATTTCCAATCAAAATAGAGAGCACCTTTCACTACGTTTCGCATACATTTTAGTTAGTGAAAGTGACAGGTGAGGGCATAAGAATGTCGCTACTCGAGAAGTTCGAACGCTATCCGCTGACGTTTGGGGCCACCCCGATCGAGCATTTGCCGCGGCTGAGCGCAGCGCTTGGAAACAAGGTTCAAATCTATGCCAAGCGCGATGACTGCAACTCGGGTCTGGCCATGGGTGGCAACAAGCTCAGAAAGCTCGAATACATCATCCCAGATGCCATCGCGTCGGGCGCGGATACATTGGTCTCGATCGGCGGCGTCCAGTCGAACCATACCCGCATGGTGGCAGCAACGGCTGCGAAGATCGGCATGAAATGCGTCGTGATCCAGGAGAAATGGGTTCCGCATCATGACGCGGTGTATGACCGAGTCGGCAACATCCTCATGACGCGTCTGATGGGCGCTGACAGCCGGCTCGTGGACCATGGCTTCGACATCGGAATTCGTAAGAGCTGGGAAGACGCGATCCAGTCGGTGAAGGAAGCTGGCGGGAAGCCCTATCCCATTCCGGCCGGTGCTTCGGTCCATAAATACGGCGGGCTCGGCTATGTGGGCTTCGCCGAAGAGGTGGCGCGACAGGAAGAGGAGCTGGGTTTCGCGTTTGACTACGTCATTGTCTGTGTTGTTACCGGCTCTACCCAGGCAGGCATGATTGTCGGCTTTGCAGCACAAGATCGCGCTGACAGGGTTATCGGAATTGACGCC
This sequence comes from Mesorhizobium sp. CCNWLY176, assembly GCF_037153935.1. Taxonomy (NCBI): domain Bacteria; kingdom Pseudomonadati; phylum Pseudomonadota; class Alphaproteobacteria; order Hyphomicrobiales; family Phyllobacteriaceae; genus Mesorhizobium; species Mesorhizobium sp. CCNWLY176. The sequence continues at coordinate 409,330 of NZ_JBBBDZ010000004.1, forward strand.
TCCGGCACGCTCGAACAGACCCGCTCGCAGGTCCGCCGTATTGTCGACGACACCGCCACCCTCGTTGGACTCGGCCGTTCAGTCCGTGACGGAGAGATCGTGATCAACCCTGACTACGCTTATCCAGCCTACGGCATTCCGTCCGAGGCGACCAACGACGCAATCCGCCTTGCCGCCCGGACCGAGGCGATGATCACAGACCCGGTTTACGAGGGCAAGTCGATGCAAGGTTTGATCGACCTGACCCGGAAAGGGTTCTTCCCAGAGGGCTCGAGGGTGCTCTACGCACACCTCGGCGGCGTGCCGGCAATCAATGGATACAGTTCCTACTACAAGGACGATGGCGCCAATCCCGTGAACAGGCTGCTGAAAGACCAGCCATTCACGACAGGGCGCGATGCGGGTCCCGGCAGCAACGAATATCCGCCTATGTTCCCATAGGCATTCCAACTCGTCATCAGCCTTTTCGATCTGCGCCCGGCACCGCGGCGTGAACCCTTCTGCGTGCGTTTTTTGGTGAGGGCGTACGCGAGCGGTCAGAGGTGCAGTCCTCAGGGCCTGACCAACCAAGATCCCTCATCTCCCGAAAACTGGAAAGGAAAATCCAATGAATACCGCTACGAAAAGCCTCCTGGCAGCAACCGCACTGACGGCAGGCCTCGCGTCAAATATCACGTCCCACGCAGCCGATCGCATCCCCGACACTCAGGCCGTCAAGAATGTCGTGCTGGTGCACGGAGCGTTCGCCGACGGTTCCGGCTGGCGCGGAGTCTATGACGAACTCACCCAGCGTGGCTATCGCGTCGCGATCGTTCAGAACCCGCTGACCTCGCTCGAGGACGATGTGGCGGCAACCAAGCGTGCTCTTGACCGGCAGGATGGTCCAACCGTTCTCGTTGGGCATTCCTGGGGTGGGACGGTCATCACCGAAGCAGGTGTGGACCCGAAGGTCACCAGTCTTGTCTACGTCTCGGCGCTCTCGCCAGACGCCGGTGAAACAACTGCCCAGCAGTATGAAGGGTTTGCTCCTGCTACCGAGTTCGTGCTCGAGACGACAGATGACGGTTTCGGCTACGTGAAGCCGGAAAACTTCAAATCCGGCTTTGCCCATGACGTCGGCGAAACGGACGTGGTCTTCATGAGGGACTCGCAGGTCCCGATCAACATGTCGGCCTTTGGAACGAAGCTGAAGAATGCGGCGTGGCGGTCGAAGCCGAGCTGGGCTGTTATCGCCACCGAGGACAAGGCGTTCGACCAGGCTATGCTACTGCACATGGCGGAGCGCATAGGCGCTAAAGTCACGAAGGTCTCTGCAAGCCACGCGCTCTTCATGACGCAGCCGAAGGTCGTGGCTGACACGATCGACCAGGCAGCACAATCGGCCTCCCAGTAGGCCAGGTGTGAATGCGCCCGAGATCGTTGAAGATAGTCAGATTGACGCGGCGAACCGGAAACTTCTAGCAAGTCGTCACGGCTCCAACGGCCGGAGGGATCCAAGGTTCTCCGGTCGTACTGCAGCTTTGCAGTCCCAATAAAACTCTGTCCAGGCGCATCAGATCGCCAAGGGCAGACCGGCCCGGTCAGCGAGCTACGGGCGTCATTCCAACAAGCTCATTTCAATCATTTCGGCCACTGCAACTCAATACGGTTAGACCCGCACGCACAATACCGCCACGACCTCCGAAGCCCACATAGTTCACGACAGCGAAAGATAATTCTGGACTGCACAATGGAACGCGACGCCAACTCAGCCAATCATCGACGCCCAACGGCTGGAAGCGGGAAGGGGGGCGGACCCGCCAGTCGTTGAATATCTATGTCCCTCGAACATTCCGGAGCGCGTTGCGGCGCGTCCGACGTCATCTGCGGCTGAGATGATCAATGGAGCCATGACCTCAAGCCTATCGCGCGTCATTCGCACAGATGGTCCGGCCACGCTGATAGTACCTACTACATGTTCCGATTTTGGCAGGCGGATTGGCGCCGCGATGGCCGAGGTCCCTGCTTCAAAGACGTCGTGGATAATAGAATACCCGCGTTCACGGGCTTCGTGGACGTAGGTCATGACCTCTTTGATAGAGCGGGGCGCGTTGGACCCATAGCCGCCCCTTAGCGGACCTTGTTTCGCGATGAGTTCGATTGCCTTCTCATCATCGAGGCATGACAGATAAGCATAGCCGTTGGACGTGGCGGCCAGGTAAACTTCAGGCTCTTCTTCGGGGTTGTACAAGAGACCCCTCCGTGCCCCGCGTGCCTTGGCTACTCGCATCAGGCGCTCCCCCTCGATGACGGACAGCATGGCGAGTTCACCGGTCTGCTCTGCAATGCTGTCCAGGATAGGCAAGACCAGGTCGACCATGCCTGTACCCACTTGGTGGACCAGGCTTAAAGACGCCAGCTTCACAGTGAGAGTGTAGATGCCGCGCTCATGTTCCTGCCGGACATATCCGTTCTCCCGGAGGTCGTTGAGGAGCCGATGAGTTCCGCTGCGAGGTAATCCCAAACGCTCGGCGATGTCAGAAAGATGCAAGCCGTCGGCGTTTCGAGCCAAGAGTTCGATAATCGACAACGCTCGATCGCGGCTGGACATGGCGGGTACACCTCTCCTCGGCAATTATGGAACAATGTACCAGCTGGAACGAAAACTCAAGTGTTGACATCGCAGGAACATATACGTATTTGGAACATGTTCCAAATAACAACGTTGGGGCATCAAACGGGCTCAGGGAGGAGTCATGCTGCGACAAGCTTCTTCGCATGAAGACGACGCGACTGCGCCTATCTCTGGCAAAACCAAGGTCTTTGCGGTGGTTGGAGATCCGGTGGCCCAAGTGCGCGCGCCGGAGTTGATGAACAACCTCTTTGCGGCCAGCAGCTTCGATGCTGTGATGATACCCGTCCACGTCGCGGCCCGGGATTTTGGCCAAACCATGAATGCGCTAAAGTCGTGGAAGAACCTGCACGGCATACTCGTCACCATTCCTCACAAGTTCGCGGCTTGTGAGCAGGCTGACACCTTGTCGGAAATGGCAATGCTTGCGGGCTGCGCGAACGCTTTTCGCCGTGAGTCCGACGGGACTTGGTTTGCTGAAAACTTCGATGGCCAGGGGTTCGTCGAGGGGCTCGCTTCCAATGGCTACGATGTAACCAACAGACGGGTAATGCTTGTGGGTGCAGGGGGCGCTGGTGCTTCCATTGCCGCCGCACTTAGTCGTGCTCCCATCAGATCGATAATGATATCGGATATCGATCCTGATCGATCAATGGTGTTGGCAAAGCGTCTGCAAGTATCCGGTTGTGAGGTCACATTTGGTACTCTGGGGACGACCCAGGACAATGTCGATCTGGCGATCAACGCAACCCCGCTTGGGCTATCTCCAGCCGATCCTCTGCCATTCGATCCGAAAAACCTCGGTCCGGAATGTCTTGTCGCAGATGTCATAATGAAGCCGGCCGAAACCAAATTGCTCAAGGCAGCTTCCGCCTTGGGACTGGCGGTCCATAGAGGAGCCCCAATGCTGGACACTCAGATCGAGCTGTACAGAAAGTTTTTCGGGGCCCCTGCCAGTGCCGCGGGCGACTCTGAAGGTGCGGTAGTGCCATGACATACCAGTTCGATTTTCTTGCTTTGGTTCCCTACTGGCGCGATTTGCTGGCCGGCTGCCTGATGACATTGTCGCTAGCCGCGTTATCGGTCTCGCTTGGATTTGTCGTCGGCTTGGGGGCCGCGATCCTGCGGGACAGTTCGATTGCTCCATTGAGATGGGTGGCGAGCACGTATGTCGAGCTGATCAGGAACACTCCTTTCCTGCTTCAAGTGCTCTTCATATTCTTTGGACTGCCGGCACTCGGCCTCAGTCTTGCTGCCTGGCCGGCCGCTGTTCTGGCGCTAACGCTGAATTGTGGAGCGTTCGCGTCCGAGATCATCAGGTCTGGCGTGGACGCAATTCCGCGCGGGCAGATTGAGGCAGGCAAAGCGCTTGGCCTGTCGGGGCCGCAGGTATTCAGGTTCATCGTGCTCAAACCGGCACTGCGCATCATTTTCCCCGCACTGTCGGGGCAGTTCATTCTGGCGCTTCTGACGACAAGCATCGCATCGTCCATCTCGGCTGAGGAACTCACTTCCGTTGCGCAATCAATCGATACGCTGACTTTCAGAAGTTTCGAAATATATATCGTGATAACTATCCTCTATTTTATAATGTCCTACGGATTCTCCGCATTATTCAAGATGATTACGAGAATATACTTCTCGTATCCGACAAAGTAACGGGAGGCATCTGTGATTCAGAGCTTCGACTACAATGCCGTTCTCGTTATCCTCTCTGGCGTTAAAGCCACTCTGATACTATCGGCAATAGCCTTTGGCATGGGGGGATTCTTTGGCCTGCTGGTCGCGCTGGCAAGAACCTCAGGCATCAAGCTGCTCGAGCGTCTCAGCTCGGCGTATATCGATTTCTTTCAAGGTACGCCGATGCTTCTCCAGCTTTTCCTGGCGTATTATGGCCTCCCGGTTCTTGGATTCCCCGTCAATCCGTGGACGGCTGTGACGATTGGTCTGACACTCCACGCCAGTGCTTATCTCGGGGAAATATGGCGGGGTGGTATCCAAGCCGTTCCTCGCGGCCAAACGGAAGCGGCGGCAGCACTCGGCTTATCGTATCACCACCGTATGAGGGACGTTGTCTTTCCACAGGCATTCCGTCTTTCGCTAGCACCGACTGTTGGCTTTTCCGTACAGCTTATCAAAGGAACGTCGCTCGCGGCCATCATTGGCTTCGTTGAGCTTTCGCGATCGGCTCAGATCATTGCAAGCACAACATACAAGCCGCTGCTGGCATACGGAGTTGCTGGCATCTTCTACTTTGCAATCTGCTTTCCACTGTCGATGTACAGCATGCGGCTTGCAAAAAAATACAATCGTAAAGCTTAAACCACGGCAAATTCCGTTAAATGGGAGGAGTAAAGAATGCTTAATGTCTATTTGAACAAGGTCAGTCGAAAGCTGGCTCTTTGGGCCGCTGCGGTTACGATCGCGAGCGCCTCAGCATTTGCCAGTGTTCCCGCTGCGGTCGCGCAGACTGTGGAGGAAATCAAACAGGCTGGCGTTCTCAAGGTCGGGTCGCAGGTTGCTCAGGTGCCTTGGGGATTTACTGACCCGTCAGGCAAGCTCACCGGCTTCGACATTGAACTTTGCCGGATGGTTGCAGAGGATTTGGGCGTCGAGGCCCAGTTTACTCCGGTGACCTCATCCAACCGTGTGGCGACCCTGTTGACCGGCCAGGTGGATATGCTTGCGGCCGTCATGGGGATATTCGCCGATCGGCAGAAAGTTGTTCTTTTTGCACGGCCTTATGTCAACAACGACACCGTCTTCATTGGTCGTTCTGACCTCAACGTTAAGGGCTATGACGGGCTGAGTGGCCTAAGGGTTGGTGTTCCGCGTGGCACACCGCAGGACATTTCTGTCACGCAGGCAAAGCCTGCAGGCGCGACAATCCAGCGCTTCGACGATGATGCAACAACGATCCAGGCGCTTCTTTCGGGTCAGGTGGACATTATCGGTGGCGCGTCCACTCAGGTCGGAAACATTGCCAAGGTGGCCGGCGAAGGAAAGTTCACGCAGCAGTTTGTGGTAGCCCGTGCATTCAATGCTTTCGCGGTGCGGCCGCAGTCCCGCGAATTTGCGGACTATCTGAGCGACTTCGTTGCCCGCAAGACCGAGAGCGGCGAACTCTCTGCGCTCTACAAAAAATGGATCGGTGGCGAAATTGCCAAGCTTCCTGCAACCGGTGAGGGCCCCGATGCCCTTCCCGTGAGTGTCAAGGAATAGTCACCCAAACGATCTCCATCAGGGGCGGTGGACAGTCCCCGTCCCTGAACCGAGAAACCGACGCGAGTACCAAGATGACCGACAAGGATTCCGGCTTCGAGCCTGACCATAACGTTTCCCACTTCGCGGTGGGTAAGGAGCCGATCATAACGATCGAGGATCTGAATAAGTGGTTCGGCGATTTTCATGCGCTCAAGAATGTCAACCTGAAGGTTGCAGAGCGGGAACGTGTCGTGATCTGCGGACCGTCGGGATCCGGAAAGTCGACATTGATCCGCTGCATCAACCATCTCGATGTTTTTCAGAAGGGTCGTATTGTCGTCGACGGCAACGAGCTGACGAATGTTGCGAGAAATGTCGATGCCATCCGTGCCGAGGTCGGTATGGTTTTCCAGCAATTTAATCTGTTTCCCCACCTGACAGTCTTGCAAAACTGCATGCTCGCGCCGATGCGAGTGCGCGGTAAATCGAAAGCTGAAGCCTCACAGACGGCAATGAAGTTTCTGGAGCGGGTGCACATTCCGGAACAGGCGAGCAAGTATCCGGCAGAACTGTCGGGCGGCCAGCAGCAGCGCGTCGCAATAGCGCGCGCTTTGTGCATGTCTCCCAAGATCATGCTGTTCGACGAGCCCACATCCGCGCTTGATCCTGAAATGGTGCGTGAAGTGCTCGATACCATGGTCGCCCTCGCCGATGAGGGAATGACCATGCTCTGCGTTACTCATGAAATGGGTTTTGCGCGAAGCGTCGCCGACCGGGTCATCTTCATGACAGCGGGCGAGATTGTCGTCGACACACCACCGCTCGAGTTCTTTGACAGTCCTGACAACCCGCGACTCCGCGAGTTTCTGGGGCAAATCCTCCACAACTGAAAGCTCGCGATAAGGACGAAAGAGCGATTGGGACCAGATACGTGAAAGCAGTACTACTCAAGGAATTCGGTGGTCCAGAGGTCTTGATCTGCACTGAAGTCGCCAAGCCGACGGCGAAACCAAACGAGGTGATCGTCCAGGTGGCGTTTTGCGGCGTTTGTCATCTCGATCTGATTTTGCGCCAGGGCATCCGTTCGCGGCTGACGCTCCCGCGCGTGTTGGGGCACGAACTGGCGGGCAAGGTTGTCGAGGTCGGCGAAGCGGTGACGGGATTTGCCACTGGAGACCGCGTCGCATCATCCAATTTCCAGGCGTGTGGGAAATGCCACTATTGTCTGATTGGACGTGCTTCACTTTGTCGACAATCAGGCGGTGACATTGGACAGACGCGTGATGGTGGTTATGCAGAATTTGTCGCGCTTCCCGCCGAGAATCTTGTCCGCATCCCCAAGCAGCTGCCACTTGAGCATGCCGCTCTCGCTGCCTGTGTCTACGGCCCCCCGTACAAAGCGCTGCTCCGATCGTGCCGACTGAAAGCAGGCGAGAGTGTGATAGTTACGGGTGCCAGTGGCGGGCTCGGGATTGCGGCACTGCAGATCGCCGAAAAGGTCGGTGCCAGGTCAATTGCAATCACCAGCAATGCTTTGAAAGTCGACAGTCTCAAATCGGTGGGTGCTGCCGATGTGATCGTTAGCGAAGATGGTAATTTTGGACAACAGGTCCGGGACCTCACCGATGGCCGGGGCGCGGACGTGGCGATCGAACTCGTCGGCTCTCCGACATTTGGAGGTACGTTGCGAGGGCTCGCACCAGGTGGACGATGCGCGGTTGTCGGCGAATTGCACGGCAAGCCCATTGAAATCAATCTCGGCCTGTTCGTGCTGAAAGAATGGGAATTCCATGGCGTTCAGAGCGCGTCCACGCCTGAATTGGCGGAGGTCCTTGCCTTCATGGTTGACGCTGGGATCGAACCGCAGATCGACAAGGTATTAGGGCTTGAGCAGATCGCCGAAGCCCATCGCTCCCTTTCAAATCGACAGACAACTGGTCGTCTTCTTTTACGGCCCTAGCAGCGCATGGCCATAGTGCCCGCCTATCTCCACGAGGACAAAGATGCTTCCCGGCAATTTTTTTGAAGATATTGATATTGGCGATGAACGCCTTACCCCGCGCGTTACGGTCACGGAAGGGCATGTGCTTGGCTACGCTGGCGTCGCCGGCGATTTCTCGCCGGTTCACATGGACGAGGTTTATGCCCGCACAACCGAATTTGGCGGAAGGATCGCCCATGGCTTGATGGGACTGAGCCTCACTGACGGTCTCAAAGTGCAATCGGCTTTTTTCAGAGACGGCATCGCCCTTGGGTGGACCTGGAATTTTAAGCGTCCAATCAGAATTGGTGACACCCTCCAGGTTCGATACCGGATTGCCGACAAGCGCACGTCGAGGAGCAAACCCACGATGGGTATCTTCTTCATTGAAGTGCAGCTTCTTAACCAAAACGACGAAGTCGTGCAGGAGGGTGAACATCGCTTGATGGTGCCAAGACGTGACGTCGATGCTCCAGAGGCAGTCGGATGACCCGCAACAAGTTTATGTCGGCAGAGAGCGCGGTCGATATGATACGCAACGGAAGCACTGTTGCGTTGATTGGTGGCGGTGGAGGGCTGATGGAGCCTACGCACGTATTTAGGGCGATCTCCCGGAAATTTCAGGAAACCGGCAGTCCAAGAAACCTCAACGTAATCCATGCTCTCGGAATAGGTGACAAGAAATCCGAGGGGATGAACCATTTCGCGCATAAGGGCCTCGTCAAGAAAGTAGTTGGTGGCCACTGGGTCTGGTCTCCTCGCATGCAGGAACTCGCACGCGACAATGAGATCGAAGCATATGTTCTTCCAAGTGGCTGCGTCATGCAGCTGTACCGTGAAATTGGCGGCAAACGGCCGGGTTTGTTTACTCACGTCGGGCTTGGGACATTTGTAGATCCGCGCCATCAAGGCGGTAGAATGAACGATGCCGCCAAGGACGAAATGGTTGAGCTGGTCAATATCGGTGGTCAGGAGTTGCTTTGGTACAAATCCTTTCCGGTGGACGTGACCATCATTCGGGGGTCGTTCGCGGACGCGGATGGCAATATCTCTCTTGACCAGGAAGCGGCCAATATCGACGTGTACGCTGCTGCGCTCGCGGCTCACAACTCGGGCGGAATCGTGATTGCACAGGTCCGAACGGCGGTAGATCGCAACACTTTGCCTGCCCGTTCTGTTCGGGTACCGGGTGCGATCGTTGATGCCGTGGTGGTCGACCCCGAACAGCGCATGAGCTACGAGATTGGGTATGACCCCACTATATCCGGTGAATACCGCGGCCCCACGCCCACCGAGGCCGTGGAAGAGTTGGGGGTACGCGCGGTTATCGCCAGAAGAGCACATCTGGAGTTGACTGATAACGCAGTCATCAACTTCGGAGTCGGCATCGGTGAAGGCGTGGCCAAGATCATCGCCAGCAGAGGCGAGGTCGACCGTTATTACCAGACCATCGAACATGGAACCTATGGCGGATCGCTGCTGGTAGGTTTGCACTTTGGATTCGCCCGCAGTGCTAGCGCAATGATCGACGGGCCGTCGCAGTTCGATTTCTATTCTGGAGGGGGGCTGGATGTCGCATTCCTCGGCTTCGGAGAAATCGATGCGGAGGGTGATGTCAATGTTTCCAAGCTTGGTGGCCTGACGGTCGGGCCTGGAGGTTTTATGGATATCGCACAGAACGCACGCAAGGTCGTCTTTTGCGGTACTTTTGATACCAAGGGAGCGGACATTGCTATCGAGAACGGCGAGATAAACGTGCGCCGACCCGGACAGGTGCGCAAACTTGTTCGTAAGGTTGAACAGATCACATACTCCGGCTCGCAGGCATTGAAGCTCAGCCATGAGGCGCTCCTGGTGACGGAACGGGCGGTATTCCGGCTCACGGATCAAGGGCTTGTTCTCACTGAAGTTGCGCCAGGCATCGACATCCGTCGCGATATTCTCGATCAGATGGATTTCGCTCCCCTCATCCCCTCGACGCCGGTCTCCATGGACCCTGCGTTGTTCGTTCAGTAGGTTTTGACATGAAGTATATCAACTTGGGGCAAACCGGCCTTAAGGTCTCTCGCATCGGTCTTGGGTGTATGAGCTACGGTGACCCAAACAAAGGCAACCACAGCTGGGTCCTCAATGAAGAAGAAGGTAGGGTGTACATTCGCAAGGCAATCGAAGCGGGGATCAACCTGTTTGATACTGCGAATGTCTACTCCGATGGCGCGAGCGAAGAAGTACTGGGGCGGGCAATCCGAGACTTCGCTTCGCGCGATGCCGTCGTTCTTGCGACCAAGATTTTCTATCCGATGTCATCTGATGTGAATGCAGGCGGTCTATCCCGGAAGGCGATTTTTACCGAGGTTGAAAATAGCCTAAAGCGATTGAACTCAGACTATATAGATCTTTTGCAGATCCACCGCTGGGATGATTTCACGCCGATCGAAGAAACGCTCGAAGCGTTGAATGACGTGGTGAAATCCGGAAAAGCCCGCTATCTTGGCGCGTCTTCCATGTTTGCCTGGCAATTCATGAAGGCGCTTGGCATTCAGCGGGAGAGAGGCTGGGCTCCATTTGTTTCCATGCAGAACCATCTCAATCTCCTCTATCGCGAGGAAGAACGGGAGATGTTGCCTCTCTGCATATCCGAAGGCATCGGGGTTATTCCCTGGTCGCCTCTCGCGAGGGGAAGACTGACGAGACCTTGGTTAGATGAACCCGCCACCGAGCGTGCCGCTCATGACAACGTCGGCGCAAATTATTACAGCAAAGCCGCAGATGCAGACAGGATTGTCGTGGACCGCGTGGGTGAAATCGCAGAAGCTCTCAATCAGCCGCGGGCGCAAGTAGCGCTTGCATGGCTACTTCATAAACAAGGCGTCACAGCACCAATCGTCGGCGCAACGAAGCCCAAGCACCTCGAAGATGCATTGGGAGCACTGGAGCTGGTTCTCAGCCCTGCGCAGATTGAAAAGCTCGAGGAACCCTACGTTCCGCACCACCTATCAGGTCACGGCTAGATTGTTTCATAGTGATTTCTAGAGGTCCGCTCCAGTCCTTCAGCAAAGCACTGAGGAACCGGTGGTGAAGTCGATCGATTTGAACTCCAATCCGGACGAGGGCTTCGGTCCCTGGCGCATAGGCGATCCTCTCCGAGAGATGAAGTCCAGAGCATCGCGCGTTATCGCAGCTCTACCAAGAGAACTCTTCAACCCATTACGCCGAGTTGCTTAATCAGGTCGAGCTGGTCCGAACTCAGCCAATATTCGAGAACTTTGCCGTTCTCGACGCGCAGGAAATCGGCGCCCGCAAACCTGATGGCCGTGCCAGGCGCGGCCTTGGCGCCGGGGAACCCGCCCTTGTATGTGCCGCTCGCCAGCCAGCGTCCCGCGATCATGCCATCACCGAACAAGGGCTGGACCTGAACTTCAAAGACGAACGGATCGATGGCGGCGTGCAACTGGCCGATCCAGCCGGCCATGCCCTCCGGTCCGGCATAGATCGACAGATCCTCGCCACCCAGCGGGGACATGTGCAGCTTGTAGTTCGGCGCGATGATCTGGTCAGAGATGGCCAGATCGCCATTCCACATGGCGATCCATTTGTCCCAGATCCTGGCCAACTCGTTGTCGTTCGTCGGCTGTGCAGTGCTCATCACAGTCATCCCCAGTAGCGGAATTGCCGCCAACGCAGCGCCTATCATATCGCGTCGATTCATTTTTCAGCGCCCTGATTTGTGGTGAAAACACTTTTGTAGTCGGCGAGAAATGCCGCGAACGGGCGTGCCGGCTGGCCGATCACCGATGGGCCGTCCGGGCTCACTGCGCTAGCTTCGTCCCGGGCATAGTGGGCGTAATCTTCGATCAGCCCGTCGGCCTGCCACTTGAGGAAACCTGCATCGATGGCGGCCTGTCGCATGGTGTCGGGCGGAATCTGCACAAAGCTGACCGGCTGGCCGATTGCCGCGCCGATCTGGGTCGCGATTTCGTCATGGGTCAGGGCATCCGGCCCGGTCAGGTCATAGACTTGCCCCTCGTGCCCCGGCGTGCTCAGCGCCGCGAAGGCAACCGCTGCAATATCGCGGATATCGATCAGGCTGATCTTGGACGCGCCGATAGGGGCGAACAGCTTACCCGTATTGGCGATGGTGTCGGCAAAGCCGAGCAGCCCCTGCATGAACAGGTTGGGCCGCAGGAAGGTGTAAGCGATCCCGCTGGCGCGGATCGCCTGCTCCACGGCCCCGTGATAGCGCAAGAAGCGCACCGGCGAATCCGTCGCGGCATGGAGTTGCGACAGCTTGACGATGTGGCGCACGCCGGCGCGTTTCGCGGTGGCTAGGAAGGCCAGTTGCTGGATCTCGGCCCGTTCGGTCGAGTTGGTGACGAGAAACGCGCGCTCCACGCCCTGCAACGCCGCATCCAGCGATGCCGGATCGTCGAAGTCACCGGCAACCGGCTCGATACCGGCCAGTCCCTTGAGCTTTCCTGCGGCGGCCTCGGACCGCACCATCGCCTTGGCGGCGATGCCTCGCGCCGACATCAGCTTGGCCAGTTCAAAGCCGACCGAACCGCTGGCACCTGTGAGTAGGATCATTTTGGGCTCCTTTTGCTTGTGAGCCGAATATGACGGTCTGCGAGCACAATCAAAATTGACATAAACCTTCAGGCGGCTAGTATAAAATGTATGAACACCAAGCCGTCGGAGACTGCGTCAGATTGGGAGCGCCAGCGCGCATTTCTTGCTGTGATGCGCGAGGGAAGCCTTTCGGCCGCGGCACGTTCGCTCAAAATCGCCCAGCCCACAGTGCGCCGTCGCATTGAGGATCTGGAACGCGAACATGGTGTCGTGCTGTTCATCCGCTCGCCGGCCGGGTTGCTGCCGACCCCTATTGCCATGGAGCTTGCTGGGCATGTGGAGGCCATGTCCAAGGCAGCTCAATCCTTTGCGCGCGCCGCCTCGGCCGAGGCCAGCTCTGATGCGGGCACCGTGCGGATCACGGCAAGCGAGGTGGTGGGCGTGGAAGTGTTGCCCGCCATGCTGGCCGAGCTGCGCCGGCTCCATCCCGGGCTGGTGCTCGAACTTGGGCTCAGCAACCGCAGTGAAAACCTGCTGGACCGCGAGGCCGACATTGCCATCCGCATGGTTCGGCCGGCGCAGGATGCGCTTGTGGCCAAGCATATCGGCGCAGTCCGGCTTGGGCTTCATGCCCATCGCCGCTTTCTCGATCGCCATGGCCGTCCCGAAACCATCGAAGACGTCAAGCGGCTGGGCCTGATCGGTTTTGAAACCGAGACGCCGGGCATTCGCACATTGCGGGCCAGCGGGCTCCCATTCGGGGCCGAGGACTTCATCTTTCGCACCGACAGCGATCTCGGCCAGCTGGCCGCGATCCGTGCCGGCATCGGGATCGGCGTCTGCCATATCGGACTGGCAGCCCGCGATCCCGACCTCGTTCACGTCTTGCCCGACGCTTTCAATATGGCATTTGAGACATGGGTGGTTGCCCACGAGGACGTGCAGCATGTCCGGCGCGTTCGGCTCGTCATGGATGCGCTGATCAAGGGCCTGACGGACTACGCCGAATGATGCGCCCTATGGTCAGGCGGCCCGTTTATCGTTCTGCGGGAACATAGCCTTGCGCGCCTGGTCGTCCAGCTCGCCCTTGAAGACATGGGCCAACTTCATCTCCAGTGCGCGCTGAACAGCGGGACGCGCTGCCATTTCGGCCATGAAGCGCTCGACATTGGGATAGGCGGTCAAGCCATCCGCCCCGAAGATGTAGCCGGCCGATGCCGCCCAACCCCAGAGCGCCATGTCGGCAATCGTGTAATTGTCGCCTGCCAGGTACCGGGTTTGAGCCAGGCGGTGGTCGAGCACCGCATAGTGCCGCGCGACTTCCTTGGTATAGCGATTGATCGCATAGGGGATCTGCTCGGGCGCATAATGCATGAAGTGAATGGCCTGGCCCGAGAATGGCGACAGGCCCGTCGCCACCAGCATGAGCCAGGACAGCATGGTGGCGTATTCCGTCCGGTCTTCCGGCAAGAATGCACCATGCCTGTCTGCCAGGTAGAGCAGGATCGCATGGGAGTCGAACACCACGGTTTTGCCGTCGACAATAGCGGGGACCTTGGCATTCGGGTTGATCGCCTTGAAGGCCGAACTGTGCTGCTCGCCCTTGAAGATGTCGATCGGCTTGACGGTGAACGGCAGCTCGAGCTCCTGGAGGAGCACGGCCACCTTCATCGAATTGGGTGTGGCGTGAAAATAGAATTCCATCATCGGGTTCAATCCTTGTTCGGGCTCCGCGCTATCGCTCGAATGGGCGGTCGCTGCCTGTCAGGACCATGCTCATGGCAAGCACACAGCACAAATCGATGTTGTGTCTTGGTGCAATCGAGGGGGTTGATGGGTGGCCGCCGTGGGTGATTACGGGCCTGCCCGCAAGAGGCGGACCAATCGAAGCGATCGATTGGACCCATCGGGGAGCGGCGTTTCAGCATTGTCCGGGCAGAGCCTAGATCACCGCCATCGATGATCGAAAGGAATGCAAAATGATCCGTCGCAACCTTCTGGCCAGTGTGGCGCTGGCCATCCTCGCCCTCGCCACGCCCGCCTTCGCACAGGATATCGCCTTCAGTTCGGACCAGTCCTATCCCGAAAGCTTCACCTACTCGGCCAAGCAGGACATCTTCATGCTGGGTTCTGTGACCCAGGGCCTTGTCGCCAGGCTCGACAGGGCGGGCAAGTATTCCCCGTTCATCTCGGACGATCGTCTGGTGTCCACAATTGGCCTGCTGGTCGATGATGCCAGCAACACACTCTGGGTCACCAATTCCGACCCGGGCGCCGGCATGCGCACTACGGCAGCGACGCAGGGAAAGCTGGCTGATGTCGCCACCTATGACGCCACCACCGGCGCGCCCAAGGCCTATTACGATCTGGGAAGCCTCAGCCAGGGCGCGCATTTTGCCAATGACATTGCGCTCGATGCGGCCGGCAACGCCTATATCACCGACAGCTTTGCGCCCCTGATCTACAAGATCGATACGGAGGGCAAGGCATCGATCTTCGCCCAGAGCCCACTCTTCATGAGCGGAGACGGCTTTAACCTCAACGGCATTGCCTGGCACGCGGATGGCTATCTGCTGGTCGGCAAGTACAATAGCGGCGAGCTGTTTCGGATCAGCACGACCGATCCAACCGATATCAGGCCGGTCAACCTGCCCGAGGCACTTGTCGGCGCCGATGGCATCCGCCTGATCGATGGCGACCATCTGCTGGTGGTGCAAAACCTGGCGGCCAACCGGACCGTCGAGCTGACATCCACCGATGGCTGGCAGTCGGCAACCATCACCCGTGCAGTAGCCAGCAAACTCTCCATGCCAACAGCCGCCGTGGCTGCCGGGGATGGCACCTACATTCTCAACGCCCGGCTGGATACGCTGTTCGACCCCAAGGCCGCCAAGGTCGGCGACTATCTGCTGCAGGAATTCTAGGCTGACGGAAGGCGGGCGCATTGTCCGACCTTCTAGGCCTTAGACTCGTAAGCTCGGAGCCACAGGCGGATCGAGGCAAGTTGGATCATCGCGAGAAAGTTCTCGGCTATCTTGTCGTAACGGGTGGCAACCCCGCGGTAGTGCTTCAGCTTAGAGAAGAAACGTTCGATGAGGTTTCGCTCACGGCACAGCCATGTGCTGAAATATGGTTTCGACCGTCGGTTGGCCTTGGGCGGGATATTGGTGAACGCGCCCTTCTCGCGGAGAGATGCCCGGATGCGGTCAGCACCGTAGGCCTTGTCCGCCAGCACGATTGTTCCAGCTCCAACATGGTCAAGCAGCTTGTCTGTCATGGTTTACCCCGCGGTCAGGCTCTGTCGGATCGGAAGGCCTTGCCCGTCCACGACCGCCTGAATTTTGATCGTGAGCCCGCCTCGGGAGCGGCCGAGACAATGATCTCGATCCCCCTTTTCGCCGTCGCAGCCGGTGCGCGCGAACGGAGGTGCTGTCGATCATCTGGATGTCGCCATCATGGGCGGCGGCAATAGCATCCATCATCCGACCCATACGCCTGCCTTCCGCCATCGCGCAAAGCGATTGTAGCAGGTGGTGCGTGGGCCACAGCGATCAGGCAGATCACGCCACGGCGCGCCAGATCGCAGGACCCAGAATATACCGTTCAGCACGCGACGGTCATCGACGCGCGGCACGCCCCGTGGCCTGTTGGGTAGCAGCGGCTTAATCACGCGCCATTCAAGTCGGTCAGGTCATATCGGCTCATGGTGAGCCCTGAACCAGAAATCGGCGCGATGTGAAAGCGTAAAAGCAGCAGACGACCTCGCATTGGAGGCAGCTCAATGCTATTGTTCGTGCAATATAAAACGTTCGTGCAATATAAAATGGGGCAAGACAATCATGGATTTGGCAATTCCCAGCGCAACGAACCTCAGCCTGTTCGTCAGCGCCACACTGGTGCTG